>CANPZW010000003.1 GCA_947589385.1 uncultured Clostridia bacterium | reverse complement strand
TGGAATAATTTCAACTGGCGTGACAATTTTACCATTAAATAAGACAGCCATTTTGCCCCAAATAATAAAGAGTTATTGAAGGCATAATGCGAGATACGATAAACGTCATTAAATGATTAGATTAAAATAAATTTCATAAAATAATTTAAAAATTGTAAAAGCGTCCAATCGTAGATAGTTTCCGATTGAACGCTTTTATCTTGCAAAACAATTGACTTTATACTTTTATAGGAGTACAATATTGAAAAATAACTCTTTGGGAGTACAAGAAGATCGATGGGCAAACTAATATTATATCACGGTTCCTCCAAAATTATAGAGCATCCCGAATTTGGCAAGAGCAAGCCCTATAATGATTACGGGAAAGGCTTTTATTGCACTGAACATGTAGAACTAGCAAAAGAGTGGGCGTGCGCTGAGGGCGTTGACGGTTTTGCCAATAGATATGAAATCGAAACGTATGGATTAAGCATCTTAAATTTGTCTTCGCCCGAATATACGATTTTGAACTGGCTGGCTATTTTAATGCTGCATAGAAAAGGCAGACTGTCCACATCATTAGCTGTACGGGGGAAAGAGTATCTTGTCGAAAATTTTCTTCCGGCATTTGAGGATTACGATGCAATCGTCGGGTATAGGGCAGACGATTCATATTTTTCATTTGCAAGGTCGTTCGTGTTAAATGAAATTTCTCTAAAACAATTAAGCCATGCAATGCGGTTGGGTAAACTTGGGGAACAGTTCGTTTTAAAGTCGCAAAAATCGTTTAAAGCATTAAAGTTTCTTGATTATACGATAGCTGATAACAATATTTATTATTTCAAGAGAAGATCGCGTGATGACGAAGCCCGTATAGCTTACCGTAAAGAAATTGAAAAGGAAGATTTAGACGGAATCTTTATGAGAGATATTATAAGAGAGGCAATAAAAGCAGATGATCCCCGCTTACGCTGAAGAATATTTAAACGATTCAATGAAGAATTTAGGAGAAGCCTTCGACTATGCGGTGAATGCGTGCCAAATAGATATAGAGACATTTATGCGCTTATTTATATCAAGCGGATATGCCGATTTGTTTGGAAAGGGTGTTCCCAAAGTGGTTTCTGGTTTGTCTGGGACGGAATTAGTTATTGAAGTGGTGAATAAAGCAGGGGTAGTGTATTCTTTTCCGGCACCGCAAATTGAATATGATTTTTCACCTGAATATTGGTGCGGCTGGATCCTCGCATATTATCAATGGAAAACAGGAAGAACCTTTAAAAACATTGAAGACAATCTGTCAGTTACCGAAATCTTAAATATGTATCCTACGTTGCATGAAGCTTCGGAAGACAAGTTCGTAGATACTGCCAACGCTATTATTCAAAGACGAAATAATTCAACGCGTCTGCAAAGGCAGAGGAAATTATGCGGCTTAACTCAAAAAGAGTTAGCGGAGAAATCGGGAGTAAAATTGCGCACTTTGCAACAATATGAAATGAGGGCGAAGGATATCAATAAAGCTTCTGTATCTACAATGGCTTCCCTTGCTTTCGTGTTAGGATGCAGGATAGAAGACCTATTAGAATTTTAGCATAATATAGTAAATCCAGGGGGGCCTGGATATTCTATTATCAAAAAGCCGGGATTCCGTAAGGAGTCTCGGCAAAATTCATGGCGTTTATTTCGGATGTTTAGAGAATCTCATACTTATAACCATATAAAGCGTCCAATGCATATAAACGTTCGCCCCGCCGCGGGAGGTGGGGACTATGGTTTTTATTTTTATGGCTTAAAAATTGGCGAGTTGCATAAACTGTTAATTGTAATCAACAATTTGCCGAATATCCCCCCTTAAACGTATGTATTTTTAACAAAAAGTGAAAAAATCAACTCAAAATTTTACAAAAACTAACAAAATTCGAGTGGAGGACTTTGACCCCGCCGAAGCATTGCAAACTAAAAATCCAAGTGATAAAATTTAATGCGTATTGCTGTTCGCGTTGCGGACTGTACACTAAACAAACAAGTAAGGAGAATACAATGAAAATGAAACGGCAGATTTTTAAAAAGACACTTATAGCGTTTTTAGCGATGCTGTTTTTGGCGGCCGCGGCAGTGGCGCTATTACATTTTTTGTCCGCCAAAGCGGAGGAGAAACTTTATCCAGCTTGCACGGCGGAATATGAAATTGATGAAGAACAAAATGGATTTTATTGGGATGGTTCCTATTGGCGTGCACATTCCACACAGGGGAGCGAGAAGAAAATGGTGCTGCACATTAAGACGGCAGGCACCTTTGTGATTGGTTGGGGGACAAATCGTTCGTATAATAATAAAGAAAACGGCAATACCCCCATGCTTTACGCGTATAAATATACTGACTCCTCTCAAAAAGGACAGGCGCTTTTTTCTGTACAAGGTAATGGTTCTACGTCGCGGTCTGATGCAATGGAATGTAGAATCGAGCATGTTGATGTTGGCGAATATGTTGAAATTGTCTTTATTGAAGGGATGAGCGACGGAAACTCCTATGCTTTGCTTTGGATGAACGCTCCAACCAATACCGTTAATCTCTCTGCAAGCGTTGCGACAGATAGTATCGGCAAGGGGCATATTAAATCCGATTATTCCATAGAACACAGTGGAGAAGAAGTAGAATCCGACGATTATACCATTCAGTGGACAGCTCCATTTTCTGTAACTGCGGTTGCAGGTGAGGGCAATTATTTTGCTTATTGGACAAATGCGGCGGGTGAAATTCTTACTCGTTCAGAGACGTACACGGTGAAAAATGTTTTGGCGAAAAACGGGGGTGACCATTATTACGCGCATTTTGTAAGCAGTGATTATTCCGCTATGCAATCCTCGGAAAAAGAGGATAAACCGTTTTGGAGTTCCACTGACGGAAAATGGTCGTTCGATTTCAGTAATTACAGTCCCGCAGACAAAGATGTCGCATCGCTTACGTATGACTTTGTGGCGGAAGAAGGTCAATTTGTTTCGTTTGATTATTTTCAATCATGCAATGCGTTTACCGCGATTAGCCAAAAGTCCTCATACCCTATTTTCAGATTATACTTAAACGGAACTGAATTAAAAAAATTCGTGCCGTATAATGCTACGCATGAAGAAACGGATGCTATCGGTAATTTTGCAGTGCCTGTAACAAAAACGGGGTACAATCAGTTAGAATTCAGATTCTATGTGACATATGCCTATCGGGATTTATGGAAATATGAAGAAGGCGATCAACTTTATGTTGACAATATAAAAGTTTGCGGCGAAGAAGAAGTGCAGACCACGCAGTTTGTCTTTAATTTTGAATCGGAGTGGTTAAAAGTTACATGCACCGATGTGGCCAAAAAAGAAACAAAAGAGATTTCTTCGGGAGTTCCCGTGAGCCTTGAAAACGGCAAAATGTGGCAAATCAGTTCTTCGGCTAAAAATAGCACGAAGCCTTCAGAGTTTGACTCGTCTATCAAAGTGAATTATAGCAGAACGGGTGTATGGACGTCGAAAGTGGGAGAAATTTTGCCGTATTTTGTTCCGCAGGGCAATGTTCTTGCTATGAAAGGTAGCGATTTTTCCTCATCTAACAGCAAGGTTCAAACTCTTCGACTTGACAAATCGACAGAGATTGAAACAGGTTATAAAGAAGAGGTGCCGCTTGCCGTATCCGCAACAAAGACCACGGATGGCGAAGATACCATGATTAACATTCCTCGCGGTACAACAATTGATTTTCCGTTTGGGAAAGAAAATACAATGGTCGTGCGGATTGATACCTATAATCACTTCCAAGCGGAAAATTATGCAATAACACTTGACGGTGAAGCCTATTCCGGTAGAGTGGAGGCAATGGATGAATTTTTGGCATTTGTACTAACCGATGTCAAAAATCATATAGTCTCAATTCAATACAATTTGCCCGATGACGGAAGATATATCTACAGCAAAACATTTGTTGACTTTATGGTCAAAGAAGGGGTCGAAGGCGGGATCGAGAACATCGTAAAAACGCCCGATAGTCTGAACGTTGAAGATACAAAAGATTGGGGGGGACAGGATACTTGGCTCTTTGATCCCGAATTATCCGAGGAGGGCAATTATGTCTATCAAGCAAGCAATTCTTTTCTTTGGATCGACGAGAGTGTATCCCCCGGCACCGATGGATTATCGACGCTTGCTTTTTCAATAAAAGATACGGTTGCGGAAGAAACGGGGAGTATTTCGTTTGAATTTCAAATCTCGGGAAGCTATTATACAGATGGCAATCAACAACTGCTTGGTGCATATCTTTGCTATAAGGCAGGAGAAGCGGTAAACAAAAGCGTTTTTGGGGATATGATGGAAGGGCAGGCAAAACCCAAAGATCTGAACGACCTTGCCCGATCGATAGCAGGTGGCAAAATTATAACGGGAAACGGCGTGGTTAAAGCCGGAGATTGGTATCGTGCTAATATCATGATTCATAAAGGAGAAACGTTATATGTTTCGTTCTTCTCCTATAATGTTAAACCGTATGGCGACAAGATAGATACCTATCTGAATATTCGCAATATCCGTCTTAATGTAGGTAATGCGGATGTGACAGTAAATAGGGGAGCGAATGCGCAAGGAACGGTTACGTCTGCTGTCGGTGAACAGAGAAACGAAAATCAAACGGGAGCTGTCTCTTACAATGTTGCCATCGGAAGCACGCTTGAGCTGAGTGTTTCGCTCGGTGCAGAAGAAGTGTTTTACGGTTGGTCGGTAAATGGTGCGCTTGTTTCCACCGACTCCACTGTGAGCTTATTCGTTGAAGGCAAAATGGACGTTGTCGCATGGATGGCGCCTGCGAATTTCTATGTGGCGCGCGCGGAGGGTCAATTCTTCACAACAATCGAAGATGCGGTTGAAAGCGCGCAAAGCGGGACGGTTTATGTAATCCAGGATACAACCATAAACAGGAATTTTAAGATCCCGCGCGGCGTTACATTGCTTATCCCTTATAATGATGCAAACGGCTTTATGGAAGCTGGCAAATCGGGAACAGCCGATAACAAAATTTCTTGGCTGAATCCGACCTATAAGGACGCTTATCGTACCGTGACAGTGAAAGCGGATGTTACGATAACCGTAGAAGGCACACTCAGAGTAGGGGCTGTTGTCAACTATCTTGTGGGACAGGGCTATCAAGGGCACACCTCGGGCGCATATTCAGAACTGATTCTTGAAAAAGGCAGCAAGATACAAGTCGCAAGCGGCGGCATTATGGATGTTTATGGCCGAGTTTGGGGCGGTGAAGGCAAGACGGGCACGGATATGGGCATCATTGACGTTGCCGAGGGCGGCAAACTCTATCAGCCTTTCCTCATTCTTGACTATGCGGGCGGCACAAATGCGTTAGGAGCTTTCATGGACGGAACTACTCCATTCAAGCGTTATGCTATGATCAATATCGAATGCCCGATTACAATCAACTACGGCGGCATGCTATATGGGCATGCAAGCCTTTGGGTGGAAACAATGACGTTGCATGCTTCCCTCGACCAGCCGTTTATAAGCAACGAGCAAGGCGACGGGAATGGGCATGATACGTTTATTATGCTTCGTACAGGAGCAAGCGTAACAATCACCTATAATCCGAAAAAAGTCGTTAATAATGCCACTGCCGCGAACGGTACCGAGGGTATTGGCCAAACAACAATGATTTTCAATGGCGGCGCAAAGTTCAGCTATATGCTATTCTCTGCAATGGGAATTTCGGTGCCTACCAGTCCCGTTATGTTCTCTATACCTTATAATTATAATATTGAACTCAACGGCGACAAAGCACAATATGAGACGGTTACCGACTTTATGATTATGCCCGGCGCAACCGTGAAGGTTGGTGAAGGTGCTACGCTTACGCTAAATGCAAACACCTGGGTATTTGATGGTTTTGCCGGAGGCCCGCAAGCCGGTAAACAATATCCTTCGGCAAGCGATTTGAAAGACGGTGGATATTCACAGAGCGGCAACCTAATTGTAGACGGCACGCTTAAGGTCGGGAAGAAAAGTCCCATTAAGGTGAGTATCACCATTGCCTTAGAATCTGATGAGGACGAACCGGTTCCCGCAATCTTCCTCGGCACCATTCAGACGTCGAGTACGACGGGTAAAATCGAAATCCCCGCAGAGACCGTTTTGAGCGGCAAAGTATGGGCAGGCTTGAAAAATGCTGACTACTTTGCCTATACCACCACGGCGAGGGTATGGGATGCGGCTCATAATTGCTTTGGTAATTTAGAGGCAGGGCACACCTACACCGCAACTTCGGGTGCAGAGTTTGAGCTCACAGAACTCAACTATACAACCACCGAGGGCGGCCAAGAAACAACCAAGCTTGACCTCAACCAAACCATGCACGGCAGCTGGATGATTGTACACGCTCAACACCAATATGATTGGACTTTGAAAGAGGACGAACAAAATTTTGGCTCTGAAAAAACCAAGGATATAACGCGCGAATGTACTGAACTCGGCTGTACCCAAAAGGAAACTCGTATGCTTATTAAAGTAGAAACGGGTTTAAAGATAGGTGATTTGGTTTACGACGGCGAGAACGTTACCGCCGAAGAGCTGGTAGCATTATTTAAAAAATATTACGGCGAAAAAGTTAACGGATTTAATTTTTCTGCCGAATTTATCGCCCAAAAGAACCACGGCGACTGGGACGTGACAATTACAATCGGCACGGATAACGTATATTTCTACACAACCGGCAACACGGCCGACTTGAAAGAATTTACGTTTAAATACACGATAACCCCCGCTGAGATTGACGGCTTGGAGCTGAATGCCGATAGGGCTTACAACGGAACAAAGCTGAGCAATGATGAGGTTATTAAGGCGGTTAAGTCGGGCAGCCTGACGCTTTCGACCAACGATTACGACGTTGAAATTATAAATAATTCGGCCGACGCGGGAGAGTACACCGTGAAAGTCACCGGCAAAAACAACTTTGAGGGCGAGCAACAGGCAACATACACCATTAAGGCCGTTGATATAACCATAAAAGTAAACAGCGGTACGGCGACCTACGCAGGAAAGAAAACTGCGCCTGAAATTAACGCAACTCACGCCCAAACTGGTGAATTTGTGGGCGGCGACGGATTTAAGAGCGTAACGGTGGTAGTTAAGGAAGTTCCGGGCGAGTGGAGCGCGAAAACCTACGAACTTACAGTTAAATACGAACTTAATGAAACTACGAATAAAGGCAACTACAAAATTACTGTGGACGACGCGGGCGCGATTCTTACTGTAAACAAGGCGCAAGTAACTTTGACGGTTAAGGGCAAGAACGCGAGCTACAACTCCAAGGGCGGTTACGACGTAGCTTGGGAGCTTGATGGCATTGACGGCTTCTTAGGCGAATATGAAGCAGAGGAAGCGCTTAAAATGCTTACCATAACCTGCGACGTAAATACTAACAACACTGTGGGCAATCACGATATAAATGCCGTGCTTAACGCAGAATACGCTTGGAGCGGCGTGGCGGGCGAGCTTGAAAACTTTACCGTTACTTGCAAAGGCGGCACATACAACATATCCCCCGTGGGATATGGAAATCTTTCCTTCGGCGGCGAAAAGAGTGTAACCTACGACGGCAAAGACCACGAGTTGACTCTTACTGTTGACGACGAGAGTGTAACGGTAACCATATATTATAAACTCAACACCGCAGCCGACGGCGACTACAAGCAGGATAAACCCGTAAATGTGGGAACGTATAACGTAAAGGCCGTGCTTCAATCGGAGAACTATAATGACGGCGATGAATTCACGTTTACTACGGGCGGCGAGCTAGTAATCAACCCCGCCACGATAGACGGGTTAACGCTTACCGCGACCTCCAAAAAATATGACAAGCAGGCAATAGTCCCCGCTGAGTTGGTAGAGTCGGTAACGGCAGGTAGTTTGACGTTGCAAAAGGGCGACTACGATGTAAAGGTAGATAAAGATACGGTAACCGTCGGTGACTACACTATCACCGTAACAGGTAAGGGCAATTATACGGGGCAAAAGACGGCAACCTATAAAATAGAGAAAAAGGATATCACGGTAACTGTTTACGACCAGGAAAAGGACTACGATAATAACTCAGCCACGCTTACCCAAAGCGGCGAAAACGTCCTTAAAATAGCTGACTTGTGTCCGGGCGACGCCCTTGGCATAACTCTCGGCCTCGGCACAAACGCAAGTAAAAAGGATAAGGGCGATTATCCCATAATCCCTGCCATAGGCGGCACAGTCGTTGCAAACAACTACAATATAACCTTTAAAAACGGAACGGGAGGAACGTTTACACTTACGGACGAAACGCATGTAAACTATCCCATGTACCACATAAAGGCCATAAAGGCTACCGTTACGATAGATGACGTAACAGATAAGATATACGGCGACGAGGTAGTTACTACGTTCACCCATAAGGCATCAGGCTTCATCCCCGGCGATAGCTATACTCCCACAATAAATTATACTTGCACTTTGGAAGAAAAGCCCGCCGCAAACGAAACCGGTTATGATATAACGGGCGAAGTTACAAATCCCAATGGCAACTACGAAATAGAAGTAAAACCCGGCAAGTATATTATCAAACAAAGGCCTATTACCGTAACGATAAATGACCAGAGTTCGGATTATAAACACGACCACAGTTACACTTTTAACGCAAACGACTGGACGACGGAAGACGAGCTTGCCTACGACGACGATAACGCCGCCTTGCAAATTACGCTGAATCACGGCGAGTTGACTGATGCGGGCGCGTACGACATAACGGGCAGCTGTGCAAACACAAATTATAAAGTGACGTTTAAAGGCAGCAAGGAAGAAACAAAGGGCGTATATACCGTAAATAAATTGGATATATCTGCCGAAGCGATTTTCTGGCTGACCTCCGAACAGGGTAAAGACTGGACGCAAGATAACGACGGTTACCGCGTAAAATACACAGGCACACCGCTTTCGTTTACAGGTCACGCCACCTATACGCAGGGCGATGATGACATAGAACTGCAAGTTACCATAAACCCCGAAACCGTACAGGGAGAAGGCGAAACGTCTGTGACGATGACCATAAGCGATAAAAACTATACGGGCAGCAAGACTGTTACCCTTGTGGTGACGGATGCCGATGGCTATACGGCAAGACTTAGGGAGGCGTTAGCTTCCTTAGAGGGGCTTGCAGAGGGCATGGACAGCGAGGCGTTCAAGGAAGAAGACTTTGGCAAGTTAAAGCAAATGCAGCAAATTATAAGTACTCTCGACGAGAAGGAGCGTGAGGTAGCTCAATCTGCGATAGAGGGCTACGAACAGCTTATATACGATTGGAATTCGCTGGCAGACGCGGACAGTATAATTGTTGCGGCCGAGACCATAGCCGACGCGCCCATAAACGGATTGTTTGAAGCCGCGGCAGTGACCATGGCGTTAATATCGCTTGCATATATTGCCATAAAAGGAGGATTGCTGTAATGAAAAAGTTATTATTGGTATTGTTATCTTTGATGATGTGCTTAGGGGTTATGGCCGCTTGCGACATACCAGAAAATCCGGAACCCGAACAACCGCAGACTCCATCAACTTTGGAGATGGCGGAAGAGGCTTATAAAAAGATATCCGAAGCCAAAAAGATAGAGCAAAATATAGAAATTAAAGCGGGGACGCTGTTGCGTTTCGGCAAACAGAAGACCTATACAAAGAACGGCGGTGAATATGCGGTAAAGGAGACGGTTAAAAGGTTAAACGATCTCTCGGCAGAAGACCCGTATTCTCCCGAAGAAAAGGCATATACTATAAGCGCGGCAACAACGCCCGCGGCGACGTTGGACCTGGACGAAGAGTACTTTTCTTCCTCGGATATAAAGGACGGCGTTTTTACCCTGTCCGTAAAAGCAGGTAGCGAAAGCTCGGTATTCTCAATAGAGGAAGAACTTCCCGCCCCCGTCTATGGCATGGAGGTCAAAATTACCGCCGAAGATCAATATATAACCAAACTTGAAATATCCTACGCTTCGGGCAGTTCAAACGTAAAAATAGAACTTTTGTACACATACTGAAAACGCGGAGAAAACATGACAGACAATCAAAGCGAAGCCCAAGAAAGGCGGGAAGTTGTCCGCATTAGGGGGCTCAACAAAAGGTACAACAAAAAATCAGACTGGGCGGTCACCGACGTCTCCTTCACGTGTTACGAGGGGGAGATAGTCGGTCTGCTCGGTCACAATGGCGCGGGCAAATCTACTACGTTAAAGTGCCTTGAAGGTATGATACCGTATGAACAGGGCGAAATAAATATAGCGGGCTACGACATAAAAAAGAACCCGGAAGAGGCCAAGGCCCAAATGGGGTTTGTAACCGATAATCATGCCACTTTTATAAAGATGACGGGAATGCAGTATATAAACTTTATGGCTGACGTATATGAAGTTCCCACGGACGTGCGCGTAAAGCGGCTGGGTGAGTTGGAAGAGGTATTTCAGTTGGGCGACGCCATAGAAAATTTAATATCTTCCTACTCGCACGGTATGCGTCAAAAAATTTGTATGATGGGTTCGCTAATACACCACCCCAAGCTATGGATATTGGACGAGCCTATGACGGGGCTAGACCCGCGAACCATGCGCGCCGTGCAAGAATTTATGCATAGCTATGCTGCGGAAGGCAATACCATAATATTTTCTTCCCACGCGCTGGGAACGGTGGCCAAATTGTGCGATAGGGTAGTTCTTATCCGCAAGGGTCGGCAGGTGGACGAACTTAACGTCAAAAAAATCTATGAGGAAAATCCCGAATTCGATTTCGAGGAATATTTTTTAAAAAATGAGCAAAAGAACTGAGCGTGGCAAGTACGGGCAGATAAATATGGCCAAGGTTCGCGCACTTTTGCGTAAGGACGGGCAGGAAAAGCGTTCGGCCTTTAAGACAGGGAATTTCGATATAGTCGGGTTTATTTTAAAGGTCGCCATAGCGTGTACGATAGTCGCGCTGTTTGTAGTGTTTTTCGGCAGGTTCACGGGAGTGTACTTAGCCGTTAAAACGGACGGCGTAACCAACGTGACGGCACGCACGACCGAGCTTTTGACTATATTGTATTCTGCCGTTATTTTGGGAATGGTGATAGGCGGCATAGGCCGTATAGGCCGCGAGCTGTTCACTGCGGACGACATGAAACTTTACGCGGCCATGCCGCTAAATGCCAAAACGCTGTTTGTGGCAAAATTGATAAATATTTATTTAAGCCAGCTTATAATAGCGTTTGTGGCCGTTACGACCATCAACTTAACATTTGCGACACAAACCCGTGCGGACGTTGCGTTTTATCTGCTGACGCCCGTTGTTTGTATATTGTTGCCGCTTATAACAATAGCCATTTCCGCCGTTCTGGTAATGCCCTTTCAGATGATAAAGCGTTTTTTGCGCGAAAGATATATTGTAACCTTTATTTTGGTTACGGCTATCTTTGGCGCGCTGTTTTGGGTGTACTCTATTGTTCTAAACGGCGTAAAACAACTGCTTTTGGGTGATTCCATACGCTGGTTTTTCAGTGAGCGTGTCATGACGGCGATAAGGTCGGTATGCGGCGCGCTTTATCCGGCGAGGTGGTTTGCCGAAATTATCGGCGGTGAAGACAGAGTGTTCGGCTGGCTGTATCTCGCACTTTTGATAGCGGCATGCACAGCTATATCCCTGCTTGTAATAAAAAGCATATTGGTGCGAGCGTTGCAATCGAGGAACGAGGGGTATTCGCGTTCGGTTATTAAGACTAAGTCGCTTAAAAAAATAGACGGCAAGTTCGGTGCGCTGTTAAAGAAAGAATTTTTGATGATTTTCCGCACGCCGAGTTATATGTTTTCCTATTTATCGGTGGCGGTTATAATGCCGCTTATGGTTTATTTTTGCATGGACGTCAGCGTATCGCTTATAGAAAATTTGATAGGCGTAAACTGTAACCTTGAACTCGCGCTGTTTTTAACTATTTTGTTCGGTACGTTGACCAACGTATTTTGCGCCACAAATATCAGCCGCGACGGCCAGATGTTTTATACTATAAAGGCGTTACCATTAAATTACAAAACGGTTTTCTTTTCCAAGATAGTATTCTGTATGATAGTTACGGCTGTCTCGCAGATAGCCTCTGCCGTGCTGCTTGCGGCAACGGGTTCGGTAAGCTTTTTAAACGGCGTATTTTTGGCGGTTATAGGCATGCTTTTCAGCTTTGTAAATATAGCCGTTGCCACAAGATACGATTTCAACCACGCCAGCTTTTCCACGGAAGACGACGGGGAGATAAAGGAATCCTCCGGCACGGTTTCTGTGGTCATAATAATAGGCATGGTAATGTCTTTTGCGATAGGCGGGATGGTGTTTATATTAAAAGCTTTTTCCCAGCTAAACCACACAGGGTTGGGATATATGACATATCTAATTACCGCGGGGCTTGCAATTACTTCCGTAGCCCTTTCGGTATTCTATTTACTGTTTCGCCTTGACGACAGGTATTACGAATTTACGGGGGGGGGTGGTATCTGATGCGCAAAACGTTGATTTCGCTTGTGCTGATTATTCCCATGATATTTTTGTTGGTGGTGTTTTCGTCAGCCAATTTGGTCAGTCTTAACGTAAGTATTTCGGTAAACGGGATAAGGATTTTTTCGGAAGACGGCTTGGACGATGACAACACTCTGTTTATAGATATGGCAGACGACAAGCTGCACAAGGTGGAAGTAGAGCTTTCCCCCGCCAACGCTACAAATAGGGGCTTTACGCTTACAAGCGCGGATCTTTCCGTTGCCGAGGTGACGGAGGAGGGCAACATAATCCCCAAGGGCGAGGGAACGGTGGAAATAACCGCCACAAGCAGCGATAAAAGTTTTACCGATTCGCTTACCGCCGTGGTAGTTTCTTCTAAGCCTTACGACTTTGAATTTTCTCTTTTGGACGGAGAAGGCAAAAACGTACTTAAAGCCACGCCCGAAGGTTACGAGGGAGAAATAAGCGCAGGTACGCACTCCTTTGATATGGCAGTAAAGCCGCTGGGCTTCAACGATTATTCTATCAACGCGGCTACAAGCACTACCATTTTGGAAGCCGACAAGGGTGCAAAGACTTTATTTTTACCGTTTTCGGGCGAGGCAAAAATTAACGTTGCCGTGCCGGACGGCGTAAACGGCGACATAAAAAAACAGGTGTCGCTGAACGTGACCAAACCCGCGGGTGTTATGCTGATAAATGGGGAAACGGATTTTTCGGGCTTAAAGCTGGCGTATGGCGCAACGCGGACGAGGTTGTATGTGGAAAGTGACGGCACGCCGCAGTTCACTTCCGATCACGCCGACTTGATAGGCGAACCCACAAGGCTGGGAAGCGGCAGATACATTTTGGATATCCGCGTAGATGCGGGAATGGAAGAGGGCTTTTCCGCGGCCGTTTCGGCAGGCGGGCAAACTTTAAATTTTTTGTTCAGTTTTGGCGAGTTTGATTTTTCCGTATTCTCCGATCTCCCCATGCAGACGGAGTCCGACGGCACGCAGTCAGTCACCGTATTTACGGGCAATGCCGCGTCCTTTTACGCTGTATCCGCGTTGGGTGCGGATGAAATAGAATACGCATGGAACTTCAACGGACCTCCTCAAATTTTTACCGCGGAGGGCGCAACGGCAATGCTTACGGCTACTTCGGGTGGAGAAAAATACACATTGGAAGTTAGTGCAAGCTATAACGGCAAACAGGTTTCAAAACTAATAAATATTTCTGTTGTCAAGCGCATAACGGCCATACAGATAGCAAATAACGTCAAGGCCGATTTGGCGGAATGTTACACTGTGGCGGGTTATCGCTATAACGACGATATGACCTTGGAGGAAAATATCTACAAGCTTAAAGTGCTTACGTACAGTTCCGGCTCGTCAGGTCAAAGCGCGGCGGGTGAAGAAACGGGCTTTACGGTATCGGACGATAGCAAAGCCAAGGTGGAAATGCGAAGCGATGGGATATATCTTGTACCCGTAGGCGAGGGCAAGGTAACTGTCACCGCCGCCTGGAAGGGCAACGAGGTATTCGGAACTTCGGTAAAGGCGACGATAACGGTCAACGTGATAAAGGACGCAGTGGCGGTTAAAAACGCGCCTGAGCTGGATAAAGCCGTAAAGGACGAAAAGATTGTCGCGCTGGACGGGAATATCGCGCTGGGAACGGATAAAAACGGCCAAGTGTTAAGCATACAGCAACGCACGTCCATGCTGGGCAGGATAAAGTCAACATACAATACCGAATGGTATAAGCATACCCACGACCAATTGCCTGAGGGTGCTGACAATATTTCCTATGTAATGGAGTTCAAAAACGATATATACGGAAACGGCTATTCGATAGACGCGGGCAATTTTACCCATGCTCTTGACAGCAGCGGTGTGCCGCAGATATCCCTTTACAAGGGTCCGCTGTACTTTGTTAAATTCAAGGAAATGGCCAGCGTGGCGGGGCAGGATAACTGCGCGTTTTTGATAAGAAAAGACGGCGTTAAGCTGTACGGAGTTAATTTGTTGGGTTGTAGCGACGAAAATTTACTTTCCGAAAGCGGCGAGTACGACCTTACAAACCTCAATCTTACGGGAACCACGCTGGAAATCAACGCGAGTGTAGATATAATAAACTGCCGTATCCGCAACGGAAGAAACGTAATAAGGGCGTACGGCGGCAACCGGGACGGTCAAAAGTACTTTATAAATTCGCTTGCGGAAAATACGGGCTGCGACAGCGAAAGGATAAAGGTGAATATAGAAGGCTGCATAATTACGCAGGGCAGGGAGTTCATATTAAAGATAGGCGCAAACCGCGCCCTGCGCGCTTCCAAAATGCTCGGTTCCGATCCAAGCCTTACGGGTTCGGACAACAGACCTTATGCCGAATCGGGAACGTCCAATGATTACGGTGAGTTGTATAAGGACGATTATTTTTACAGCCGCTACGTGATGACGGACGTCACGCTCAAAAACAGCGTGCTTGAAACGAGCGGACTGTTTACGGTGGGCATTGAAAGCAACTTTTCGGGCGAATTTTTGTACGAGGGCGCGTCTGACCACCAGTGGCGTAATTTCACCAGGGATTGGGAGTATTGTGGCGGTACGTCGTTTGCGTCCGTTTTGAGGTTGGAAGGCGACGTAAGGCTGTACGATTGGAAGGATTTGGCACTTGTGGATAGCTCTACACTAATAGAATCGCCCGTAGGCGCACTGTCTGAATGGCTTAAACTCGATATACAAAAAATGCTCGATTACGTTTCGGGTACAAATCCTCAAAAATACGGCGATGTGATAGAAAGAACGCAAGACGGTAAGCAATTTGTTCATGGCGGCATTGCGCTGTACGGCGGCGGCAGAAATTATTCGGCTGTGGATATGACGGGGTTACAGCCGTCTCTAAACGATTTTATGGCGTTTAACATAAATATCTCCGTACTGTCTAATGGCGAGGGAACTATGCAAAAGCAGGGCGAAATTTTGCCCATGGCGGCAGGCAAACATGACTTTAAATTTTATATGTACGGCAAAAGCAGTCGCAATAACTACGAGAAACAGCTTTCCGATGCGCAAAACAGTTTAAAGTATAAAGGAGTGACGCGCGTTTCGGCGTTTTAGCTTAAAGCTTTGATTTCTTCGTCTGGGCGCACGTGATAATATCCACATTTTGATTATCTCTTTCTTTTTTTTCCTTGCCGTATAAAGTTTATCCAAAAATAATACGCCGCTCGATTGAGCGGCGTAGGTTTTAACCGATTCGCGGCATGGAAGAGGTTGCCGCGGATTTTTTGTCGGTTTTATCAGACGTTGAAGCGGAAGAGGACTACGTCGCCGTCCTTTATAACGTAATCTTTGCCTTCGGAACGGACTTTTCCCTTTTCTCGCGCGCCGACAAGCCCGCCACATTCCAAAAGCGTTTTATAGTCGCATATTTCCGCGCGGATAAAGCCTTTTTCAAAGTCGGTGTGAATTTTCCCAGCCGCCTGCGGGGCTTTTGTACCTTTTACAATCGTCCATGCCCGCGTCTCTTTTTCGCCTGCGGTCAGGTAGGATATCAATCCCAAAAGCGCATAGCTCTTTTTGATAAGGCGGTTTAACCCGCTTTCTTCCAGCCCCAGCTCCTTTAAAAATTCATCGGCTTCTTCGGGCGGCATTTGGGAAAGTTCTTCCTCGGTCTTGGCGCAAATCACAAGCACCTCGCTGCCCTCGGCTGCCGCGTAATCCTTTACGGCTTTGACAAGCGGTATGTCGTCCTCGGGTTTGCCCATGTCAAATTCCGAAATATTCGCGGCATAAATAACGGGCTTCGCCGTGAGTAGAAACAAGTTTTCAAGCAACGGTTTTTCTTCGTCGGTACATTCGAAAAGCCTTGCGGGCTTTTCCTCGCTTAAAAACTTTTCCAACTTTTCCAAAAACGCGTATTCAGCCGCGGCTTCTTTGTTAGAACCGCCCCTCGCGACGTTTCTGATTCTGTCCTGCCGCTTATTCACAGCCTCGATATCGGCAAGAATAAGCTCCAAAGTAATCGTCTTTATATCGTCAACAGGGTCGATTTTGTTGTTTACGTGGGTGATATTCGCGTCCTCGAAACAGCGCACCACATGCACTATCGCGTCACATTCGCGGATATGGGAAAGGAATTTGTTTCCCAGCCCTTCGCCTTGCGACGCGCCTTTTACAAGTCCCGCAATATCCACAAATTCAACAATGGCGGGAGTGACTTTTTTGCTTGAATAGAGCGCGGCAAGCTTGTCCAGACGTTCGTCGGGCACGCTGACTACTCCGACGTTAGGCTCTATTGTGCAAAAGGGATAATTTGCGGCTTCCGCGCCCGCGTGGGTTATGGCGTTAAACAGGGTGGATTTGCCTACGTTGGGCAATCCGACTACACCTAATTTCATGATGACTTCCTTTAAATCTTTTTACAAAATTATAATATAATTTGAATAAAAATCAAAACGAATAGCGGCTTAACTTGCTAAAATTTTGTGCTTGTGTTAAAATATTACCGTTTTAGAGGAATTTTATGGACTATAAAAAATATATTTCCGAAAAAATCAAACTCGACGGCGTTACACAAGAAGAAGTTTACGCCACTATCGCGCTTCCGCCCAACTCGGAAATGGGCGATTATGCGCTGCCCTGTTTCAAATTTGCAAAAATATTAAGGAAAAGCCCCATATCTATCGCAGAAGAACTTAAAAACGCCTATCAAACGGACGGCGTGGTAAGCGAGGTTTCCGCGGTTAACGGGTATCTTAACTTCAAAGTGAACAAGTCGGGGCTTGCCGAGGGAGTAATCGGCAGGATTTTGAAAGAGGGCGACCGCTACGGTTCGTCCGATACGGGCGTGGGCAAAACCATCTGCATAGATTATTCTTCGGTGAATATCGCCAAGCCTTTCCACATAGGGCATCTTTCAACGACTGTAATCGGCGGGGCTCTTTATAAAATCTATAAATTTCTCGGGTACAACGTAGTCGGGATAAACCATTTAGGCGACTACGGCACGCAATTCGGCAAATTGATTTCGGCTTACAAGCGTTGGGGAGTTAGGGAAGAAGTCGAAAAGGGCGGAATCCATGCCATAAACGATTTATATGTGCGTTTCAATAACGAGGCGGACGAGGCTATGCAGGAAGAAGCGCGAGAGAATTTCCGCCTGATAGAAAACGGAGATAAAGAAGCGAACGCGCTTTTCGACTGGTTCAAATCTTTGACGTTAAACTACGTAAAGAGCATTTACGATAAACTGAATATCACTTTCGACAGTTATGCGGGCGAGCGCTTTTATACTGATAAAATGCAGCCCGTTATAGACGAACTTCGCGAGAAAAATCTTTTGAAAGAGAGCGAGGGCGCGCAAATAGTCGATTTGGAGCCCTACGGAATGCCACCGTGCCTGATTTTGCGCTCTGACGGCGCTTCGCTTTACGCTACGCGCGATTTGGCCGCGGCGCTCTATCGCAAAAAGACATACGATTTTTATAAATGCCTGTACGTCGTCGCATACCAGCAAAATCTGCATTTCAAACAGATTTTCAAGGTGCTTGAACTTATGGGCAAGGATTGGGCGAAAGACCTTGTGCACGTTGCGTATGGTATGGTTTCGCTGGAAGACGGCGCGATGTCAACAAGAAAAGGCAAAGTCGTATGGCTCGAAGATGTGATTTCCAAGTGCATTGAAAAGGCTTACGCCGTAATTGACGAGAAAAATCCCGAACTCGAAAACAAGAAGCAGACGGCGGAAACAGTCGGTTTGGGTGCGGTCATTTTCAGCGCGCTGTATAACAATAAAATCAAAGATATCGTCTTTTCGTACGACAAGGTGCTGTCATTCGAAGGCGAAACCAGCGTCTATGTGCAATACACATGCGCACGCGCAAATTCCGTGCTTTTGAAAAGCGGAAACTTAACGTTTGACTATGGAAATTATGCGCCGAACGCGCAGGAATCAGAGGTCGTCAAGGAATTGGCGGCTTTCCCAGACGCGCTTTTAAACGCGGCGGAAAAATACGAGCCTTCCTATGTCGCCAGATATGCCGTCAATCTTGCGCAGAAATACAATAAATTTTATATCGATTGCAAAATACTCACTGCGGAAGGGGACGCTAAGGCGTTCAGGCTCGCCCTGACGAAAGCAACTTTGCAGACGCTTAAAAACGCTTTGTCTGTATTGGGAATAGGCGTGCCCGAAAAAATGTAATATGAAAAAAGCAATAATTTTTGATTTGGACGGAACGCTTTTAGATACTTTGCCGGATATTCAAATTGTGTTGAACAGTTGCCTTGCGGAATTTTCGCTTCCCATGTTAAGCTATGAAACCACCGAAAAATTCGTTGGAAACGGCGCAAAAAGACTTGTGGAAAGAGCGGTGGGGGAAAGAGCGGAACTTTCTGAAAAGGTTTATGAATTATACTTTGAAAGATTTTCAAATTGCGACAATTCACATACAAAGCTTTTCCCGTATGAATGTGAAGCGCTGAAAAAATTCAAAGAGTCAGGGCTGTCGCTTGCCATAATCACAAACAAGCCTCAGCGCGCGACAGACAATGTTTATGCCAAATATCTTAGAAATTTTGACTTTAACATAGTACTTGGTCAGACAGAGTACTACCCTTTAAAGCCAAATCCCGCTTCAACAGAGGCGATTATTAGCAAATTGAACGTTAAAAAAGGGGACTGCGTTTTCGTTGGCGACGGGGAAACGGATATTTTAACGGCGAAGGCTGCGGGAATAAAATGCGTTTCCGCGCTGTGGGGATACAGAAGCAGGGAAGAACTTTCGGCAGCCGGCGCGACGGATTTTGCGGAAAATTTCCGCGAACTTGAAAGATTTATTTTGACTTGAAAGGTATGTTTTAAAATAAAATTATTTACATATTTTTCCTTTTTTCTATTGTAATTTTTTTTAAATGTGATATAATTATCATAATAAATTAAAAATTTCAGGAGTGTTTAACTATGAAAAGATGTGTTGTTTGCGGTGAAATCGTAGAGGACGACGTAGAAGTTTGCCCCGTTTGCAAGGCTAAAAAATTCGAGCCGGTCGAAGAGGGTAAAAAGGCGGCTTATGCTTGCGAGCACGTGATTGGCGACGGCGTTGTCGAGGATAAGGAAATTATGGACGGATTACGCGCCCATTTCAACGGGGAATGCACCGAGGTCGGTATGTATCTGGCTATGTCAAGGGCAGCCGAAAGAGAGGGTTATCCCGAAGTTGCCGAGGCATTTAAGCGTTACGCGTTTGAAGAAGCTGAGCATGCCGCAAAATTTGCCGAGCTTTTGGGCGAAGTGGTTACTCCTTCCACAAAGAAAAATCTGGAACTCCGCGCGGCGGCGGAAGCAGGCGCTTGCGAGGGCAAGCTTGCAATAGCAAAACGCGCAAAGCAGCTCGGCTATGACGCTATTCACGATACCGTACACGAGATGGCGAAGGACGAGGCTCGCCACGGCGCCGGTTTTGCCGGACTTTTGAAGAGATACTTCGGCAAATAATTCAAACAGTAAAATTCGAAAAACAACAGAAACCGCGACCGAAACTTTTCGGTCGCGGTTTCATATTATGAATATATAAGCAAGGGGGAAAACCCTTGCTGAAACTTACGATAAAGGAACGATGTACAATATGTGTAATAATTGTAACAACAACTGGCCCGGGCTTTTAAATCTGTTATCGGGTCGTTCTTCCTGCTGCTGTGGCAACGGTTGTTCTTGCGGAAATGCGTGCAACCGCTGCGGAAACAACAATAACTGCGGTTGCTATGACGCTTATTATGCCGCTCAATATGCTTTGACAAGTAATTGCGGTTGCAATTCCTGTAATTCCTGTAATTCTTGCAATTCCTGCAATTCCTGCGGCTGCGGTTGCGGCAATAACAACGGTGTCAGCCCTGCAAGCGCGAATATTGCGAACAACGGCAATACCGTTTTCTGGAACGGGAATTTCTGGGGTTGCAGTTCCTGCGGCAATAACCGCTCGGGCTGCGGATGCAATTCCTGCGGTAATAACCGTTCGGGCTGCGGATGCAATTCTTGCGGTAATAACCGTTCGGGTTGCGGATGTAATTCCTGCAATTCCTGCAACTCCTGCGGCTGCAATTTTTGATTAAAGCCTTAATTACGGGCGCCCCTTCAAAGGGGCGTCTTTTTGTTTGAGAAAGCGACAGATAGTTGAGATACGATTAGAAAAATCAGATAAATTTAGGATAATCGAAGTCACGCACGGGTAAATTGAAAATAAAATCACGGATTTTGCCCGCATTTAAGTCTTTTTCAAGGCATTTTTCGGCGGTTTCTTTTAATAATCCGATATTTTTCTTTTTCAGCAAAAGCGGAAATTCCGCTTGGGAAAGGGCGGATAGAATTTCGTCCGACCTCTGTTTTTTTACGGCAAGCGGTTTCAGATAGAGTGGGGATTTAAGAAATTCCTTGCACTCATCCTCGTACAGGTCGAGGAGATTGGCGAGAAGTATCCGCTTTATACGCGAACAGGAATACCGCTTGCCGCCCACTGCGGAAATCAGTTCGCCGTAGGGCAGTCCTACGCGGCTTTTAAGATTATTTTCAAGCCCCTCGGTACAGCCGATAATTCTTTTCAGCGTCTTTGGCGGGGTGCACAACAGTTTAAAGCGCATAAGTTCTTCGAAACGCGCCTTTTCTGCGGAAAAATCGCGTAGGTCCGCACAGACTGCGGCGGGAACGTTGTTTTTAACGTCGGGATTTAAAGGGTCTTCCCTTATTGCGGCGGCGGAAGAAAAATTTTCTTTAAGCATGCCGTCGTTAAAGCCGCTTCCGACCCTGCGTATAGGAATTATCTTAAAGCGCGCGCCGCATTTTATAGCAGCTTTGGAATACTCTATGCCGAGAATATTGTTGGGTTTCGAAATGGCTTCGCCGTTTCCGCCGCAAGCGGTAAATGCCGCGGCAAAACTTTTTATGTAGCTTTGTCCGCTTTCGAGATTACGGCGTAAAATTTTTTTGAAATCTGCGCTTTCCGAAATAATTTTTTTGGAAATGCCAAAAAAATCCGAATTTTCGTCCTCGCACCCGAAAGCAAGCGCGGCGACATTCGGTATGGCGTTTAAAATTTTTACAGCCCCTTTCGCGAAGATTTCGGCAGGCGCGACCGTAAAGGAGACTGGCAGCTCGATTACGCAATCTGCGCCGTTCATTATGGCGTGGCGCGCTCGCGTATGTTTGTCCATTATACATATTTCGCCGCGCTGGGTGAAACTGCCGCTCATAATGCAAAGCACAAAATCACAGCCCGAAAGCTTTTTCGCCTGTTCCAACAGGTATTTATGCCCGTTATGGAAGGGATTAAATTCACAAATTATCGCGCAAAAGGTCATTTTAAACTTTACAATCTTGAAAAACTGTTATATAATATACGGAGATTAAAAATCCGTCAATTCAATTATACACGTATTCGGCGGAAAAATAAAGCAAATTAAGGAGAAATTGAAATGTCATTACTTGATGAAATCAAGGCGAAAGCGGCTTCCCGTAAAAAGACTATCGTGCTTTGCGAGGGTGAGGACAAGCGGGTTGTTGAAGCTGCCGCAAAAATCACCAAAGAGGGGATAGCCAAAATCGTTCTTATCGGCAATAAGGAAGAGTGCAACAGGGTTGCCCCCGGCGTCGAGCTTAAAGGAATTACTTTGGTTGACCCGCTTACTTCCGACAAAACCGCAGAGTATGCGAATATTCTCTATGAAGCAAGAAAAGCTAAGGGTATGACTTTGGAACAGGCTATGGAACAGGCGAAGGACAGAACGATGTTCGGCGCGCTTATGCTTAAAGCGGGCGACGTTGACGGCTATGTTTCGGGCGCGTGCCATTCCACGGCGAATACTCTCCGTCCCGGGTTGCAGGTAGTAAAGACGGCTCCCGGAATACAAACCGTATCGAGCTGCTTTATCATGATTGCCCCGAAGGGCGGCAATCCCTATAATCCCGACGGCGTTGCGGTTTTTGCGGACTGCGCTATAAATATCGAACCCACCGCCGAACAGCTTGCTGACATTGCGATTTCTTCGGCTAAAACGGCTAAATCCATTGCGGGAATCGAGCCGAGGGTTGCTATGCTTTCTTTCTCCACAAAGGGCAGCGGCAACGACGATAAATTCTATCAGACCGTTCCGAAGATGCAGAATGCGGTAAGCATAGCAAAGACAAAAGCTCCCGAACTTGCGCTTGACGGCGAGTTCCAGTTTGACGCCGCCGTCGCTCCCGAAGTGGGCGCGCTTAAAGCTCCCGATTCCAAGGTTGCGGGCCATGCGAACGTATTCGTATTCCCCAACATAAACGCGGGTAACATAGGCTATAAAATCGCCCAGCGCTTCGGCGGGTATATGGCGATAGGTCCTATTTGCCAAGGTTTTGCAAAGCCTTTGAACGACCTTTCGAGGGGTTGCAACGTTGAAGATATAGTTGCTACGGTTGCCGTAACGGCTTTGCAGGCTGATTGATTTCCCCGTAAATTATCGAATTATTAAAATAATAAGGAATATAAATTATGAAAATTCTCGTTGTAAACGCAGGCAGTTCATCACTTAAATATCAGCTTATAGATATGGAGACCGAAAAGGTCATCGCAAAGGGCGGCTGCGAAAGAATAGGTATTAAAGGCTCGCTTCTCAAAGCAAAAGGAAACGGTCAGGAAAAGGTCTATGAGCAGGATATGCCCGACCATAAGGTGGCGATTGAACTTGTGCTCCATGCGTTGCAGGATAAAGGCATAGGCGTTATCAAATCTATGGACGAAATCGGCGCGGTAGGTCACAGAATGGTCGCCAGCGGCGAGTTCTTCAATAAGACTACCCTTGTCACCGAAGAAGTTATGAAAACTCTCGAAGAAAAGACTTTCGAACTTGCTCCCCTGCACAATCCCGCGGCGGCGACGGGCGTGCGCGCTTGCATGGAGGTTATGCCCCATACGCCTATGGCGCTTGTGTTCGATACGTCTTTCCACGCAACCATGCCCGAAAAGGCTTATCTCTATGGCATAGATTATGAGGATTATAAAAAATACGGCGTAAGAAAGTACGGCTTCCACGGCACAAGCCATAAATTTGTATCTTCCGAAGCCGCGAAATACCTCGGTAAAGACCCTTCGGAGCTTAAAATTGTGACCTGCCACCTCGGCAACGGTTCGTCCATATCGGCAGTTGACGGCGGAAAATGCATCGATACTTCCATGGGTTTCACGCCTTTGGCGGGAATCCTTATGGGTACGCGTTCGGGCGATATCGACGCTTCGGCGGTTGAATTTCTTGCAAGGAAGAAGGGCATGACCCATGCCGAAGTAATAAATTATCTTAACAAAAAGTGCGGCGTCGCAGGCATTTCGGGAGTTTCAAGCGATTTCAGAGATTTGCTTGCAGGGCAGGAAGCCGGCAATGAGCGCTGCACGCTCGCCCTCGATATGTTCGCTTACCAAACTTTGAAGTACGTCGGCGCATATGCTGCGGCTATGGGCGGACTTGACTGTATAGTATTCACGGCAGGCATCGGCGAAAATACGCCCACCGTGCGTGAAGCAGTCTGCGAAAATCTGAAATTCCTCGGCGTAAAATTCAACAAACGTGCCAACAGTGCCAAAGCGAACGGCAAAATTCTTGAAATTTCCGCAAAAAATTCCAAGGTAAAGGTGCTTGTGATTCCCACAAACGAAGAGCTGGTAATCGCAAGGGAAACTGCCGAACTTTTATAAAAAATATATTTATCGGCCGCAAAACAAGTTGACAAAGCTATACCCTTGTAATATAATTTGATAGTCGGCTGAGAATGGAAATAGAAGTAAGAAAACTTTTGGCGTTAAAGAAGTACGAAGGCGAATTTACATTCGACTACGACCCGCCCGCGGATGTTTGCCTTATCCCGCTGTGCAGAATAGAGGGGAAGGTTAAAGTTTGCGGCAAATATGTTTTATGCGACGACGACAGCGTGGAAGTCACGCTTACGGTGGAGTATAAAATAGTCGGGCAGTGTTCTTATTGCCTTAAAGACGCGCAAAAGGACGTAACTTTTACTTCGGAAATTTTATATGTAGCCGAAGAAGACGACGAAAATTATATTTACGACGGAATAAAGATTAACTTGAAATCCGCCGTTGACGATGCAATACTTATAAGCCAGCCCCATATACTGCTTTGCAGGGAGGACTGCGAGGGTATTGACGTAACTAATAATTAAAAAGAGGTGTTTGATTATGGCAGTACCCAAGGGTAAACAATCGAAAAGCAGAACCAACAGCAGGTTTGCAAATTACAAGGCAAAAGCTCCCACGCTTGTGGAGTGCCCTCATTGCCATCAGATGATGCAGGCTCACAGGGTTTGCGGCAACTGCGGATACTACGATAAAACGGAAGTAGTTCCCCAAGACGCAAAAAAGGATTAAAAGCTTTTTACGGACTGCCTGCGGGCAGTCCGTATTTTCGTGAAAATCGAGGAAATCTAAATGAAGCATACCGATATAAAAGAATTATTCGAAAAATCCGAAAAATATTTGAACGCCGTTCAGACTGTCTGCGGCTGGGTCAGAACCTGGCGGGACTCCAAAAGCATTGCTTTTATAGAACTGAACGACGGCACGTGCCTTAAAAATCTCCAACTTGTATTCGACAAGGAAAAACTGAGCGCCGATTCGTTTAAGGATGCGCTTGTTGTCGGCGCGGCTTTGCAGGTTGAGGGAGAATTTATCCCGTCGGAGAGGAACGGCTTTGAAATGCTTGTCAAGTCTGTAACCGTTCTCGGAGGATGCCCGCAGGATTATCCCCTGCAAAAGAAACATCATACGCTTGAATTTTTGCGTACGATTCCTCATTTAAGACCGCGCACGAAGTATTTCGAGGCTGTTTTTGCCGTCCGCAACAAGCTTTCTTTTGCGATTCACAATTATTTTCAGGAACACGGCTATAAATATGTGCATACTCCCATAATTACGGGCAGCGACTGCGAAGGCGCGGGCGAGATGTTCAGGGTTACCACAATGCCGTGGAATCTGGGCAGTAAAACTGAGCAGGAATATTTCGCGCAGGACTTTTTCGGCAGGCGGGCGAATTTGACCGTTTCGGGTCAGCTCGAAGGTGAAATGGCGGCAATGGGGCTGGGGAAGATTTATACTTTTGGACCCACATTCCGTGCGGAGCATAGCAACACGACAAGGCACGCCGCGGAATTTTGGCAGATTGAGCCGGAAGTCAGCTTCGCCGACATTCACGATATTATCGAAATTGCCGAAGAATTTATCAAATATATAATAAAATATGTTCTCGAACATTGCTCGGAGGAGCTTGCATACTTCGACGAGCGCGTGGAAAAAGGACTTATTGATAAACTTAATCACGTAATTTCCAGTGATTTTGCCAAGGTTACCTATACGGAGGCCGTTGAAATTCTTAAAAAGTCGGGCAGGGAATTTAAGTTCCCCGTTAATTGGGGTTGCGACTTACAGACAGAACATGAAAGGTATCTGACCGAAGAATACTTTAAAAAGCCCGTTTTCGTCGTAGATTATCCCGCGGAAATCAAGTCGTTCTATATGAAGCAAAATCCCGACGGAAAGACCGTAGCCGCGACAGACCTACTTGTGCCGGGCATAGGAGAAATAATAGGTTGCAGCGAACGCGAAGCTGACCTTAACAAGCTTGTAAACGCTATGAAGATTCGCAATATGCCTCTCGAAGCGTACGGCGAGTATTTGGATTTGCGTAAATTCGGGTCTGTTCCGCACAGCGGGTTCGGTCTCGGACTTGAAAGAATTATGATGTACGTCACGGGCGTGCAGAATATAAGGGATACGCTTTTGTTCCCCAGAACGGTAGGTAGCCTTTAAGGTTTTACGATATGAAAAATAAAATTTGCGTTATATTTACGGGCGGAACGATAGGTTCGTACGCCAGCGGCAATACGGTCGATCTTACGGTTGAAAACAAAGCCGCGTTGATAGAAGAATATAAAAAACGCTATGGCGGCGACGTGAAATTCGACGTCTTGCGTCCCCTTGATATTCTCAGCGAGAATATACAGTTTACCGACCTCGACGCCATGGCTGCATGCCTGCGCGCGGTAAATAAGTCCAAGTACGACGGCATAATTCTAACGCACGGCACGGATACGCTTAGTTTTACCGCGACGCTTTTCAGCCAAATTTTCTGCGACGTGCCTATTCCCGTAGTATTCGTTTCGGCGCTTTATCCTTTGAACGACGGCCGCAGTAAGGGCGTTGAGAATTTTGCCGGCGCGGTTTCGTTCATAGAAAACGAGGGGTTGAGCGGAGTTTTCGTTTCCTTTACCAACGATAACGAAAATCTGCAAATCCACCTTGCAAGCAGAATAACCGTCGCCGAACAGATAAGCGGCAACTTTTCAAGCGTCATGGGCGCGCCGCTTTGCGAGTTGGTAGATGGTAAATTCGTCTATTCCGAAAGCCCTTATCTCCCCAAAAAAGAGGAGATTTCTAAGCCCCGCCAGCCCTATGGCAGGTATTCGCTTTGCAAGGACATCGTCACAATAAGGGCACGTTCATTCCTCGATTTCAGCTATTATAACTTTGGACAGAAAAAACCCCGCGCGGTTATTATCGAACTGTATCACAGCGGAACGATTTGCACGGCGGGAGAGGAAACGAACGTCCTTAAATTCATAGACTATTGCGGAAAGCTGGGCATAAGCGTTATTTTGTCGCCCGTCGATAGCAAGGCGAGGGTCTATGCCAGCGCGTTCGAATTGAAAGACAAGTGCATACTCGCATATGATACGAGTTTTGAAATGACCGTGATAAAGGTTATGCTTGCGCTCGGAGAGGATAAAGATATCGAAACCGAGCTGAAAAAGAACAATTTCTTTGAAAAAATCCACGGCGAGTAAAAAATTTTAATTAAATTATGCTGCCCTGATTCCCGCAGACGCGGGAATTGGGGCTTATACTTATTTTTATGGAGAATATATGAAGAAAATCGTGACAATAGACGGAATGTGTTGCGAGCGCTGCGCGAAACGCGTTGAGGATAAACTTTCGACGGCGAAAAACGCTGTTTCGGTTGACGTCAAATTCAAGAAAAAAACCGCAGTAATCCGCAGTCGCGAGGAAGTTTCCGATGAGGAAATAAGGTCGCTTGTGACCGATGCGGGTTACTCAGTGACGAACATTGAAACGAAGTGACAAACAAAATCATTTTGTGACAATATACGTTAATATAACGCTTTGACATATTTGCATACAGGGCATTATAATTAAAAGCGGAGGTGGACCTGTGCAGGACACAATGCTTTTAGACAGACGTACTAAGGATTTGGTGCGCGAGTATGTTCCCGAGGGCGACGTTCTCGACAGCATAGTATGCTTTTTTTCTATATTTGCCGACCATACTCGGGTTAGAATGTTATCCGCGCTTGCGATTTCCGCAATGTGCGTAACAGACCTTTCGCGCGTTTTGAGTATCAACCAAACGACGGTTTCACACCAGCTTCGGCTTTTGAAAAACCTTGGAATCGTAAAATGCGAGCGGAACGGCAAGATAATTTTTTATTCCCTTGTAAACGACCTCGTCAACGACGTAATGTTAAAGGGTGTAGAATTTTTGGGATATTGAAAAACGGGAGTCAGTTGGCTCCCGTTTTTAAATTGTGAAACTTTTTTCAAACAGTTGCGTTTTTTGTCGAATAATGTTATATTTTTGGTAAAATATGGCATTTTGAGGCAAAAATATGAAGTTCCGCAGTTCGGTTTTCAAATTTTTTGCGGCTTTTGCGGCGGTATTTTTGATTTTCGGCAGTGCGTGTTATAATCCCGACAAGGATAACGGCGCAGGCGGACCGCAGCAACAGACAAAATACAGTATAACGTTCTACTTAAACGGCGGCTCATTTCAAGGCGAGTTTCCCAAAGAATTTTATGCCGGCGAAAGCGTGGAACTTCCCGTTCCCGAAAGAGAGGGATATAATTTCGGGGGCTGGTATGACAATGCTGATTTCGACGGGGCAAAGTATATAATACTCGAAGGGGAATACGCGAACTGCGATAAGTTTTTTTGGGCAAAATGGGAAGAAAAGGATACTTCCGAGCCTAAGACCCCCGAAATATTTAAAATTATTCTTATACTCTACGGCGGTTCTATCGACGGCGAAGTTCCCGAAAGCTACGCCGCCGGGAAAAAGGTTGTTCTGCCCGAGCCCTATAAATTCGGATATATTTTCGGCGGGTGGTACGATAATATTGAATTTAACGGCGAAAGAGTTACGGAAATTACAGAAGATTCTTCGGGCGACAAAATTTTTTACGCCAAATGGATAACCATTCCCGACGAAGCCGAAAGATTTAAAATCAACTACAATTTGAACGGCGGAGCTTTCGCAGGAGATTTCCCCATAGAATACGTCAAAGGCGAAGTGCTTAAATTGCCCGTTCCCGTCTATGACGGATATGTCTTTTGCGGCTGGTTTGATAATGAGAAATTTTACGGCAACGCACTGCTTGAAATCAGCGAAACTTTTTCCGGCGATTTAAATCTCTATGCGAAATGGGAGAAAAAGGAAGAAGATACCTTGAAAATTCTTCGTTCCGCAGGCTATGAAGAAGGAGCTTTCGTAGAGGTCGCGGCTCTGCCGAATTCGGATATTTCCGAATATTCTGCCGAATACCGCCGTGCGGATAGTCTTTCGGAATGGAAAGCGGCCGACAAAGAATTATTACGTTTATGCGGCGATTTTGTGCGCATAGATATTTTGGGGATTGCGGCGGGCAATTACGACGTCAGGGTCTTCGCCCGCGGTAAGTCTGCCGGAGTTTCGGAAATTTCGGTAACTTCTTTCGACCGTTCGGGTTATGCGCACTACAATTACAAGGTCAATGGCTTCGGCGCATATTCCGCCGACGGAACGCCGAAAGAAAATTCAAAAATTATTTATGTTTCCGAACCAACAAAAAATTCCGTTCAGCTCGAAATCGATAAAAGCGTATATAAAGGTATAGAAAATATTTTCAGAGCTGCGGAAAAGTTTAACGGAGTTCCGCTAATCGTCAGGATAACAGGCAGAATTGCGGTTGAAAACCTGACTTTGGCGGGTGCAAGCGATATTACTATCGAGGGCTTAGGCGATAACGCCGAAATCGTCGGCAATTTAAAATTCAAAGATTGCAGCAGTCTGGAAATAAGAAATTTAACTTTTTCGGGGTATAAAAGCGCGGCATGCGGGTTTTTAGGAGAAAATTCCCGCATATGGGTTCATAACAACGAATTTATGGGCGAAGCAGACGGAAATACAGAAAAGAATTATGCTTTGCATTTTCAAAATGCAGATTTTGTTACTCTTTCGTATAACATCTTTGAATGTCGTCTTGCGGAAAAAATTGAAAATGCCGTCGGCTCGCCCGAATTTTTCACGTCGCACCATAATATTTACAAAAACTCCGTAAGTTCGGCGGAAGGGAATATCAATCTGCACCTTTACAACGATTTGTTTCTTGCCGCGGATAATTATGAAAGTCCGCTTTGTTTAAGCGTAAAAACTTCCACGTTCATGGAAAATTGTCTTTTTAGCGATTGCCGGATTTCGCCGTTACGGCTTGAAAATTCATTTGTCAAAATCTGGAATTGTCTTTTTGAAAATTGCGCCGACCTTCCGGATAGCGGGATTTTTTCAGCCGAATCGCGGGAGGATAAATTTCCGTCTGCATATGAATTTTTTGATACCGATAACAAAGTTTTCTACTATGACGAGTATTTTCATAAATCGGCGGTAGAGGTAATGAACAGCCCGCAGGAGTTAAAGGAGGCGCTCCAAGCGCTTGCGGGCGTACACAAAAATTAAATATGCGAACCTGCCGTAAATTTTTTTCAAAAGGCGGGTTCTTTTAGTTTAGGGAATTGCAAAACATTCATGGTTGTGGTAAAATAATATCGGTAATATGGACGTAATCAAGGAAAAGCTTAAACTTCTGCCGGACAATCCCGGAGTATATATAATGCTTGACAGCAATTCCAACGTTATTTACGTGGGGAAGGCGAGGGTTCTGAAAAATAGGGTAAGGCAGTATTTCCACAACAGCCCAAAACCGGAAAAAGTTTCGAAAATGGTTGAAAATATTGCCGATTTCAACTATATTATCACGTCGTCGGAAATCGACGCGCTGGCGCTTGAAAACAACCTGATAAAAAAATACAAGCCCAAATACAACATTCTTTTAAAGGACGACAAGACTTATCCGTATATTAAAGCGGATTTAAGGGAAGATTTCCCGAATTTTTATATAACGAGAAGAATAAAAAAGGACGGTTGCAGATATTTCGGACCTTTTATGGGCGGCATAAACTGCAACGATATTTTAGATACGCTACAACTTACATTTTGCGTGCGGCTGTGCCATACGGCAATCAATTCAAAGCCCAAGCGCGAATGTCTTAATTATCATATCGGGCGCTGCACGGCGCCTTGCGCGGGAAAAATTTCAAAAGAGGAATACGCCGTACAGGTTAAAAAGGCTTTGAATTTTTTGGACGGAAACCTTAAAGAAGCCGAGGAATTACTCAATTCCAAGATGCTTTCTGCCGCAGAAAGCGAAAATTTCGAGTTGGCGCTCGACTACAAAAACAAACTGTCCATGCTTTCCAAGCTCGAAGCTAAACGTCTGCCGTCGCTTAATAAGGCGATTGACGCCGATATTATAGCCTATGCCACAAACGACCTGTATTCGGCGGTCAATATTTTAATCACGCGAAAGGGGATTATGCAGGGCGGCAGCAGTTTTGCTTTGGATGAAGCGCACATTTCCGACGGAGAGGCGGTGACCAGCTTTATCGCGCAATATTATTCCCACCACGAAGTGCCTTCCGAAATAATTGTCGAAGAATTTTGCGAAAAGGAACTTATACAGAGCTATTTCAAGGAAAAATTCGGCAAATCAGTTGAAGTGACTTTGGCGAAACAAGGGGATAAATTCAAACTTTTGCAGATGGCAAAGCAGAACGCCGCAGAATATCTTGAAAAATCGGTTGATAAAATCCGTCACAAAGACGATATGACCGTGAACGCCTGCAAGCGTTTGCAGGAAATCCTTAAACTCAAAAGCTACCCGCGCAGAATGGAATGTTACGATATTTCAAATATCAGCGGCGTGGATAAAGTCGGTTCGATGGTCGTTTTTATCGACGGCGAAGCGGACAGAAACAGTTATAGGAGATTTAAAATAAAAACCGTAGAGGGCGCAAACGATTTTGCTTCGCTTCAAGAAGTGCTTTCAAGGCGGCTGGATAAGTTGGGTACGGACGAAGAGGAAAAATTTCCCAAGCCCAACCTGATAATTATCGACGGCGGCAAAGGACAGCTTTCCGCGGTAAATGAAATTTTTGCGGATAAAGGAATCGAAGGGATAGAACTTATTTCGCTTGCCAAGCGCGAGGAAGAGGTTTTCACGCTGTATTCCGACGAAAGCGTCAAAATCTCCCACAGGGATTATTCGCTTAAAATGTTGCAGCGGATACGCGACGAAGCGCACAGATTCGCCATAACTTATTTCAGAAATCTTCATTCAAAACGGAATTTAAGCTCGGTTTTGTCCGAAATAGCGGGCGTCGGAAAGGTAAGACGGGCGGCGCTTATGGAAAAATTCGGCACTTTGGACAAAATTCTGAATGCAACCGAGGCTGAACTTTCGGAATGTGAGGGCATCAGTCCCGCCATAGCTAAAAACATCAAGGAATATCTGGAAAACAATCTATGAAAATAAATTGCGGACTGATTGTATCCGACTTTGACGGCACTTTGATAGACGATAATCAAAGAATTTTGCCCGAAGTTAGGGAAGCGATAAACGATTATGTGCGCGCGGGCGGAATATTTGCCGTTTGCACGGGCAGAATGTTGAATTCAATACTTCCGCAGGTGCGCTCTCTCGGTTTAAAAGGGCTTGTCATCGCCTATCAGGGGACGGTTATCGCCGATATCGAAACGGGAAAAATCATAAGAAACGGCGGTATGGACCATTATGCCGTAGCTGAAATATGCAAGAATATAGAAGAACTCGGGCTGGGCGTGAACGTTTATTGCGACGATAAAATTTATACCGATTATCCCGAGGATAACGTTTACATAAGCCGTTACGAGCGGATAATAGGCGTAAAAGCTACTCACCTCGACCGAAAAATGTCGGAGTTTGTTACTGAAAACAAACTTTTCTGCCAAAAAGTGCTTACGCTGGTCCCTGAAAACGAACGTAAGAAGGTCTATGACGAACTTTCCCGTCGGCTGGGCGACAGGTTTGACGTAACTTGCAGCGCAACCGTGCTTGTAGAAGTGTCGCCTTTGGGTGATAATAAAGGGGAAGCCCTTAAATTTTTAGCCGAACATTACGGCATCCCCATTGAAAAAACCGTTGCCGTAGGGGATAATCTGAACGATTTGCCTATGATTCTTGCGGCGGGCATTGGCTGTGCGGTAGGCAACGCCGCGGAAGAATTGAAAGCTGCCGCGGATTTCGTTTCGGCTTCGAATAATGAGGGCGCGGTAGCGCAAATAATCAAAAAATTTGGATTTGCATAGTACTATGTGTGAAATATTAGCCCCTGCGGGCGGTAAAAACAGCGCGTTGGCGGCTATAAACTCGGGCGCGGACGCCATATATTTGGGGCTACCCGAATTTTCCGCAAGGAAGTCCGCCGAGAATTTCGGCGCGGAGGATTTCAAAGAAATTTCTTCTTTGGCGCGCTTATTCGGCGTAAAAGTATATGTTGCGATGAATACCCTTGTCAAGGACGCCGAACTCGACAAATTTTTAAATCTTATAATAGATGTGCAAAATGCTGGCGCCGACGCTGTAATTTTGTCGGATATATTTCTCGGCAGATTTATAAAGCGCAGTTATCCGCAAATTAAACTTCATCTTTCCACGCAGGCGGGGATATGCAACGCATACGGCGCCGAGCTTGCAAAAGACTACGGTTTTGACAGGGTAATTCTATCCCGTGAAACCAAACTTTCCGATATTGCGGAAATTTCGAAAATTATCGAAACCGAAGTTTTTGTTCAAGGTGCGCTCTGCACTTGTTTTTCCGGGCAATGTTATCTTTCGTCGTTTGCGGGCGGCAACAGCGGCAACAGGGGAAGGTGCAAACAGCCTTGCAGAAAAAAATATTCAATCGACAGAAAAGGTTTCGAAGAACCCGCGTACAGGCTTTCCCTTGCCGATTTGTGCGTGGGTAGGAAGATAGAAATTCTGAGAGAAGCTGGCGTAAGTTCGTTTAAAATCGAAGGACGCATGCGACGCCCCGAATACGTCGCCGCGGCAGTCAAGTACTATAAAAATTTATTGAACGGTTGTTCGGGGGAAGAAGATTTTTCCGATTTAAAACGCACTTTTAACCGCGGGAATTATACGTCGGGGCTGGCTTTCGGGCAGGATAAAGACTTTATTTCTTCCGCTGTCCAGGGTCATATAGGCGAGTTTGTCGGCGTAATAAAGGTCGAAAACGGCAAATTTATCTGCATAAGCAGGCAGCGTTTTTCAAAAGGCGATTCGTTCAAAATTCTTCGCGAAGGCAAGGAAGTGGGCGGCGCGGATTTTTCGGGCGATTCTGAGGGCGGGTTTGCCTTTACTTCGAAAGCCGCACTACGTTCGGGCGACAAGGTTTTCGTCACCACGGACTCTGCCGCCAATAAACGTCTTTTGGATAAAGAACGCAAGCTGACGTTGAAAGTTTCCGCGCGGTTTTTTGCGGGGGAAAGAGCGGAAATTTCGGTTGACGGACATAAATTTTACGGGGATAATCCGCTTGAACATGCAAAAAACAGCCCTTTGAAAGTTGAAGAAATAGAGGAATGTCTGAAAAGGGTTGACAAATATCCCTTTGAAATTGTTTTCGGCGAAGTTGATACGGACGGCGTTTTTCTGCCCAAAAGCGTTCTCAACGGTTTACGTAGAAAGGCTTACGACGGAATTTTCGGGATTTTATCGGAAAACAAAAATGCGCAAGTCGTTAAAAATCATGTTCTGCCTCGACCGAAAACAGCCGAAAACGGCAAAATCGCGGCAATCGTAGGCGACGCTTATGGGATTTCCGCCGATATTATCGTTTTAAAGCCGCGGGATTATTTCGACCCGAACGAAAAACTTTCCGAAAAATTCACTAAAAAAGATGTTTCCGGGCAAAAATATCTGTATTTGCCGTCTTTTATGTCGGGCGAAGAAATTGAACGCGTTTTGCCTTTAATCGCGCCGGCGGACGGAGTATATTGCGACGGGGTTTGGGCTGTCAAGCTGTGCGCAAAGCTAAAAAAGCCGCTTTTCGCGGGTTGCGGAATGAATATTTCCAACCGCGTGGATTTAAATGAATGTCCTGCCGAATACGTTGCGCTTTCCAAAGAACTGACGGAAACAGAGCAAAGGCAACTTTCGACGGAAAAAACTTTCGCGCTGTCGTCGGGCTCATTAAAGGTTATGGACTTGATTTACTGCCCGTTCGAAAAACGGTGTTCTTCCTGCGATAAAAGGCATTTATACTCTTTGACGGACGAAGAGGGGCGGCGGTTTACATTAGCGCGTTATAAAACTGGCGAATGTCGGTTTGAAGTCTATAATTGCGCAAATCTTGTAGGTAAGTCCGTTACAGGCACATTGATAGATTGTACGACGTTGCAAGACGCGCGCAAGGCGGTTGAAATATGCAAAGACATACAAAAACAGCGGATTTTTTATAAAAATTATACGCGCGGACACTCGGTTTCGCCCGTGCTTTGAATTATGCAAAACAGTATCGAAAAACTTGAACTTAATAAAATTCTCGCTTCGGTAGCGGATTGCGCGGTCCTGGAAGGCGGCAAACGCCTTATTCTCGACCGGACGCCTTCGACCGATTTGGAGGAGGTTCGCCGCAGACTTGCCCTCACGCGGGAGTGCGACAAACTTCTCTATACCTACGGGGTGGGGAAAATAGAGCAATTTACCGAGGACGAGGAAGTTCTTATCCGCGCCGCGAAGGGTTCTACACTTTCCTGCGGCGAACTTTTGGAAGTCGCCGCGCTTATCCGCGCAGCAAGGACAGCGTTTTCTTCGATTGCCAAAATCGAGGACGGCGAAATTTCACTTATAAGGTCTTTGGCGAACAACATATATTTTGACGCCTCGCTCGAAGAGGATATAGGGCAGAAAATCATATCCGACGAAGCCGTAAGCGATTATGCAAGCGAAAAACTGTTTTCCATAAGGTCTAAAATCAAAAATCTCAACGAAAGAATCAGGGAAAAGCTGTCGGAATACGTCACGGGGAAAAACGCCGAATACTTGCAGGACGCCATTGTGACGATACGAAACGACAGATACGTTATCCCCGTCAAGGCCGAGCACAAGAGCCGCGTGCGCGGATTTGTACACGACCGTTCCAAGACCGGCGCGACGTTCTTCATCGAACCCGAATATGTTCTGGAACTGAATAACGAACTGATTGCTCTCAATATTGACGAAAAGGAAGAGGTCGAAGCTATTTTGAAGTCGCTTTCCGCACGGGTCGGCGCTTGTTCGGAAGCGTTGAAATCCGACATTTCGATTTTGCGCGAACTCGACGGGTTGTTTGCGGGCGCGGAATTTGGGTATTGCTTGAAATGCGCCGAGCCCAAAGTAAATAACCGAGGTTATATCAATATAATAAAAGGCCGTCATCCGCTAATAGATAAGGATACGGTTGTGCCCGTTTCGATAGAACTTGGCTCCGATTACAGATTTCTGCTGTTGAGCGGCGCAAATACGGGCGGAAAAACAGTCACAATGAAGATGTGCGGACTTTTCTGCCTTATGGCGGCGTGCGGATTGTTTATTCCCGCGGCTTCGGGAAGCTCGGTGGCTGTCTTTAACGAAATTTTCTGCGATATCGGGGACAGCCAAAGCATAGAGGAAAGTCTTTCGACGTTTTCGTCGCACCTTTCCAATATTATAAAAATTACGGAAAATGTAGGGGAAAACTGTCTTGTTTTAATGGACGAGCTGGGCGGCGGAACCAATCCCGACGAAGGTCAGGCGCTTGCGAAAGCAGTTGTCAAACGCCTTTTGGAGAGCGGTTGCAGGGGGATAGTAACTACGCACTTTACGCCGCTTAAAGAATTTGCTTATTCGGTTGAAGGAATCGAAAATGCGAGCATGGAATTTGATTCCAATACGTTAAAACCGCTTTACAGAATAAAAATCGGACTTCCGGGCGCAAGCAACGCCATAGCGATTGCCCGAAGGCTGGGCATGGACGAAAAAATTCTGGACGACGCTGTCGGATTTCTTTCCGAAGGTGCGCGAAGCTTTGAAAATATCGTCCGCCGCGCCGAAGATAGCCGAGTTGCGGCGGAGGCTAAACTTAAAGAAGCCGAAAAAATGAACGCCGAATGGCAGAAAAAAATCGTCGAAGTCAATAAATTAACGGACGATTTAAACAAAGAACGGGAAAAAATAGCAAAAAACGCCCGAAGCGAAAGCAGGCGGATTATAGCCGAGCGCACGGAGCGCGCGGAAGAACTTCTTTCGGAAATAGAAAAGATTTTCGAAGAAGAAAATATAAACGAAACCGATTTGATAAATGCGAGGACGCTTAAAAACAAGTTGAAGGATTCGGCTTTCGAAGAGGACGGCGAGAAGAGCGCGAAAGTCACTTCATATGTCGAGGCGACTGCCGAAAATGTACGCGACGGTGTTTCCGTTTATGTCAAAAAAATGGAAACGGTCGGTCGGGTGGTAAGTTTCAACAGGGCGAAAGGCGAAGCCGAAGTACGGTGCGGAAGTATAAAGATGCACCTGAAATTAAAGGATTTGCAGGTCGTCGAAGGTGAAAAACCCGAAACTACAAAGGTAAAAATCGTCAAAAAAATTCCCGCGGCGCAGCCCGTTCTCGAAATTAACGTTCTTGGGTTGACCGTAGGCGAGGCTCTGTACGAGGTGGATAACTTTATAGACAGAGCCGTGACGGACAACCTCGAAGAAATAAAGGTCATACACGGCGTAGGCACGGGCAAACTGAGAAGCGCCATTGCCGAACACTTAAAAAAACATAAAAACGTGGAAAGCTTCCGCTCGGGTAAATACGGCGAAGGCGAAACGGGAGTAACGTTTATAAAGCTTAAATAGTCAATAATCCGCCCGAACCTTAATATTATATAAATAGTAATTGTTTTTAGGGGCAAACTATTGAAAGGTAAAGCTTTGACGGCGGCGACCAACCTTGTGATTGCGGTTGTGATTGCGGCGGTTAGTCTTGTCGGGTTTTTGGGCGGAAGCGCCGCCGCGGTATCATACAAAGGCGACAATCTATTTTACGGCGGCAACGAGAACGGGGGGGGCGTCAGCTTGACGTTCAACGTTTACGAAGGCACGGGGCAAGTTCTCGAAATTTTGGATTTGTTGGACGAATACGGCGCAAAAGCGACCTTTTTTATAGGCGGAAGCTGGGCGGACGACAATATAGACTGCGTGCGCGAGATTTTCAGGCGCGGACACGAGCTGGGCAGCCACGGCTATTTCCATAAAGACCACGAAAAACTTTCGTATGAGGGGAACTTAGAGGAAATCAGACCGAGCATTAAGCTTTTGGAGATGATATGCGGGCAGAAAATTTCACTTTTCGCACCGCCTTCGGGCGCTTTTTCGGAGAGTACGCTTTCGGCTTGCGAGGCACTTGATTTAAAGGTAATAATGTGGAGCAGGGACACGATTGATTGGCGGGACAGCGATATAAGCCTTCTCGTGCGGCGCGCCACTTTAAATTTAAAAGCGGGGGAAATTATCCTTATGCACCCGAAAAAACAGACGGTTAATGCGCTTCCGCAAATACTTTCTTACATAAGAGACAGCGGTCTTAAAGCCGTTACCGTCTCTGAAAATTTAGGAGAATAATGGTACACTTTAAACAATTTGACAACGGATTAAGACTTGTGGTAAACAAAATGGATTCCCTTATGTCGGTGACGATGGGAATTATCGTGCACACCGGCGCTTCGCAGGAAAGCGACGGCGAGGACGGCATTTCGCACTTTATCGAGCACATGATGTTCAAAGGCACGAAAAGGAGGTCGGCTTTCGGGATTTCGGACGATATGGACAGGATTGGCGCGCAAGTGAACGCGTTCACCGCGAAGGATATAACCTGTTACTATGCCAAATCGACGACGGGACACGCCGCAGAAGCGTTTGAAGTCCTTGCGGACTTATTCCTTGAAAGCACTTTCCCCGAGGACGAAATGGAGAGGGAAAAGGGCGTAATCGTCGAAGAGATAAACATGAACGAGGATACGCCCGACGACCTTTGCCTTGACCTTCTCGCAAGCGCGTATTTCGGCAACAGCGGCTATGGCAGAAACATTCTCGGTCCGCGCAAAAATGTAGAGGGATTTACAGTCGCCGACATAAAAAATTATATGGACAAGCATTATTCTCCGCAGAATATTGTCGTGTCCATGGCGGGAAACATCGATATAAACCTTGCGGAAGATATGGTTGCGAAGTACTTCGCCACACATAACAGGCGCTGTTGCGACCGAAAACCTGTCGAAATCGAGTTAAAAGCTAAATCGCTGTTGAAAAAGAAAGAAATTGAACAGGTACACATTGGTATTGCTTATCCCTCGGTTAAACGGTACGATAAAATGTTTGACGCCACGCAGATTATGAACGCGGTACTCGGCGGGAGTATGTCGTCGCGGCTTTTCCAGACTGTGCGCGAAAAGCTGGGGCTTGCTTATACGGTCTATTCGTATGTCACTGCTTACGAGGAAACTGGCGCGCTGTCGGTTTATGCCGGCGTAAACGCCTCGAAATATCTTCAATCGGTTGAAGCGATTTATAATTGTATTTCCGATTTGAAGAAAAAGGACATTACGCGTGAAGAATTCGAACGCGGGAAGGAACAGCTTATTTCGTCCTCTATATTCTCGCAGGAGAGCACCAGCTCGCAGATGCTTCTGTTCGGTAAGGAGCTTATTTACAGAGACCGCGTATATAACTTCGAAGACAGGGTAAAAAGGATATCTTCCGTCACTTACGACGACGTAATGGATGCGATTGATTTGAACTTTGACGAAAAGGGCAAAGCGCTTTCGCTTGTAGGCGCGGCGGACAAACCTTTATAATAAGCTTTTTAATGAGATATCGATATGTCGGAAATAAAATACGGGTTCGCGCCCTTTTACGGGCGGGACGCGCGGCTTTTGGTTTTAGGCAGTTTTCCGTCGGTGAAGAGCCGAAAAACCGAATTTTACTACGGTAACAGCCAAAACAGATTTTGGCGCGTGCTGGCGGAATTTTTCGGTGACAATCTGCCGCATACTGTTGACGATAAAAAACAATTCCTTTTGAAAAACAAGGTAGCGCTGTGGGACGTCGTCGCCGAATGTGAAATTGAAGGCTCGCGGGATTCGACAATTTGCAATTTTAAGGTCGCGGACGTTGAAAATCTGTTGCAAAAAATCGACGTTCGGCTTATAATTTTAAACGGCGGTAAGGCGGAGGAAATTTTTTTGGATAATTTTTCGGATATTTCCGTTCCGTACATAAAATTGCCGTCAACAAGCCCCGCCAACACAAGGTTTTCAAAGGAGGAATGGTTTCGTGGATTATCGCGGGTTTTTAACCGAAGTTGAAAGTTATGCGGAAGAAAACTACCGCGATTTTCACAAAAAGCTTCTTAAAAACGACAAAATCAACGTCCTCGGAGTACGGGTGCCCGTTCTAAGGAAGTTAGCGAAAAAGTACGTATCGAACGTTGACGAACTTTTGGCTTTTCCCGACGAATACTACGAAATCACTTTCATAAAACTTACGGCTGTCTCCATGCTCGGCTACGACGAATTTATTAAGCGGCTCGATAAATGCGTGAAACTTATGGACAACTGGGCGGCTTGCGATTGCTTTTCGCCCGCATGCATTGCCGACCGCAAAGAGGAATTTCTTCCGTACATAAGGGAATACGCCGCACGCGACGGGGAGTTTGAACAGCGATTTGCGCTTACTGTGTTGCTGCGCTTTTATATGGAGGAAAGGTATCTTGAAACTATTTTTGCGATAGTTGACAGGTGCGACACTTCCAAATACTACGTTCATATGGCGGCGGCATGGCTTATAGCCGAAACGCTTGTTAAATTTTACCCTCGGGCGAGGGGGTATTTAATGGAAAACTCGCTCGATAAAAGAACTCACAACAAGGCAATTCAAAAGGCGTTGGAAAGCCGCAGGCTTTCCGGCGACGAAAAAAATTATTTAAAAGGTATTAAACGTTAAAATGGACATCAAACAACAGCTGACGGAGGAATTTAACCTCAGACCCGACCATGCGGAAAACATTTTGAAATTATTGGACGAGGGAAACACCATTCCCTTTATCGCCCGTTACAGAAAGGAAATGACGGGCGCTATCGACGACCAGGTTCTGCGCGAATTTAACGACAGGTACGAATACCTGCAAAATCTCAATAAGCGTAAGCAGGAGATTACGAATTCGATTACCGAGCAAGGCAAGATGACGGGAGAAATTCAGGCTGCCATCGACGCCGCGCAGACTATGACGGAAGTCGAGGATATCTACCGCCCCTACAAGCAGAAGAAAAAGACGAGGGCTTCCGTCGCAATCGCCAAGGGTTTGCAGCCGCTTGCCGATTTTATTCTCGCGCAGGAGGGAGACCCCTACAAAGAAGCCGAAAAATACATAGACGTAGAAAAGGAAGTTGCCGATGAAAAAGAAGCGATTAACGGCGCGAAAGACATTATTGCGGAGATAATTTCGGACAACGCAGAGCTCCGCAAAAAGCTGCGTTCCATGCTTGAAAAGAACGGCGAAATGCAGGTCAAAATGGTCAAGGACGACGAAAAAGGCACCTATGCCATGTACGCCGACTACGCCGAAATTCTGCCCGAAATCAAAAATCACCGAGTGCTTGCGATAAACAGGGGCGAAAAAGAGGAGTGCCTTAAAGCCAAAATTTACTTCAACCCCGATATCGCAAAGCGCATTTGCGTTGCAAAATATATAAAGCCCTCGGGCAATCCCGACTGCAAAAAGCTTATCGAAGAGGCTGCCGACGACGGTTACGACAGGCTTATCGAGCCCTCGGTAGAGCGGGAAGTCAGGGCTGTACTTACAGACCGCGCAAGCGAACAGTCGGTTAAAATGTTCGAAGCTAACCTGCGCCCCTTGCTTTTGCAGCCGCCCGTAAAGGGAAAGGTAACGCTGGGGCTTGACCCGGGTTTCAGAACGGGTTGCAAGGTCGCGGTCGTTGACGAAACGGGCAAAGTCCTCGATACTTCCGTAATTTATCCCGTTCCGCCTAAAAACGATATCGAAGGCTCGAAAATAATCATTAAAAACCTTATCGAAAAGTATAAAGTGGATATAATTTCAATAGGAAACGGCACGGCGAGCAAAGAAACGGAAATTTTCGTTGCCGATTTGCTGAAAGAATTAGGCGACAGCTCGGTTAGCTACGCGGTTGTAAGCGAAGCGGGCGCAAGCGTTTATTCGGCAAGCAAAATCGCGGTAGAGGAATTTCCCGATTTCGACGTAACCCAGCGTTCCGCCGTATCAATCGCGCGGCGGCTTCAAGACCCGCTTGCAGAGCTTATTAAAATCGACCCCAAGTCGATAGGCGTTGGACAGTATCAGCACGATATGGACCCTAAAAGGCTGGACAGCGCTTTGGGCGGCGTTCTCGAAGACTGCGTAAACAGCGTCGGCGTCGATTTGAACACGGCAAGCGTTTCGCTTCTCAGATATGTGGCGGGGTTGAACTCGGGAATTGCAAAAAATATCGTTACTTACCGTGAAGAAAACGGAAAATTTACTTCCCGCGAACAGCTTTTAAAGGTTTCAAAACTCGGACCAAAAGCCTACGAGCAATGCGCGGGTTTCCTCCGTATCCCCGGTGCAAAAAATATTCTCGACAACACTGCCGTTCATCCAGAATCATACCAAAAAGCGGAAAAATTGCTTGCCCTGTTCGGCTATACGGACGAGGATGTAAAGGAGAGAAGACTTTCCGAGCTGCCCGATAAGGTAAAAAAATACGGCGCGGAAAAGGCTGCCGAATATTGCGGGCTTGACAAAGCCACAATGAACGACATTATCGCCGAACTTGTAAAGCCCGGCAGGGATATACGCGACAGCTTGCCTCAAAGAAAACTCAGGAAGGATATTTTAAGCATAGATGATTTATCGGTGGGAATGGAAGTCGAGGGCACTGTAAGAAACGTTATCGATTTCGGCGCGTTCATAGATATAGGCGTGCACGAGGACGGGCTTGTCCACATTTCCGAAATAACCGACAGATATATAAGGCATCCTTTGGAAGCCCTCGCGGTGGGGCAGCAGGTAAAAGCCGTTATAATTTCATTAGACAAAGCCAAACACAGAATAGGACTTTCCATTAAGCAGGTCAAAAAGGCGGCTAATTAACTTGACAAAATGACTAAAAAAGTAGTAAAATTTCGGTAAATATAGGAGGATTCCCTGAATGTTTGAAGAAATTGCAAAAATACTTGCCGAACAGCTTGGCATACCCCAATCCAAAATCACTATGGAAAGCGATATTGTTAAGGACCTCGGCGCCGATTCTCTTGACGTCGTAGAGCTGTTGATGACTCTTGAAGACAACACGGGCAAAACAATTCCCGAGGACAAGGTCACCGACCTTAAAACTGTGGGCGACGTGGTAAATATGCTTGAAGCTTTATAAAATTCGGTAAAAATATTGAAATTTAGTATTAAAAAGGCGGCATAAGCCGCCTTTTTGTTTACGCAAATTTATTTTTATGGGGCGGCAAATTTTAATTTGCCGCCCCATAATGAAGCAATGACGTTATTGCCAGTCGTCGGTAAGTCCGAGAATGTAATCGGAAGATACGTTAAAATATTTTGCAAGTTTAAAAATGGCTTCCGCGGTAGGTTCTTGCTTGCCCGTTTCCCAATAGCTTATAGATGCGTTGGATAAACCCAATTCTTTTGCCAAAAGATTTTGACCGATATTTTTTTCTGCCCGCAGAGCTTTTAATCTTTCCCCTAAAACATTTCTGCTAAATTCATTCACAAAAAAATTCTAACGATAATTAGTATGTTTTACTTGACTTCTAATTATAATTAGAATACAATAATTTATATGGCAACAAAGGAGATTAAATATGGAAGAAACTAAATTTTGCAAATTTTGCGGTGAAAAAATACCGTTTGACGCCGTAGTATGTACCAAGTGCGGACGGCAGGTGGAAAATTTGGGCGCGTCGGGCAAAGAGAATATTGTAATAAACAACGTTGCAAATTCGGCGGCTTCGGCAGCTTCAAGCAGCACGGCAAAGGGCGGGAAAGGTACTAAAACAGTGAGCAAATGGGCTTCGTTCGCGTTGTGTCTGACGTTGGGTTGGCTGGGCGTACATAAATTCTACGAAGGAAAGAGCGGGTTGGGTATTCTTTATATGTTTACAATGGGGCTGTTTGCCATCGGTTGGTTTATCGATTTATTCGTAATTCTCGGTAAACCCGACCCGTATGAAGTTTGATTTAATAAAACTAAAATCCCCGCGCGCCGCGCGGGGATTTTTAAATAATAATGTATCTATATATTATATGATAATGTTAATAAGCCGTTTGGGAACGAAAATGAATTTTTTGATTTGTTTTCCTTCGATAAGGGGAGCAATGTCCGCATGGGCTTTAACCGTTTTTTCTATTTCGGCGGCGGGCATATCGGCGGGTAATACTATTTTCGCCTTGATTTTGCTGTTTATCTGCACGGCGTATTCGAAGTCGTCCTCGCCGCATTTTGCGGGGTCGAACGCAGGCCAGCTTTCGTATGCGATAGTGCCGTTGTGCCCCAAAACTGTATTCCAGATTTCTTCGGTAAGGAAGGGGATTATCGGATTGAGCAATTTTATAAGCCCTTCGGCGTAATCTTTTGGCATTTTTCTGCCTTCGGAAAGCTCTTTGCCGACAGCGTTAAAGAAAATCATCATCTGCGAAATCGCCGTGTTGATTTTCATAGCCTCGTAATCTTCCGTAACTTTTTTGACTGTTTGGTTATAGATTTTTTCGAGATTTTTGTTGGGGGCGGGGGATATTGAATCGCTTTCGCAGTAAATGCGGTAAATTTTATCTATGAATTTCTTTACGCCCTCGATATTGGCGGTGTTCCACGGCTTTGTGTCCTGAACGGGACCCATAAACATTTCGTACATTCTCATAACGTCCGCGCCGTAGTCGCGCACGATATCGTTGGGATTAATTACGTTGCCGCAACTTTTGGACATTTTGTTGCCGTCCTCGCCCAAAATCATTCCCTGGTGGAACAATTTTTTGAACGGCTCTTTATACGGAACGTAGCCCTTGTCGTAGAGAAAGTTCATAAAGAAACGCGAGTACAAAAGGTGACCGACAAGGTGTTCCTTGCCGCCGAGATAGAAATCGACGGGCAGCCAATGTTTCAAAAGTTCGTAATTTGCAAATTCCTTATCGTTATGGGGGTCGCAGTAGCGCAAGAAATACCAGCTTGAACCCGCAGAGCCCGGCATTGTAGTGGTTTCGCGCTTGCCTTTGATTCCGCCGACTTCTACGTTCACCCATTCCTTTGCGTTTTCAAGAGGAGCGTTTCCGCCGTGCGCCTTATAGTCCGTCATGGGCGGAAGGACGAGGGGGAGCTGACTGTCGTCCAAAAGCGCGATTTCACCGTTTTCAAGGTGAATTACGGGAAGTGGTTCGCCCCAATACCTTTGGCGGGCGAAAATCCATTCGCGCAGCTTGTATGTCACGGTTTTTTTGCCGCAGCCGCGTTCTTCCAGCCATTTTGCCATTTTGTCTATTGCCTGTTGCTTGTTCAGTCCGTCCAAAAAGCCGGAATTTATATGAAGTCCGTCCTGCGTCCAGGCTTCTTTTGATATGTCGCCGCCGTCGAGTACCTGAATGATTGGAATATTGAATTTTTTTGCAAATTCATAGTCGCGCTGGTCGTGCGCGGGGACTGCCATAATCGCGCCCGTTCCGTAAGAGGTAAGCACGTAGTCTGAAATATAAATGGGGATTTTAGCGCCGTTGACGGGATTTACGGCGTACGCGCCTGTAAAAGCGCCCGTTTTTTCCTTGTTGAGTTCGGTGCGTTCGAGGTCGGATTTGCTTGCGCAAACCTTCTTATATGCCTCGACTTCGGCGCGCTTATCGGGCGTAGTTATTTCCCCGACAAGCTTGTGTTCGGGCGCAAGCACGCAGTAAGTTGCGCCGAAAAGAGTGTCGCAACGGGTGGTGAAAACGGTGAATTTTTTGTCTGTGCCGTCAACCTTGAAATCTACGTTCGCGCCGACGGACTTTCCAATCCAATTCCTTTGGGCGACTTTCGAAGCTTCGGGCCAATCAAGTTCTTCAAGCCCTTCCAACAATCTTTCGGCATACTTATTTATGTCGATGACCCATTGCTTCATATTTTTGCGGACAACGGGATAGCCGCCGCGCTCGCTTTTTCCGTCGATGATTTCATCGTTTGCAAGCACCGTGCCGAGTTCCTCGCACCAGTTTACGGGCGTTTCCACGTATCTTGCAAGCCCCGCTTCGTATAAACGCTTGAAAATCCATTGCGTCCATTTATAATATGAGGGGTCGCAGGTGGAAATGGTCTGGTCCCAATCGTATGAAAGCCCCAGCATTTTAAGCTGCGCGGTAAACGTCTTAATGTTTTCCTGAGTGAAACCGTCGGGATTTCTGCCCGTTCTTATGGCGTACTGCTCGGCGGGCAGACCGAAACTGTCAAAGCCTATCGGGTGAAGCACGTTAAAGCCTTGCATTCTCTTCATTCTGGCAAGAATGTCTGTCGCCGTGTAGCCCTCGGGGTGACCTACGTGCAGTCCCGCGCCCGAAGGATAGGGGAACATATCAAGCACGTAATATTTGGGTTTTGAAAAGTCGTGCAGGTCGGTATGGAAGGTCTTATGTTCTTCCCAATATCCGCTCCATTTTTTTTCAACTTCGTTGAAGGTCGTATAAGCCATATTTCTTTACCTTATAAATATAATTCAAATCAATTATACAGATTTATATGACAAATGGCAAATAATTTCGGCGTAAACCTTTTAAACTTCTTGACAAATGCCCGATATTGTATTAAAATAAGCCTTGCTTGAATGAAAGACAAGTACCGCCGAGGAATTTTCAGAGAGTGCGCGGCAGCTGGGAAGCGCATAATTCCGGAGAGAACGGGAAACCGCTTTCGTAAACATTCGGGCGATAAAAGCGGCTTTTTAAAGCAATTAAGGTGGAACCGCGCAAAAATCGTTATTTGCGTCCTTAAACGATAATTTTTTCGTTTAAGGATTTTTTTATTGGAGGTTTTATGGAAATTTTACTTAAAAACGGCGAAAAAATTCAACTTGATAACGGCGCTACATGTTCAGACGCCGCGGCGAAGATAAGCGAAGCGCTTTCGAGAAACGCTGTCGCCGCAAAAATCAACGGAAAACTTTGCGACCTTGCAGCTACGCTGAACGACGGCGATTCGCTTGAAATCGTTACGTTGAAAGATAAAGAGGGACTTGAAGTTTATCGCCATACCTGCGCGCATGTGCTCGCCCAGGCGGTAAAAAATATTTATCCTACCTGCAACCTTGCGATAGGACCTGTAATCGACAACGGTTTTTATTACGATATTGACTTTAAAACCCCGATAACGCAGGATGATTTCCCCAAAATCGAAATGGAGATGGAGAAAATCATTAAATCCAAAACCCCCATACAGCGGTTCGAGCTCCCGCGCGAGGAAGCGCTTAAACTGATGCAGGAATACGGCGAAAAATATAAGGTTGAACTTATAAACGATTTGCCGGAGGACGCCGTAATTTCTTTCTATAAGCAGGGCTCTTTTACAGACCTCTGCCGTGGTCCTCACCTGCCCAACACGGGTAAAATCAAAGCGTTTAAGCTCACGTCGCTTACGGGCGCGTATTGGCGCGGCAACGAGAAAAACAAGATGCTTGCCAGAATCTACGGCACGGCGTTCGAAAAGAAGGCTCAGCTTGATGAATACCTTGTTGCCGTTGAAGAGGCAAAAAAGCGCGACCACAATAAAATCGGGCGCGATTTGGGCATATTTATGACTTCGGACGTAATAGGGCAGGGCTTGCCCATTCTTATGCCGAAGGGCGCCAAAATGATTCAGATTCTTTCCCGATTCGTCGAGGACGAGGAGGAAAAACGCGGTTTCCAGATAACCAAAACTCCGCTTATGGCGAAGTCCGACCTCTATAAAATATCGGGGCATTGGAACCACTACCGCGACAAGATGTTTATTTTGGGCGAAATCGACGACAAAGGCGAAAGCAAAAACGGCGATGAAATTATGGCTTTGCGCCCTATGACCTGCCCGTTCCAATACCAGATTTACAAAAACGGATTGAAGAGCTACCGCGACTTGCCCTGCCGCTATTCCGAAACGGCTACCGAATTCAGAAAGGAAGCTTCGGGCGAAATGCACGGGCTTATCCGCGTAAGACAGTTTACTCTCTCGGACGGGCATATTATCTGTACAAAAGAGCAGGTCGAGGACGAATTTAAACGCTGTCTCGATTTAAGCTACTATCTCCTCGACGCCCTCGGAATGAGAAACGACGTAACTTTCCGGTTTTCCAAGCGCGGCGCGTCAAAGTCGGATAAATATATAGATAACGACGAAGCCTGGAACAATACCGAAGCTATGATGAAAAAAATCCTCGACGATTTGAAACTTGATTATGTCGAGGCGGACGACGAGGCGGCATTTTACGGACCAAAACTCGACGTGCAGATTAAAAACGTGCACGGCAAAGAGGATACGCTTATAACAATCCAAATCGATTTTGCCGCGGGGCAAAGTTTCGAAATGCAGTACGTTGACGTTGACGGAACGAAGCAGACGCCTTACGTCATTCACCGCAGTTCAATAGGCTGCTATGAAAGAACGCTGGCATTCCTTATCGAAAAATATGCTGGCGCGTTCCCCCTGTGGATGTGCCCTACGCAAGTCAAAGTTTTGCCTATAACGGACAGAACTCTCGGATATGCGGAAGAAATCGCAGAAAAATTGCAAAATCTCGGCGTGCGCGTTGAAGTTGACAGGCGCAACGAAAAGATAGGCTATAAGATTCGCGAAGCCAAAATGGATAAAATTCCTTATGTGCTGGTTGTGGGCGATAAAGAAGCGGAAGAAGGCACCGTAAACGTAAATAAACGCGGCGTAGAAGAAAAAGAAACGGTTAAATTTGACGAGTTTGTTTCAAAAGTTGTGCTTGAAATAGCAAAAAAGACCATTTTCTAATGAAAATCGTTTGACAAAAGCCTGATAAAGGCGTAATATATTAAAGTCAAGTAAAGGTAACCCCTTTCGCCGTACGGAAGTTTTGTCCGGCAAAATAATGTGTTAAATGGCATTTTTGTGCTTTGCATTATTTCGGGTTGCTTTTGCAGCCCGATTTTTTTACGGGTAAAACGTTTTAAGAGGTATTGATTATAAAAGATTTATATTCCGTAAACGAAGCGATACGCGACAGGGAAGTAAGGGTAATCGGCAGCGACGGTCAGATGATAGGCGTTATGTCAAGCGCACAGGCGCAACGGCTTGCCGACGACCAGGAGTTGGACCTTGTGAAAATTTCACCCAACGCTATTCCGCCCGTATGTAAAATTATGGATTATTCCAAGTTCAAGTACGAGCAGTCAAAACGCGAAAAAGAAAACCGTAAAAATCAGACTATCGTCGAAATCAAGGAAATAAGGCTTTCCATGACAATCGACGTGGGCGACATCGCCGTCAAAACCAAGCAATGTCTGAAATTCCTTGAAGCGGGGAACAAAATCAAAGTTTCCATAAGGATGAAAGGGCGTGAAAACGCGCGCTCCTACCAAGGCGTAAAGGTAATGCAGGACTTTTTCGAGGGGCTCGGCGGCAAAGCGGTGCAGGACAAAAAACCTACTACCGAGGGCAGGAATATCATTATGATGCTTTCGCCCGCAAAATCTTAATTTGTAAAATATCATTTGGAGGACAAATAAATGCCTAAGCAGAAATCACACAGCGGCAGTAAAAAGCGTTTCTGGCTTACCGCCACGGGCAAGGTAAAAAGACCTCACGGCGGCAAAAACCACAAGGCTGAAACCAAAAACAGAAAGAGAAAGAGAAATTTGCGTAAAAATACGCTTGTTTCCAAAGCTACGGAATCTAACGTAAAAGCGATGATTCCCTATAAGGATTGATGGAGGACTGAAAAATGCGTATTAAGAGAACAGTAAACGCTTTAAAGAAGCGCAGAAAGATATTACGCCTTGCAAAGGGCTACCGCGGATGTAAATCCAAAAATTACAGAATTGCCCGCCAGGCAGTCATGAAGTCCTTAAACTATGCTTTTATAGGCAGAAGACTTCGTAAACGCGACATGCGCAGCCTGTGGATTGCGCGTATCAATGCGGCTGCAAGAGTCAACGGACTTTCATATTCCAAACTTATGCACGGACTTAAAACCGCCGGCATAACGCTTAACAGAAAGGTTCTTGCCGACCTTGCCGTAAACGACGCCCAGGCATTTGCGGCTCTTGCCGAAAAGGCTAAACAGGCATTATAAGTCGAATTTTAAGCCTTTTAAAAAAGGCTTAATTTTTTATGGTTATAACGTCGAAATCCAACCCTAAAATCAAGGCAATTTCCAAGCTTAACGATAAAAAATTCAGAAAAGAAAGCGGTCTGTATCTTGTCGAGGGCATAAAGCCCGTAACAGAATGTATAGCCGCAGGCTGCGAAGTAGATTTGGTAATATGTACCGAAAAACTTGCGGAGAATTTTGTCGGCCCGACTGTCGTCAGCGAGGATGTTTTCTCGTTCATTTCCTCCGAAAAGACGCCGCAGGGCGTTATAGCAACCGTAAAAATTCCCCAAACGCAGTTAAAAGCGCCTTCCGGAAGTTGTATTCTTCTCGACAGACTGCAAGACCCGGGCAATTTAGGCACAATAATAAGAACTGCGAATGGGGCGGGTTACAGGGAAATTTATATGATAGGCTGTACCGACCCGTATTCGCCCAAAGCCGTGCGCGCGAGTATGAGCGGAATTTTCTTCACCGAAATTTACCAAGGCTCGGAAACTGAAATTTTTTCGGCGCTCAAAGGCGTTTCGCTGGTTTGCGCGGACATGGACGGGGAAAATATATTCAAATTCCGTCCGCCCGAAAAATTTTGTCTATGCATAGGCAACGAGGGCTCGGGAATTTGCGGCGATATAATTAAAAAAGCGGATTTTAAGGTCAGAATCCCCATGTCGGAAAGTTGCGAAAGTCTTAACGCAGCCGTATCCGCGGGAATTGCAATGTATGTTTTAAAAGAGTTTAAGTGAGGTAAAAAATATGTCAGGACATTCCAAATGGCACAATATACAGGCTAAAAAGGGCAAGACGGACGCTGCGCGCGGCGCAATGTTTACGAAACTTGGCAGGGAAATCGCCGTTGCGGCGAAAAATAATCCCAACCCCGAAACCAATTCAAAGCTTGCGGACGTAATCGCCAAGGCGAAAGCCGCAAATATGCCCAATGATACGATAAAACGCTCGATAGCCAAGGCGGCGGGCGAACTCGCAGGTAAAGAATATAAGGAGTTGACCTACGAAGGCTATGGCGTGGGCGGCGCGGCGGTAATAGTAAAAACGCTTACGGACAACGTAAACAGAACGGCAGGCGACGTACGGTCGGCAATGACAAAGTGCGGCGGTCAGATGGGCAATACCGGCTGCGTTTCATACATGTTCGATAACAAAGGAATTTTTGTGATTGAAAGGACGGTTTCCTTAGACGAAGATACTATGATGGAATACTGCCTTGAAGCCGAAGCCGAAGATTATACCGTCGAAGAGGACGTATATGAAGTTTATACAACGCCTGAAAAGTGGTCGGCTGCCCGTCAATACTTCGAGGGCAAGGGCGTTACTTTCCTTGAAGCGGAAATTAAGATGATTCCGCAGAATTATATTACTCTCGACGGCGAAAAACTTGAACAGTTTACTAAAATGCTCGACAGACTTAACGAGCTGGACGATGTCCAGGACGTATATCACAACGTTGATTTGCCTGAGGACGAAGAAGAATAATCGTAAACTATTATAAAAATGCGGCGCAACAAACGGTTGCGCCGCATTTTTTTGTATTTTCCTTGAAAATTTAAGACGATGAAAGTATAATTCTTTTCAGAGGTGGCAAATGTTTTCACAAAAACTGACAGAAGCGAGAAAAAATAAAGGTTATACGCAGGAACAGCTTGCCGAAAAGCTTTATGTAACAAGACAAGCGGTTTCACGCTGGGAGCGCGGCACTTCGGAACCGGATTTGCAGACTTTGGGCAGGATTTGCGGATTGCTCGGCGTAACTGCGGATTATCTGATAGGCGGCTCGGTCTGTGATTTAACCGTATTTAAAAAATTGCCCTGGCGGGAAAAACATATTTTGGTATGGCAATTTATTTCGAAACATAAAGGTATTTATATTTTGACCTGCGTTTTATTTTTTTTATGTTCTCTATGTTTAGACTGCGCCGTGTTTCTTTTCGTACAATTAGTTATGTTTAATCTGAATTTAAACGTAATAACGCTTATTTTAACGCTTATTCTAGGTTTAATCGTCCCTGCCGTGCTTTTTATGGCTTTTGGCTTCTATTTAAGAACAATTTTTTCGACTATGTTCAATAAATGGCTGTTTGAAAAGAACATTTTAAGAACTTCTAAAATATTATGAAATAGCGCATATAAACATAATTGTTGCGCAAGATATTTTTACAAGCGGCAACGCTTTAATATATAGCTTATTTGTTAAAGCGTTGTTACGTTTTGGCGGATGAGCGGGGGAGTATTCAATTTTATTGAATACTCCCTATGTATTTTCAGGGCAATTCGGGGTATTTTCGGGCGAAATTCTTAATAAAATAGTATATGCCCCGAAAAAAGAACCAAATTATTGTAAGAGCAATATTTTTTGTGCTGTGCGCGGCAATTCTGATAAGCGCGCCGCTTATGATAATATTTAAAAATTCAAAAGACGTCGGAAACTCGAAGAAGCTCATCGTGCTTTCCGTATGGCAGATAGACGGATTCGAGGGTGGCAAGGGGTCGAGAGCAGGTTATCTGCAAAACATAGGCAACAGTTTTTCAAAAGAAAACGGTTGTTATATCAACGTAACTTCCCTGTCCTCGTCCGCGGCGCTTGAAAATATCGGGGCGGGCAACGTTCCCGATTTGATTTCATACGGCGCGGGGATGAGCGGGCTTGAAAGTTTGATAGTCGGAAAGACGCCGTATTTTATTTGGGCGCACGGCGGATATTGTTTTTTGACGGTTGACGAAAGTGCGGATTTTACCGATATACACGCGGAAAACACGGTAATTAACGGAGGAATTGATAATTTATCGTCCGCGGCGGGGTTATTATGCGGGGTTTCGGGCGCAGCCGTTGAAAAACCTACGGGGGCGTATGTCAGTCTTATCGCAGGTAAATACAAATATCTTCTCGGCACGCAAAGAGACGTTTTCAGACTGAATACCCGTGGCGTAAGTTTTAAAATAAAGCCTGTAAACGAATTTAACGATTTGTATCAGAATATTTCGGTAACATCTAAAATCGCCGAAAAACAGCACTATGCGGAGAATTTTATTAAATATCTGCTTTCTGAAAGCGCGGAACTTAAAAAAATTGGCTTGATGGGCACAACAAAACTTTACGACGGAGAATTGGGGGAGCTTGAAAACCTTGAATACGATTGCAAAATATCTTCTCCCGTAAGCCGAAGCGCAAAAACGGAAATTTTACAGGCAATCGCAAATTCGGACATAAAAAAACTGAAAAGTTTACTTAAATAATTGTAAAAGCAATAAAAAAATGGTAATATAGAAAGGTAACAGATTGGACCGAAAGGAACTGTTTTCAAAACTCGGAGATATCGAGCGGACCGACGGGTTCGACTTATCCAAAAATACGACGTACGGTCTGGGCGGTAAATGCATTGCGGCGTTCTTTCCCAAAACGGAAGAGGAAGCAATAAGAACTTTCGACGCGCTTAAATGCAGCGGGAAAAAATTTTTTGTGCTCGGAAACGGCTCGAATATTCTCGCGTCAGATAAATTTTACGACGGATATATAATTTCGACCAACTGGCTTAAAGGTATTTTCAAGACGGACGGCAAGTTTATTTCTTGTTTAAGCGGCACGACGGTAGGAGAACTTCTTAATTATTGTAAATCCGCGGGACTGACGGGTCTTGAATTTCTTGCTGGAATACCGGCAAGCATAGGCGGCTTAACCTGTATGAACGGCGGCGCGGGCGGAAAATTTATGTCCGATATTATTGAATCTGTCGCTCTGTACGACGGAAAACTGCGCAATTTTAGCAAAAATTTATGCGGTTTTGGCTATAAGCATAGTACTATGCGTGACATAAATAGCGTAATTTTAAGCGTTATGCTAAAAGTTGAAAGAACGTCGCGCGAAGACGTCGAAGAGAAAATTGCTTTTTATCTGAATAAAAGAGCCGGTCAGCCCAAGGGAAAAAGCTGCGGTTGCGTATTTAAAAATCCCGAAGGAATTTCTGCGGGCAAGCTGATTGAGGAGTGCGGGCTTAAAGGCGTGAACTTAGGCGGGGCGAGCGTAAGCGAAATTCATGCAAACTTTATAATAAATTGTGGTAATTCCGCGCTTGACGTCTATAATCTTATTAAGCTTGTCAAGGAAAACGTAAGAATAAAGAAGGGGATTTTGCTTGACGAAGAGGTTGTGTACATAGGAGATTTCAATGATACTTTCGGCTGATTACCATACTCATACGCCGTATTCGCACGGTAAAAATACTGTTTTGGAAAACGCGCGAGCCGCTAAAAAACTTTATTTAAAGGAAATTGCAATAACCGACCACGGCTTTAACCATTTGCTTTTCGGATTGAAGCGGAAAAAACTTTCCGACCTGCGCAGGGAATGTGAAGAAGCGGAAAAACTTACGGGCGTTAAAGTTCTTATGGGAATGGAAAGCAATCTTATTTCCCTTGACGGCGATACGGATATGGGCAGGGATGATTTGCAATACTTCGACATATTTTTATGCGGAATTCACGAGGTCTTGAAATTCAGAAAACTGTCCGATATGTACAACCTTATGATGAGAAATTATACGGCTTATAAATTCGGCAAAAAACCATCCAAAAAAGTTATTGAAAATACCACAAAAGCCTATATTAACGCAATCAAAAACAATCCTATCGACATACTTACGCATATAAATTATAAATGTTACTGCAACCTTGAAGAAGTGGCGAAATGCTGCGCGGATTACGGTACTTATATCGAAATCAATACGAAAAAGCGGCATATTTCCGCAGAAGAACTTAATTTAATGGCATCTACGGGCGTAAGATTCGTTATCGATTCCGACGCACATTCTTCCGACAGAGTGGGGGATACAAAAATTGCCGAAGAACTTTTAAAGAACGCCGAAATCCCTTTGGAGTCGATAGACAACATAGACGGGCGGCTTCCGAAATTCAGATTTTCCGAATATAAATCCAAAAATTTGTAATATTATGAACTTCACCGAAGAAATCAAAAACGAAATAATTTCCGCTGCCCCCGAAAGGTCGGCGGCGCTTTGCATGCTTTCGGCTTTTATCCGCACAAGCGGCAGCGTTTTGTCACGGGGCGGGATTTACGGATTTGAAATCGTTACCGAAAACGAACGTACCGCAGAATTTTTTACCGATATTCTCGAAAGCGTTTTCGGCTTACAGGTCACGGTGTCCGGCGCTAAGTTCGACGTTTTGAGCGGAAGGGACAAGCTCGCTTTCGAATGTGTAAGCGAAGCTTCCGAAAAACTTCTGACCGAACTCGGCATAATCGGCGTAGATGACGACGGGAAATACGTCGATTTCGGAATTTCCGAAAAGTCTGTCGCGGACGAAAGTTCGATGATTAACTATCTTAAAGGTGCTTTTTTGGGCGGAGGCAGCTGTACACTTCCCGACGAGGGCAGTTACAGCAGAACGGGTTACCATTTCGAAATAGTATTTTCAAGTAAAATTGCCGCCGCGGATTTCTGCGACATTCTTGCCGAATTCGAGGTGCTTGCAAAACTTGTTTCCCGTAAGGATTCCGCCGTAGTTTACGTCAAAAGCAAAGAGGTGATTTCCGACCTGTTGAATATAATGTCTTGCTATAAATGTCTTGATAAGCTCGGTAAAATTGTCGAAACAAAGGACAGGCTGAACAACGCCAACAGAGTGACCAACTGTTCGGTGTCAAACATAGACAAGACGGTTACCGCCTCGGTAAAACAGGTTCGTGCGATTGAAATCATTGCCGACACGATAGGGCTTAAAAGCCTTGACCGCCCCGTTTTCGACGTTGCAATGTGCCGTCTTGCGGACACTAACGCCTCTATGCAAGAGCTTTCGGACAGGCTGAAAATTTCAAAAAGCTGCTTAAACCACAGAATGAGAAAAATTCTTGACATAGCGCAATCGCTCAGTCAGGATTGAGGAAGAAATATGACGGATTTCGTACATCTGCATCTGCACACTGAATACTCGCTTTTGGACGGAGCATGCAAAATTGACAATTTAATAGATTATTGCAAGAAAAACGGTATCGACACCGTATGTATCACCGACCACGGCAATATGTACGGTACGCTGCAACTTGCGGAAAAAGCGTCGGTTGCGGGCATCAAATACATAATCGGCTGTGAGTTTTACATGACAAAGGATATGCACGATAAAACTTCCAACACTGCCGAACACCTAATATTACTTGCAAAGAATAAAATCGGATATAAAAACCTCGTTCAGCTCGATTCCATGGCTTTTGTGGAAGGATTTTATTACAAGCCGAAAATCGATTATAAAGTTCTGAAAGAACACTCCGAGGGCTTGATTTGCCTTTCCGCCTGTCTTGCAGGGGGTATTCCGAGGCGCTTGCTCGAATATGATTACGACGGCGCGAAGGAGCTTGCGCTTTACCTTAAAAGCGTTTTCGGCGAGGATTTTTATATCGAAATACAAAACCACGGCATAGAGGAAGAAAAAAGAATCCTTCCAATGCTCGTAAAGCTCGCCGCCGAAACGCAGACCGAGCTCGTCGCGACGAACGACGTTCATTATATCGAAAAAGCCGACGCCGAAATGCAGGACGTTCTGATGTGTATTCAGATGAAAAAACAGCTCGACGACCCGAAGAGGATGAAATTCGAAACGCAAGAATTTTACTTCAAGACGGGCGACCAGATGGCGGAGCTGTTTCCCAACCTGCCACAGGCTATTTCGAATACCCGCGTTATAGCGGACAAAGTTACGGAGCCGGCTTTCAACCTCGACAAAAAGGGAAATCCCGTGCGCGATACGTCGCTGATTCCCCTTTATACGACGCCCGACGGCTCTACCGCGGAGCGATACCTGAGAAATCTTGCCGCAGAAGGCTTGAAAAGGCGCTACGGTACGCCTACCAAACGTGAGCTTGACAGGGCGGAATATGAACTTCACATAATCTGTTCCATGGGCTATGCGGATTACTATCTTGTCGTATGGGATTTTATAAATTGGTCAAAAGAGCACGGCATACCCGTAGGACCGGGCAGAGGCTCGGGCGTAGGTTCAATCGTGGCTTATGCGATAGGCATAACTGACGTAGAGCCTTTGCAGTACGATTTGCTTTTCGAAAGATTTCTTAATCCCGACCGCGTTTCCATGCCCGACTTCGATATCGACTTCTGTACCGACAGGCGCGAGGAAACAATAGAGTATGTAAGACAGAAATACGGGCGTGAAAACGTGTGCCAGATAGTCACTTTCGGCACAATGGCGGCGAAGAACTCCATAAAGGATGTGGGCAGGGTTATGCGCGTGCCCTATTCGGAGACGGACAGGCTGACGAAAATAATGGACGGCAAGACCTCCATAGGCGACCTTTTGGGCAGGAGAATAGACGCGGCGCAGGAAAAATTGAACGCCGAAACGGACGAGGATAAAAAAACCGACCTCGAACAGAAACTCGCAGACCTTAAAGCTGCGAGGAATAAGGAATTTTGCGAAATATACGAAACCGACGAAACGTTGAAGCGGGTTATCGACATGGCGCTGAAAATCGAAGGCATGCCGCGACAGACGGGTATGCACGCGGCGGGCGTCGTTATATGCCAAAAGCGCATTGCAGACAATGTTCCGCTGTCGAGAAACGGCGAGGATATCACCACGCAGTTCGTCGCAAAAGAAATAGAAGCGCTGGGAATGTTGAAAATGGACTTTCTCGCGCTGGTCACTCTCACCGATATCAAAAAGTGCAAGGATTATATAAAGGAAGGGCACGGCAGGGACATCGACTTCACTGAAATTGGGTATAAGGACGAAGGCGCTTATTCGCTGATTTCCGAAGGAGATACGGACGGAGTGTTCCAGCTCGAAGCCGGCGGCATGAAGCGGTTCATGAAAAATTTGAAGCCCGACTGTCTTGAAGACCTGATTGCGGGCGTTTCGCTGTACCGACCGGGCCCGATGCGGTTCATAGATTCTTTCTGCCGCAGAAAGCATGGCGAAGAACCTATAAGTTATCACTGCCCGCAGGAAGAAAAAATTCTAAAAGTAACCTACGGCGTTACCGTTTATCAGGAGCAGGTAATGCAGATATTCCAGGACCTTGCCGGATTTTCGCTCGGGGAAGCCGACCTTGTCCGCCGCGCCATGAGCAAAAAAGACAAAAAGAAGCTGATGGAGCAGAAAGTAAAGTTCGTCAACGGCGGAATAAGCGATATCAACGGTTCGAAGATAATCGGGTGCATAAACAACGGCATTTCCGAAGAGGTGGCGAATAAAATTTTTACCGATATGGAGGGTTTTGCCTCGTACGCGTTCAATAAATCGCACGCCGCGGCTTACGGAACGCTCGCATATCAAACCGCCTGGCTGAAAAAATATTATTGCAAGGAATTTATCTGCGCGCTTTTAAATAACCGTCTGAACAAAATAGACGAAATTACCAAATATGTTTTATATCTGAAAGATAAGCATTACGAGGTATATCCGCCGGACATAAATAAAAGCAAATCGGCGTTCACGGTCGAGGCGAACGGCGTGCGTTTCGGGCTTTCCGCGCTTAAAGGCGTAGGGCAGGGCGTAATAGACGTCGTAATCGCCGAGCGCAACGCGCACGGGCTCTTTAAGGATTTCCCCGACTTCATTTTGCGCTGCACGAACGCACTAAACGAAGTGCAGGAAAGCGGAGCGGGCGCGGGAACGCTTAATTCAAGGCTTGTGGAGGGCTTGATTTATTCGGGCGCGTTCGACGAAATGGGCGTTAAACGCTCACAGCTTGCAAAAGTTTACGAGCCGCTGTGCGCCCGAGCAAAAATAATTGGCAAACAACGCGCAAGCGCGCAGATGAGCTTTTTCGGCGACGTCATAGAAGAAGAAAAGCTGGACGTAAGTTATCCTGACATACCCGAATTTGCCGACCATGAAAAACTTTCGCTTGAAAAGGAAGTTTTAGGCGTTTACGTAAGCGGTCACCCGTTCGAAAAATATATGCATGCGTTTCCCGAGTGTAATTTCGACTGCTCATTTTTAAATGATTACGTCGAGGACGAGGACGGAATACGCACTTATAGCTCAATAAATGACGGTATGCATATTACTATGTCAGGCATAATATCGGGTTTTAGGCGTACTACAACGAAGCGCACAGGCGCAAGTATGGCGTTTTTCAATCTTGAAGACGGCAAGGGAAGCTTGGAATGTGTTTGTTTCCCTGCGGTGTATGAAAAGGTAAAAGCTTCCGTCGTGAACGATAAAATAGTTATTATAAAGGGCAAGCTTGATATAGACGACGAAAAGGGCGTTTCATGTATAGTCGATGAAATATCAGAAGTGGATACAAACGAGGGCAATAATGAGCAAAAAGAGGCGAAAAAACCTGCCGAAGCGGCGCTTTGGATTAACGCGGGTGCGCTGACCGATGAAATTTTCGACGAGCTTATTGCGATTTTGGGCAATTACCCCGGCGACCTTATATGCAAAATCGTCCGTGGCGACAAGCGATATAAATATCCCGTCGGCATAAATTATTGCAGGGGGCTTTTAGCCGAACTTTATTCCATACTCGAACAGCGCGACGTTAAGTATGTGGAAAATAAATAAATTTTTAAAAAGTGTTGTAATTTATATATAATTTTGTTATACTATTAGATGGGGGCGTTGGATTTAGATTCGCTGTTGGGGCGTTTTAAATATCGGCGTTCGGAGGTGTTATGAAGAGAATAGGCTTACTTACAAGCGGCGGCGACGCTCCCGGAATGAATGCGTGCATTAGGGCGGTGGTCCGTTCCGCCATTTATTTCGGAATGGAAGTATATGGGATTGAGCGCGGCTATCAGGGACTCATAGAGGACGAAATGGTCAAAATGGAGATGCGCTCGGTCTCGGATATAGTTCAAAGAGGCGGCACAAAGCTCCGTACCGCAAGGTGCCTTGAAATGCTTACGAAAGAGGGGCAGAAAAAAGCCGTCGGAACGCTTGAAAAAAGGGGTATCGAAGGGCTGGTCGTCATAGGCGGCGACGGTTCGTTCAGGGGCGCCAAGTGTCTTTCCGAAGAGTATGGCGTGCCCACGATAGGCATCCCCGGCACGATAGATAACGACCTTCAATATACCGACTATACTTTGGGGTTCGATACGGCGGTCAATACCTGTATCGACGTAATCAACAAACTGCGCGATACAATGACTTCACACGAAAGAATTTCGGTTGTAGAAGTCATGGGCAGGCGCTGCGGAGATATCGCGCTGTACGCGGGGATAGCGAGCGGCGCGGAAATTATCGTCGTGCCCGAGGTTTCCTACGATATCGACGAAATCATAATGAAAATCAACCGTTCCCGCGCCAACGGCAAACATTCCAACATAATCGTCGTCGCCGAAGGAGTTTGCACGGCGGAAGATTTTGGCAAAAAACTTCAATCGCTTACGACTTATACTGTCCGCCCCACGACGATAGGGCATATCCAGCGCGGCGGCTCGCCTACAATGGCAGACAGAATGCTTGCCGCCCAGTTCGGAAATAAAGCGGTAAGACTTTTGAATGATGGAATAGGCAACAGGGTAGTCGGTATTCACAAGAACGAAATTATAGATATGGATATTATCGAAGCCGTAAGCATGAAAAAAGTCTTTAACTACGAACTTTACGAAACGCTCCAAATGATTTCTATGTAACTTTAACCCGATTTTGTTGCTTTTTCTTTAAAAATTCATATTACAAGGAAACGTATAAATGATACTTACCGTTTGTTTAAGTCCATGCATCGACGTCAATATGGAAGTCGATTCGCTCAATGTGGGAATGACGCACAAGATAATAAGCAAAAGAGTATTTTTTACGGGAAAGGCAATCAACGTCGCTATTGGGCTTGCAAGGCTTAAAGCCGATTCCTTTGCAACGGGGTTTATGTATGAAGAAAACGGGCATCAATTCGAAAAGGAATTACATAAAGAGAGCGTAATATATAAATTCGTCTGGAACGAGGGCAGAGTACGTGAAAATTACAAGTTTGTCGATCGCCGTAGTATGCTGACCGAAATCGACGACATAAGCCCCGAAGTTCCGCAGTCAAAACAGGAAGCGCTTATAAATCTTGTGGGACAAATTTCTCCCTCATGCGAAGCCATAGTTATATCCGGCGGGCTGGCAAGGGGGATGTCGCCCGATTATTATGCAAAAATTCTGAATGTTGTTCCGCAAAACATTAAAAAGATTGTGGATACGGAGGGGGAAAGGCTTTTCGAGGCGCTAAAATGCGGCGTGGATTTGATTAAGCCGAACCTCGAAGAACTTGAAAGAACGTTAGGTAAATCGCTTGATACGCGCGACGAGCAGCTTTGGGGCTGTAAACAACTTATCGGCCGCGGCGCGAAAAGGGTACTTTTATCGCTTGGGAAAAGCGGAGCAATTATTACCGACGGCGAAAAAAATTATTATTGCAGAAGCGTGAACGTAGCAATGAATTCCACAGTGGGAGCGGGCGACGCTATGGTGGCTGCGGCCGCCCTTGCGCTTACTTCCGGCGAATCGGATTCGGAAATTTTGCGTAAAGGCGTGGCGGCGGGCACGGCTTCGGTAACTACTCCCGACAGTATGACTTTTGTCAAAGACAAGTACGAGGAAATTTTATCTACGCTAAATGTGGAGGAAATATAGATTTTTTACAAAAAATATTAAAATTTTTTTATGTGCGCTAAAATGGATTGACAATACACTTATTTTAAAATATAATGTATGAGCATTTGGAGCATGCTGCTGTGGCTCAGTCGGTAGAGCACATCCTTGGTAAGGATGAGGTCGGCGGTTCAAGTCCGCTCAGCAGCTCCAACCAAAGATTGTCGGCAATCTCATTGACAGGGATTGCCGACATCTTTTCTTTATACCGAATTGAAAGGCGCCTAAGTTTTGAATAATTGATAAAAAAGCCCATTGTTACAATGGGCTTTTGAAAACTAACCTTCCGTAGTATAAGTAAACCAAAGCGGTAGTTTTCGGCACAGAAACAACTTAAATGTTTCTCATTAAGCCGACGACTTTACCGAGAATTTGTACATTATCGAATATAAAATCATCCATATCGTCGTTTTCAGGATGAAGAACGATTTTTCCGCCCCGCTTAAAAAACCTTTTGACTGTGGCGGAATCATCTACAAGCGCAACCACAATATCGCCGTTATTTGCGGTTTCCTGTCGTTTTACTATTACTTTATCGCCGTCCAGCATGCCGATATTTATCATCGACGTACCTTTTACGTTCAGCATAAATAAATCTTCGCCTTCGAAAAAGTTTCCAGGGATAGAGTAAAACTCTTCAAAGTTCTCGCTTGCGAAAATAGGTTCGCCCGCAGCCACCGTGCCTATAAGAGGAACGTTTACGGTTGGTCCTTGGTTAGCTATTGAAACTGCGCGGTTTCTGTTGCCCGTTTTTTTAATCAGACCGCGTTCGGCAAGCCTGTTCATAATCTGATAGGGAGTGGCTGTGGACTTTATTCCGCAACCCTTACAAATTTCGCGGACGGTGGGGGCGTAGCCGTGCGCATTTATAAAATCGGTGATAAATCGATACACTTTATCGTCGTTATCAATTCTTTTCATAAAATTCCTCAAATTTTTCTGTAACTTTATTGTAACATATGTTTAAATAAAAATCAAACATCTGTTCATAAAATTTACATTGAAATTTTTGAAAAAAGTGATATAATATTATTATGAAAGAATTTGGTGAGAAAGACTGCGTGCTTTACGACAGAAAATGTATAGGGTGCATGGAATGTGAAATCTGCGACCTTGACCCAAACAAGATATGCGATAACTGCGGAAAGTGTCTTGATATACGCGACGACGCAGTGATTAAGATAGATAAGATAATAATCGACCAAGACAAGAATTAAACATTCAATCGTCGTCGCGCTTCAATTTTACTTTTCCGACCACGCCGCGCCGGTTGTCGTCTGAGATTGCGGCGTAATGCTTGCGGGTGGTGTTTACGTCCTTGTGCCCCAGCACGTCGGCGACTATGTAGATATCGCCAGTCGCTTTATAAAGTTGCGTGCCGTAGGTTGAACGTAATTTATGCGGGGAAATTTTTTTGAGTGGGGATACGATTTTAGCGTATTTCTGCACAAGATTTTCTACCGCGCGCACAGTGATTCTCTTTTTATTGTTGGATACGAACAGCGCCGTAGTTTCAGAAAGATTTTCGGCGTTGTTTTCTTTATATTCCATATAGCGTTTAAGGGCTTCCGCAACTACGTCGTCAAAATAAAGTATGGATTTTCCGCCGCCCTTGCGGGTAACGATAAAGGAATTATCCTTAAAATTTATATCCTCATTGTTAAGCCCGACAAGCTCGCTTATACGTATTCCCGTTCCCAAAAACAATGTCAGAATGGCGCTGTCGCGCACGCGTGTTTTTTCATGGTAAGCTTTTTGGTGGGTGGTAAGCCCGCAGCCGCTTTCCGCCACGTCGATTATGCCGAACACTTCATCGCCGTCAAGGCGAATTATCGGCTTCTCATGAAGTTTAGGCGTTGAAACCTTTGCGGAATTATCAACCGAAATATAGCCTTTGTTGAATAAAAATTTGAACAAGGCGCGGACCGAAGACAGCTTACGCGCCTTTGCACGGTCGTTGCAGGAATGTTCCTTGCCGTCGTAAACGTAGTGCGACAGATAGCTTAAAAAATACTCGATGTCTGTGCTTGTTACGGTTTCCATGTCGTCGAGGGTAAAATCTTTTACGAATTTTGATTTTCTGAACTTTTTTTCCTGCAAAAAATAGAAAAAAATCTTCAAATCATGGGCGTAATTCAACCGCGTGAGGGTAGAAGTCTGACTGTCAATCGCAAGAAAATAATCGCCGCAAAACGGTGGGAGAGATTCGTCCAAAAGCCGTTCGATTGTTTCAAGATTTTTATTGTTCCTGTCAACGTAATAATTTGCACTCATCACATAAATTATAAATCATTATTTTTTTTTAGTCAACAGCAGAATAAGGGTAATACCCAAACGTTTTTTTAATATCCATTTTAGCTTCAAGGGTTTTAAGCAATTTAAATATTACTAGTTTTGATTAAGTACCGAAAAGAAGTAATTGCTGCAACATTTCCCAACAAACATAATTTTAAAAATACCACCTACATAAGTTCCCGTTAAAGTAAAGAATGTTGGACTAAAATAAAAATTACACTATGGAAGGCGTAAAATGTTACGTGTCGTTTTCTTTTTATGCATCCAATAATGTTTAATGGCGGTGGGTTAAAAAAATCCAACACTTCGTAAAACACAGCTTTTACGAAGTGTTGGGCTATTTTTTAGCAATTTTAAAGCTTTTAATTGTTAGGTCGTTTCTTAAAATATTTAAATAACCTGTAAATTATCTATTAGGTTTTTAGAAATAAATCAAATCTACATTCAAAATATTTCTTAATGTAATTTTTGACAGTCCGAAAAAACGCCAAAATTACAAACTTTAATAAACTGCAACGGTTATTTTTTGTATTAAGAGGTCATTTTACAATTTTAAGGTTTTTGCAGTCGCCTTTTTATATCGCAAGCCGTAGATTTTAACTATAAAACATTAAAATCTACGTATTATGTCTGACATAATACGCAAAAACAAGGCAAAATTGCCTTGTTTTTGCGTAAATCTCGACGTTCTTTTAAAATGTTTTATTTGTTTTCGTTTCTTTGGACTACGCTTTTAAGATTCCATATATTTTCCGCGTATTCTCTTATACTTCTGTCTGCCGAAAAGTAACCTGCGGAGGCAATATTTCTGAGCGACATTTGATTCCATCTGAATTTATCTTTCAGGTAGATTTCGGAAATTTCGTGCTGTTTATTTGTGTAAGCCGCGAAATCAGCCATACACATATACGGGTCGGCGACAGGTGAACCCGTCAAAAGATAATTCGCGATTTCCGCAAAGGACATTCCGTTGAAGCCTATAATCAACGCCTCGATAATTCTTCTTAATTTGGGAGATTCGTTATAGAACTTGCTTGAACTGTAACCGTTGCGCCAAATTTCGTCAACTTCGTTTGATTTTAAACCGAAAATGAAGATATTTTCTTCACCGACCGCTTCGGCAATCTCAACATTCGCCCCGTCAAGCGTGCCTATCGTCAATGCTCCGTTTATCATAAACTTCATATTGCCCGTGCCGCTTGCTTCCTTGCCAGCAAGAGAAATTTGTTCGGAAATCTCAGACGCCGGCATCAGCTTTTCTGCCATGGTGACGTTATAATCTTCCATATAGACTACATTCAGCTTTTCATTGATTTTGGGATTTTGTTTGATTTCTTCGGCGAGATAATTGATTAGCTGGATAATTTTCTTAGCCATATCGTAGCCCGCCGCCGCCTTAGCGCCGAAAATATAGGTTTTCGGGAGAACGTTCATATCGGGATTATCCTGGAAATCGAGGTATGCGTCGATTATATTCAAAACGTTGAGAAGCTGCCGTTTGTACTCATGAAGGCGCTTTGCCTGCACGTCGAATAAAGTTTCGGGATTTATGATTATGCCTTGTTTCTTTTTTGCATATTCGGCAAATTGTTTCTTTTTAAGAAGCTTTATTTCTTCAAGACGGTTCAGAACAGATTTATCGTTTTCGAATTTCTTAAATCCTGAAAGCGCTGCGGCGTCCAGAATATAAGAATCGCCAATACATTCGTTCAAAAGCCCTGCAAGCTCGGGGTTGGATTGATTAAGCCAACGCCTGTGCGCAATGCCGTTTGTGACGTTTTTGAATTTTTCCGGCGTAAAGTCGTTAAAATCCTTAAAAATGGACGTCTTTATAATTTCGCTGTGTAGCTTTGAAACTCCGTTTACGCTGTGACTGCCATATACGGCTAAATTTGCCATCTTTATGCGGTCGTGCTCGATTATCGACATACGCGAAATTTTAGCCCACTCGCCGGGAAATCTCGTCCATAACTCCTCGCAGAGCCTTCTGTTGATTTCCTTTATAATCGTATGGATTCTCGGAATCGTTCTCTCCACCAAATCCTGGTTCCAGGTTTCCAGCGCTTCCGCAAGCACCGTATGGTTTGTATATGCGCAGGTCGCAGTCGTAATCGCCCAAGCTTGGTTCCAATCGTAATAATATTCATCGATAAGAATCCTCATAAGCTCGGGGATTGCCATTGCGGGATGCGTATCGTTCAAATGGATTGCCGCGAATTTAGGCAAATCGCGCAAATCGCCGTATCTGTGCTTATGGTCCTCCACTATGTTCTGAATCGACGCCGAGCACAGGAAATACTGCTGTTTGAGCCGCAGGGATTTACCCGCGCTGTGGTTGTCCGAAGGATATAGAACTTTGGTCAGAAGGTCTGCGTCCGTATCGTTGGTAAGCGCCTGGTAGTATTGCCCCTGCGAGAACAGCTTCATGTTGAAGTCCTGCGTCGCCTTCGCTTTCCAAAGCCTTAAAACAGACACCGCTTCGCTGTTTTTGCCCGATACCATTAAGTCGTACGCCACCGCTTGGATTTCGGTGCAGTTGACATAGCTTGTTTGCAGCCCGCTTTCGGTCCAGTGTTCGTTCACCTGCCCGTTAAAGCGTACTATGAAATTTTTGTCCGTCCTTTGGGTAAGCCATACTTCTCCGCCCGGAAGCCAAACGTCCGGCAGTTCTATTTGCCAGCCGTCAACTATTTTTTGTTTGAATAAGCCAAACTCGTATCTGAGAGAAAATCCCATTGCGGGATAATTGCCCGTTGCAAGCGCATCAAGATAACAAGCCGCCAACCTGCCCAAACCACCGTTTCCGAGTCCGGCGTCAGGTTCCGATTCGTATAAATCTTCGATTTTAAGTCCGTACGAAGATACCGCCTTTTCAAAAACGGTAACCAAATTCAGATTATACAGACTGTTTTTAAGCGAGCGGCCGAGAAGAAATTCCATACATAGGTAATAAACCCTTTTGGCGCGCTTAGCTTTGACTTTATTATGAAATTCCTGACGTTTTTGCAGCAAGATATCCCTTACCACCATAACGACAGATTTATAAATCTGGTCTCTCGAAGCTTCGGAAGGCGAAACGCCGAAATACCTTGCAAGCTTGCCGTTTATCTGTTCCTTGACTTCTTTTTCGTTAATTGAACTGCTACTCATTTATTTTCTCCGGTTTATAGTTTAGTTTTTAAGCATATTTAAGTAGAGATTTTCGTAATCTTTTGCTGAACGCATCCAACTGAAATCGGTTGTTGCCGCCCTATACATAAGTTTTTCCCAAGTTCCCTTGTTTTGATAATCCGCACACGCCTCGCGTATAACATACAGCATATCGTGCGCGTTGTAGTTTGCAAAAGTATAGCCGTTTTGGCACGGTTTGATGCTGTCGTAAAGACCGCCCGTTTCCCTGACTACGGGTATTGTTCCGTAGCGGCAGGCTATCATTTGCGACAGTCCGCACGGTTCGGATTTTGACGGCATAAGGAAAATATCCGAGCCGGAATAAATTTTTCTTGACAAGTCACCGCTGAATACAATGTTCGCGCTGAATTTATCGGGATATCTGTTAGCCAAATCCCGGAAGAAGCCTTCGAAGTGCGAATCGCCCGTGCCCAAAACGACAATCTGGACGTCGTCCTGCAACAGTTCCTCTATAACCGCCGTAACCAAGTCCAATCCCTTATGGGAAACAAGTCTCGATACCATTGAAATAATGGGCGTACGCGGTTTTTCGGGCAAATTCAGCATCTTCTGTAATTCACGCTTGCATATTGCTTTGTTTGAAAAATCGTCCGCCGAGAAATTCGCGAAAATATGCGTATCGGTTTTGGGATTGTAGCTTTCGTCTATGCCGTTTAAAATTCCCGTCAGCTTAAACTCGTTATTCCTTATGATACTGTCGAGCCCGTGAGCGTAATATTCGTTTTTGATTTCTTCCGCGTATCTCGGACTGACCGTAGAAAACCTTTCGCAACATTCTATGGCGCCTTTCATCAGATTGATACAGTTATTGTATTCTACAATATTGCGGTAACCGCCGAAAATATCAAATAAATCGTTGAGTAAATCAAGCGAATATCGCCCCTGGTACTCTATGTTGTGAATCGTGAAAAGCGCCCTTATATACTGATATTCGGGTTTAAAACAGTAGTTTGTCTTTAAATAAATAGCCGCAAGCGCCGCCTGCCAGTCGTGACAGTGCATGACGTCGGGATAAAAATTAAGGAAAGGCATTATTTCGAGTACGCTTTTGCAGAAGAAAGCAAATCTTTCGCCGTCGTCGAAATATCCATAGCAGCCGGGGCGTTTGAAGTAAAATTCGTTGTCGATAAAGTAGAACGTTACGCCCTCTTGCACATATTCGAATACGCCGCAATACTGGTTGCGCCAGGCGAGATGCACATAGAGATTTCCGAGGTAATTGAAATGCTCCCTATACTCGGCTTTTATGTCCGAATACAGGGGTATCACCACCCTTACGTCATATCTGTCTGTCGCGGCGAGGGTTTTTGAAAGAGAACCTATGACTTCGGCAAGTCCGCCTGTCGCGATAAAAGGCGTTGATTCCGACGCCACGAACAGGATTTTCTTTCTGTCCGCGGGCTTGATTGCCGAAGCAGCTTGTTTTGAAGCCATAAACTTCCTCCGATAATTTTCTTAAATCAGCGAGCCTTTATTTATGAAATAAGGCTGGATTTCGCATCCCGCAAGCACCCTGTTGTCACGTATTACGGAATTTTTGTCGCTGACTACGTATGAAAGATTGCAGTTTTCGCCTACGATATTGTCTGTCATAAGCACGCAATTTTTAACGACGGCGCCCTTGCCTATTTTGACGCCGCGGAAAAGGACGCAGTTTTCAACCGTGCCCTCGATAATACAGCCGTCCGACACTAGTGAGTTTTTGACGACCGCGGTATCGGCAAATTTGGCAGGCGCGCTGTCGTTGACCTTCGTATAAATCGACCTGTCGCCGTAAATTTCGTGGCGGACTTCCTTTTTCAGCAAATCCATATTTGCGTTGAAATAGGCTTTCAGGGAATTTATGTTGGCATAATAACCGTCGAATTTATAAGCATACAGATTGTACATTTTAACTCCCGGACTTAAAATGTCCCTGCCGAAGCTTGTATAGCCATGCTGGAAAGCGTTCTGTATCGTCCTTAAAAGGAAAGAAGTACGCGCTACCATTACGTTCATATAGTGCTTTTGTACGCCGCCAGCAGTAGGGTTAATCTGTACGTCTGTTATTTTGTCGTTTTTATCTGTTTCGAGAACAATATAATAATGTGACCGTTCGATTTCGTGCTCGTGATAAACAAGGGTAATATCCGCGTTGTTTTTTATGTGCGCCTCTATTACTTTGCTGTAATCGAGTTTATAAACGGCGTCGCTGTCTGCGAGAATGACGAAATCCTCGTTGGCTTTTTTTATGAACGAAGTCGCCCCTTTCAACGCTTCGAGGCGGTTCTTATACAGAGTTTCGGTTTCGCCGCTGTACGGGGGAAGTAAAATCAAACCTCCCTCCTTTCTCGCAAGGTCCCAATATTTGCCCGAACCGAGATGGTCCATAAGCGACTGGTAGTTGTTTTTGGTTATCATTCCGACGGTAGTTATACCCGAGTTGACCATATTCGAAAGCGCAAAATCAACAAGACGGTATCTTCCGCCGAAAGGAATAGAACCCGTCGAGCGGACTTTGGTCAGCTCGGGGATGTCTTCTTCGTTTATACTTGAAAAAATAACGCCTACTGTGGAAACCATCACTTAACCCCCTATACGTTTCTATCCACTATTTCGCCTGCGGGCACTTTTGCGCCTTTGCCGACAGATATGCCCCTGCCGAGTACGGTTATGCCCGACGTCTTGCTTTCAATCTTTTCCGCATCTTCCCTTGCCGCGCCGATTACGGCTTTTTCGCATATGGTTACGTCCTCGTCTATAATCGAATAATTGATTTTCGCGCCCGATTTCACCGTAATGTTGCCCATAAGCACGCTGTCGTTGACTTCCGCGCCCTTTTCGATAGTGCAGTTTGTTCCTATTACGGAATTGGAAACTTTGCCTTCTACCTCACAACCCGTAGCGACTATGGAATTTATAACTTCCCCCTCCACATATGCAGGCGGCGCGAGAGGGCTACGTGAATGTATAACGTTTTCCCTGTCCGTAAGTTCGAAGTTGGGCACAACTCCGAGCAAATCCATATTCGCTTCCCACAGCGATGTAATCGTTCCTACGTCCTTCCAATAGCCCTCGAAGCGGTACGAAAACATTCTTTCGCCCGCTGCAAGCATCTTCGGCAGAATATTTTTTCCGAAGTCCTTTTCGGAAGAAGGGTCTTTGTCGTCCTCTTCAAGGTACTTGAACAGCTTTTCAGCCGTGAAAATATATATACCCATGGAGGCGAGGTCGCTCTTCGGTTTTTTGGGCTTTTCTTCAAATTCGTAAATCGAACCGTCGGCGTTGGTATTTAATATGCCGAACCTCGAAGCCTCTTTTATGGGAACTTGCATACACGCGATAGTGCAGTCCGCCTTTGCCGCCTTGTGCGCGTTGAGCATTTTATTGTAGTCCATTTTATAGATGTGGTCGCCCGACAGAATCAGTACGTATTCGGGGTCGTACATCTTTATGAACCGTATATTCTGATAAATGGCGTTAGCCGTGCCCTTATACCACGAAGTATCAGTCTTGGCTTCGTAGGGCGAAAGAATATGAACGCCGCCGAAAGTCCTGTCAAGGTCCCAGGGCTGTCCGTTGCCGACGTACTCATTGAGAACGAGAGGCTGATATTGCGTGAGAACGCCCACCGTATCTATGCCCGAATTTATGCAGTTGGACAGCGGAAAGTCTATAATCCTGTATTTTGACCCGAAAGACACAGCGGGTTTGGCAATATTGCTTGTTAATGCGTACAGCCTTGACCCCTGTCCGCCGGCAAGCAGCATTGCGACACATTCCTTTTTTCTTAGCATTGCGGTATTCCCCCATTTATTTTACTTTTATCATATACATACAAGTCAGCCTCGGTATGTCCAAATATAAAGCGTAGCCTTTACCGCGGCTTGCCTTATTATTGCGGGCGACAAAAATTCTTTTTTTCAGCTTTCCCGCACCCCCGAACCGTTTATCGTCGGTGTTAAGGACAATCTTGTACTTTCCGCGCTCAACTCCAATTTCGTAGCCGAATAAATCGACGCCCGAAAAATTAGCCGCGCAAATCAGCGCGTTTCCGTCGGCGGAGTATCTGTAAAAAGCGAGAAAATTGTTGAATTTGTCGTCAACGGAAATCCATTCAAAGCCCTTCCAACTGTCGTCGGACTCATATAAAGCTCTGCAACTCTTATAAAATACGTTAAGAAAACGTACGAATACGGTCATTTTTGCGTGTTTTTCGAATTTTTTCAGAAAAAACTCCACGCCCGAATTATAATTCCATTCAGTAAACTGCGCAACTTCGTAGCCCATAAAACACAGTTTTTTGCCGGGGTGCGCGTACATATAGGCAAGCAACAACCTCTCGCCCGAAAATTTATCGGCATATTCCCCCCACATTTTGTTTAAAATAGAGCCTTTCACGTGCACTACTTCGTCGTGGGAAAGGGGAAGAATATATCTCTCAGAAAAGGCGTACATAAGCGAAAAGGTCAGTTTTTCGTGGTGATGGTTTCTGAAATACGGGTCCTGCCTGCAATAGAACAGGGTATCGTTCATCCAGCCCAAATTCCATTTGAAGTCGAAGCCGAGCCCGCCCTCTTCCACGCTTTTGGTTACGCCTGCGAACGCGGTGGATTCTTCCGCCACCGTTAAAGCTCCCGGAAAGTCTTTCTTTATAACCGCGTTAAATTTTTTCAAAAATTCTATCGCCTGCAAATTACGGTTGTCGCCGTATATGTTTGGAGTAAAATCTCCGTTTTTTCTGTCGTAATCGAGGTAAAGCATCGAAGCGACGGCGTCAACCCGCAATCCGTCAACCCTGTATATGTCGAAAAACAGGTATGCGCTTGAAAGTAAAAAGCTGTCAATCTCCCCTCTGCCGAAATCGAATCTGCGCGTTCCCCAGCCGCCGAGTTCCATTCTGTCCCACAAAGGGGATTCATAAAGCGGCTCGCCGTCAAATTCGTACAGCCCGAAATCGTCTTTGGGAAAATGCGCGGGCACCCAGTCGATTATTACCTTTATTCCCTCTGCATGAAAGGCGTTTATAAGGCTTTGAAATTCTTCGGGTGCGCCAAGCCGCGACGTAGGACAGAAATATCCCGTTACCTGATACCCCCACGAGCCGTCGTAGGGAAATTCCGTGACGGGCATAAACTCCACGTGGGTATAGCCCATTTTCTTCACGTAGGGCACAAGTTCCTTTTCAAGCCCTGAATAGCCGAGATAGCCGCCGTCCGCCCGCCTTTTCCATGAAAGCAGGTTTACTTCATAGATATTTATCGGCTCTGAATAGCTTGATTTTTCAAAAATCGGCTTATATTCGGCAGGTTCGGGCAAATCATAGACGACAGAACACGGCTCTCCCCGCATATCGTATAGGAATGAGTAAGGGTCGCATTTCAAAAGTTCCCTGCCGTCACGGGTCAGTATTCTGTAAAGGTATTTGTCCCCGCTTTTGGCGGATAAAGTCAATCCGAAACATTCACCGTCGGAAAGTCTTTTCATTTTCTGTCCGGTAAAGCCGTTGAACGACCCTTCCAATAAAACGCTTTCGGCATGAGGCGCCCAGACGCGGAAAACGTATTTTCCATCTCCCGCTCTGTGACAGCCGAAAAACCCGTACGCTTTATATTCCTTTCCGCTATGAAATCTGTCGAACAGGGATTTTTGAGACTTCTCACCTTTCACATCTATTATATTTTACCATATTATGGATATAATTTCAATACCGAATTGAAAATTTTTACAAAAATCAAAAAATTCAGCCCCCGAAGCAACTTCGGGGGCTGAAACACGCCATAAATGCTTGTAAATAACGTCCAGGTTATAAAATATGCGATTATATTTATTGCAACGGTTTATTTAACATAATCCGATAAAAGCTTTACGCAGTCGGCGTTGAATTTTTCCTGTTCGTCGGGCGAAAGTTTCTTGAAAGAAGCAAGCGCCAGCGAATAAACGTAACCTGCCACGAATTTCTGCTTGTCGCCGTCAAGAAGTTTAAGCTTTTCTATTACGGGGCTTGCGGTGTTGACGATTACCGTCTTGTTCAGTCCGCCGTCGCTCATCCCGTAAAACTGACCCATTTCTGTGTATCTTCTCATATATTCGTCAACGACAATTACAGCGGGGACTTCGGAATTTTTCAGTTTTTCTGTCTTGATTGTAATTTTATCGTTGCCGAGAGCATTCTTAAAAATGTCTATGATAACTTCGTCGTTTTGGCTATCCTCGGCTTTCAGCGCCCCGTCTATATCCGCGTCTATGCGCATAAACTTGATTTTATCGGGCGCTTTGTATTCGAGGAAGCTTAAAAAATGCGGGTCGATAAAGGTGTCGCAGGATATTGCGTCGAGGTTCTGGTCTTTGAAAAGTTTTATATACTGCGCCTGCTGTTCTTCGTCAGATACATAATAAACCGTTTTCGGTTTTATTTCCTTCTTATCGTCTTTATTTTCATTCGTTTCGCCTTCGGATTTTTCGGGGCTTTCCGTTTCATTTTCTTCTTCGGTTTTCTCCGCGGTATTTTCGGGCATAAGTTCCGGCAAGCTCAGATATTTGCCGTTTATATCCTTATATATAATGATTTCCTTGACCTTATCGTAAAATTCATTGTCCTTTATGCAACCGAATTTGATAAAGTTTGCTATATCGCCCCAACAGCTTTCGAATTTCTGTCTGTCGGTTTTGAACAGAGATATAAGCTTGTCCGCGACCTTTTTGGTTATATGCTTGCTTATCTTCTGCACCTGTTTATCGTTTTGCAGGAAGCTGCGCGATACGTTAAGCGGAATGTCGGGGCAGTCGATAACACCGTTCAGAAGCATTAAAAATTCGGGAATGACTTCCTTTATGTTGTCCGCTATGAACACTTGGTTACAATACAATTTGACCTTTCCCCGTTCAAGCTCCAACTTATTCCTTACTTTCGGGAAGTATAAAATACCCTTGACTTTGAAAGGATAATCCATATTCAGGTGAACCCAGAAAATGGGCTCGTTGTAATCCATGAAAGTGTCGGTATAGAATTTTTTGTAATCCTCGTCCTTGCAGTCCTTGGGCGCTTTTATATACAAAGGTTCGGTGGTGTTAAGCGGCTCGTCCTTTCCGTCGCCTTTGAAGTTGAAATAAATATTGTATGGCATGAAAGAGCAATATTTTCTGACAAGATTTTTTATGTTGCCCTCTTCAAGAAATTCTTTTTCTTCCGCGGCAATGTGCATTATTATCTTTGTGCCGCGCTCGGCTTTATCCGATTCTTCTATGGTATAAGTTGAATTTCCGTCGCTTTCCCAATGCACGGCGGGCTCGTCCTTATAGGATTTCGTAATTATTTCCACATTTTCGGAAACCATATAAACCGAATAGAATCCCAAACCGAAATGCCCTATAATTCCGTCGCCGCCTGCCTTTTCGTATTTTTCAAGGAAGTCGGAAGCGCCCGAAAAGGCTATTTGGGTAATGTAATTTTCCACTTCTTCGGCGGTCATTCCTATACCGTTGTCCTCGACCGTCAAGGTTTTAGCCTTTTTATCCACGAAAATTTTAATCCAATAACCGTTACCGTCCTCTTGCGCTTCGTTCATAGACACAAGCTTTTTATATTTGGTAATAGCGTCAACGCCGTTGGCCACTATTTCGCGAAGGAATATATCCTTGTCCGAATACAGCCATTTTTTTATTATCGGCATCATGTTTTCGCTTGAAATTTTTATGTTCCCCTGTTTTTGCATTTTAATGCCTCCGATGTTTATAACAGTTATTTAATACCCACGCAAAAGGCAGATTAAACCGCCCGAAGAAATATTTTCGTAATTCTCTATAATATGTATAGCCTTTTTCCTACCAAGGCGGTTCGGCGTAGCCCGCTATTCCTTTTTTGTTATTACCGAGGGCGAAGCCGAGTGTCCACTTTTTCCATAATGCTCTCTCTATTATGTCATACCGAGGGCGCAAGCCCGAGTGTATCTTCAATGGCGTTACGGTAAAACAGGGGGATTCCCTCGCCGCAAGCGGCTCGGAATGACAGTTAAAAATGAGCGGTTCATTACTTACGTCATACCGAGGGCGAAGCGCCCGAGCGTATCCCCTGTATAATGGGCTAAAAATAGCGTTTTTGATATAAAAAACGCAAAAAATTCCCATAAAAAACAAAAAATCGGCAACAAATTTGCCGCCGATTTTGTTCATCTATTAGCATAATAGATGAACACTTTCTGTATATACAATAACATTTTTACCATTTATCGTCAAGCATTTTGACGATATTTTTTTATTTTTTATCGATTTTTCTCCCAAAATCAAGGTTTTTGCCTTTCCAGATTTGGAATTTTGTTCATCTATTATGCTAATAGATGAACATTTTCCAGGCCCTGCCAGGGGGCATAAAAGGGGTATTTTTGCCGTTACGTCCCACGGTAATTATATAAAAAATCATGATTTAAAGGAGTAAAAAAACAATGCAAAAATTCAAAAGCAAGAAAGGTTTCACTCTTGCAGAACTTCTGATAGTTGTAGCTATCATTGCCGTACTTACCGCCATTGCGGTTCCCCTTTTCGTTGGAGCTTTAAGCAATGCAGAAAAGAATGTTGAATCTGCCAATGTACGTGTCGTCCGCGGTGCAGCCGTTGTTTATCTGCTTGACAAAACCAATGATGCAACTCTTTGGGCTGAACCCACTAAGGATAACATCAGGGCATGGACTGTGACGGCTATAACTTCCAAAAGCGGTGAGCTTTCCAATATGGAAGTTAAAGCAGTTGAAAATGGTGTTGCTGCTAAAACAACAACCCAAGAAGGATTTACAACAGAAGGTAAGGCGGAAAAGCAGCCGGATGGCAGTTATAAGGTCACGTTGCTCTTGACTGAAACAGGTGTTTCAGATATTCCTGAAATGCCTACTCCCTAACCTCATTAATCCATTACTTTCCGCAACGTTCGGGACAAACGATGCAGAAAACGGGCTGAAATGCCCATTTAATCAAAAAGCGACGCGGTATCACTGGCAAGGGTATGCCGCATTGCATATCCGTATCCGACAGGGATGTAAAGATACGGTTGGACATCGGGCGGGGGCTGATTTTATCAGCCCCCGCTTTTGTCATTCTTAAATGTGATACGCTCGGGCTGCGCCTTCGGTATGACGAAGTGGTGAATGAGCCGCCCCCTTTAACCCGTCATTCCGAGCCGCTTGCGACGAGGGAATCCCCTCGCTTTACCGCTATGCCCATAGGGATACACTCGGGCTGCGCCCTCGGTATGACAGAAGGGGTATTGAACCGCCCCCTTTAACCCGTCATTCCGAGACGCTTGCGACGAGGGAATCCCCTCGCTTTACCGCTATGCCCATGGGGATACGCTCGGGCATTCGCCCTCGGTATGGCCGTTTGGGGAAATGGGATACTCTCGGACAAAGTCCTCGGTATGACAAAAAGGGTCAATGAACGCCCATATTCAACGGTCATTCAATAAGCGAAAGAAAAGCGCAAAATAACCTAAAACACAAAAAAGACTACGCGTTTTCACGCGTAGTCCGATTTAACCGATAAAGTTTATTTGTTGTTTTTCTGGGCGTTTGCAATGATATCGCCTATGGAAATTCCTACCGAACCGCTGCCGCTGTCCGACCAGTCGGAAAACTCGTCGTCATTAGCCCTTCTGGGTGCGCGGGAACGGCGTTCGGGTTTTTCACCGTCTTCGCCTTCGGTTCTGCGGGGTTTTCTTCTTTCGCCCTCGGGCAATAATGCCTTTATGGAAAGATTCATCTTTCTTGCCACAGGGTCTATTGCAACGATTTTGGCGTCAACTTCGTCGCCGACGTTGAGAACCGCCGCGGGAGTTTCTATCCTCTCGTTGCTTATCTGGGAAACATGCACAAGACCGTCGATTCCCTTTTCAACTTCAACGAAAGCTCCAAAAGGAACAATTCTTACGACCTTGCCGTGAACGGTTTCGCCCTCGGCATATTTTTCCGCCACAAGGTCCCAAGGCTGGGGTTGAAGCTGTTTATAGCCTATGGATACCTTTCTGTTTTCGGCATCTACTTTCAAAACTTTGAATTGGTACGTTTTGCCTATTTCAAGAACGTCGGTCACGTTGCGCACGCCCGTCCATGCCAAATCGGAAATGTGTGCAAGACAATCGAACCCGTTTACGGAAACGAAAGCGCCGAAGTTTGTAGCTCTTTCAACCTTGCCTTCAACGACGTCGCCCTCTGCGATGTTCGCGAAAAATTCATCTTCCTTAGCTTTTCTTGCCGCGTCTCTCGCATCGCGCTCTTCTTGAAGAATTTCGCGCTGAGAAGCTATAATTTCTTTCCTGCCCTTATCCTTGATTTCCAAAGCGCGAAGCCTTAAAGTCTTGCCCTCGTACTTTGTAAGGTCCTTTACGAATCCCGGACGGATTTCTTTTGCGGGTACAAATACGGAATAGGTTCCCAAAGCGGCTACAAGACCGCCCTTGTTGAAGCCTGTGCAGGTTACGGTAAATTCCTTGCCCGCCGAAATTTCGGCAATCTTGGATTCCTCCTCCCGCAACAGTCTTATCATTTTCTGCGAAAGTTTAAGGTTAGGCCTGGGCTCGACGACAAGCAAATCGATATTATCGCCTATCTTTTCGAAGTAATCCGCCGCGTTGTATTCTTCACAGTCAAGGTCTTCCTTGCTTATAGCGATTTCTTTCTTCGCGCCGGGCAAAAGAACCATCAATCCCTCGTCCGTTGCCTGAGAAATAGTCGCGACCACAATCTGACCTTTCTTATACGGCTGCTTCGGCTCGCTGTCCATCTGAGCAACTACCTCTTCCATAGTGTTAGTTGCCTTACCTTCTGTATTTTCTGCCATCTTTAAGAGAACCTCCCGGGTTTGCGCATTCGGGGTTGACGCCCCCGAAGCAATACCTACACTTTTAAAATTTTTTAATGTGGAAAAATCCAAATCGGCAGAAGAAGCAAGCCTGAAAACGTTCCCGCAATGTTTTGAAGCCAGCTCGTAAAGCTTGTTGGTGTTGCTGCTGTTCAGCCCGCCTATTACAAGCATAGCTTCGCACTTTTGCGAAAGTTCCTCTACTTCATTTTGCCGTACGATAGTAGTATAGCAAATCGTCTTGAAAACAGCAACTGTTTTTTCACAGACTTTTTTAATATTTTTTATTATTTTTTCAAATTTTTCAGCCGAAAAGGTAGTCTGGCACACCACCGAAAGGTCTTTTGAAGATATTTCGGGCGGAATTTTGTTTTCGTCGTTTATAATAACGGCGCTTTTATCACACCAACCCGTCAAGCCCTCTACTTCGGGATGCCCCGGCTCACCCACTATCACAATCTGCCTGCCGAGCGCATATTGTTCTTTTACTATTTTCTGCGTCCTTTTTACGAATCCGCAGGTGCAGTCCACGACCTTTATCCCGCGCCTTTCACATTCCGAATAAAAATTTTCCGGCACTCCGTGCGAACGGAATATAACGGTAGCACCGCCGGGGATTTCGCCGAGGCTTTGCACGACCTTTATCCCTCTTTCGGCTATCGCCTTTACGACGTCGGCATTATGGATAATTTCGCCCAAAACATAAGTATTCGAATTTTCTATCGTCATGGCGGTATCTACCGCAAACTTCACGCCCTTGCAAAAACCGCTGTGTTCAGCCACCAAGATATTCATTTCTTTTTAAGATTCAAAACATATTCCTTTAAAATATCGAAAATTTCGAGCATATGAAGTTTTAGCTGTTCGTCGGCAGCTTTAATGTCCTCGTCGGTAAGCTTTTTATCGTAAAAATCGGTAAATTCAAACGGTTCGCCGAAGTAGATATACGACCTTTTAAACGCCTTGATTTTCGTATATTGAAGCATGGGAATTATGGGCGTTTTCGTCTTTATGGAAAGCGCCGCCGCACCGCTTTTGAACGGCAGAAAAACGTCCTCGGTCGTGTTGCGTGTGCCCTCGGGAAATATACACACGTTTTCACCGTTTTTAAGATACTTCATCGCCTGCATAACGGCGCGGACGTCCGTACCGTCGCGGCTGACAAGGATACATTCGCATTTCCTTGTGAACCACCTGCCTATTCTTTTTTCGGCAAGCTCCTTTTTAGCCATATAATGCACGGGATTGTCCGTGCAAAGCGCCGCGGGAACTACGTCCAGCACGCTTCGGTGGTTGCCGACTATGATATACGCCCTGTCGTTGAAATTTTCGGTATGTCCAAGCTTTGTAAACGGGAAAAAAGGTCGCATGAATACAGCGTGGACGCGCTTCATGGTTATAAACCATTTTTCAAGCTTGGTGCGGCCTTTTTTATCTTTTTTACCGCTTTTTTTATCCGTTTTGTTTGCTTCCATTATATCTTTTCCTGTATTTTACTTTCCATAAACCGCACGACTTCGTCTATACTCATTTCCGAAGAATCCACCAAAATTGCGTCGTCCGCCTGTTTCAAAGGTGCGATTTTGCGTGTTTTATCCTGAAAATCGCGCTTTTTTATCTCTTCGAGAATTTCTTCATAAGGAGTATCAAAGCCTTTCTGCCTGTTCTCCTCGCATCTGCGCCGAGCGCGGACTTCGGGCGAAGCCGTCAGATAGAATTTAAACCCAGCGTTGGGCAGAACGTTCGTGCCTATATCTCTGCCGTCGAGAATACAGCTTGTTTCTGCGGCAATTTTGCGCTGTAACCCGACCATTTTCTCGCGCACGCAACCGAGCGCGGAAACCTTAGAGGCAAGCATGGAAATTTCGGGGCGACGGATTTCCGCAGAAACGTCTTTGCCGTCGAGCATGGTTTTCTGTTCGCCGTTTTCGTATTTGACAGTCAAATCGATATTTTCGATTATCCGTGAAACGCAGGTTTCATCGTCCGCGGGTACGCCCGACCATAGGCATTTTAAGGCGCAAGCGCGGTACATTGCGCCCGTATCGAGGCACAAAATGTTCAATTTTTTGCCTAATATCTTTGAAATTGTACTTTTTCCGCTACCCGCAGGACCGTCAATGGCGACGTTATAAATTCCGCTCAAATCCGCGCGGAGCGCTTTTGCTCCCCTCAGATAAACATGTACGGGCGGTTTTTGCCCTTCGGCAAGCACCATAACCCTTATGCACTTTTCAAGCGCGCCTTCCATTTCGGGTTCGAGCGAGGAATACATCGGACAGCCGAAAAAGCCCGCTTCACGCGCCGCTTTCGCGGGGTACAAAGAATGTAAATCCGAAGTGTTTGAAAACAGCATGCAGACCGCGTTTTCTTCCGTCAGCCCGTTGCGTTTGAAAATTTCTTCCAACAGCTCTTTTACGACGTCCTTTATGAATTGCGGGCGGTCGCCGTCAACCGTCGTTGCCCCTCTGATTGCTATCATATTATAATAATAACCTTAATCTATAATGACTTAAACTTTACCGTAGCTTAAATTCGCAAAAAAATTTTAATTAAAATCAACCGCGTGATATTCCGCGTATTCTTCCGCATTTGATTAAATCAAACTTTTGCGTCTATGGCGGACAGCCGAGTAAAAATTGCGCTATTTTATTGCGTTGCCTGCGGCAAATCCTGTGGAAAAGGCGATTTGCAAATTAAAACCGCCCGTGAACGCGTCAACGTCAAGCACTTCGCCGCAAAAATACAGTCCTTTTACAAGTTTGCTTTCCATTGTCTTAGGGTCGATTTGCTTAACGTCAACCCCGCCGCAGGTTATTATGGCTTCGTCAAACCCACGCAAGGACGATACAAGCATATCAAATTTCTTAACGCATGTCAATATGTTCATGCGCTCCGTTTTGGTAACGGAATTAACCTTTTTCTCCCCGTCAACGCTGCTTCTGTCGAGTATCACGGGTATTAAAGCCGACGGCAGAAGTTCTTTTAAACAATTATATAAAGATTTATTTTTATATTCGTCAAAGTCACGCAAAATGCGTTTATTCAGCTGGTCGTCGGAAAGCGCGGGTTTTAAATCGAGAACAAGCTTAACCTGAGACAAATCAAGACGGTTGATAAGACTGGAAGCCGACAAAACGACGGGACCGGAAATGCCGTAATGTGTAAAAAGCATTTCGCCGAATAAGCTTTTAATGCATTTATCGCCGTAATAAACGCTTAATCCAACGTTTTTCAGCGACAAACCCTGCAAATCTTTAAAATATGTTCCCTTTAAATCAAGCCCGCAAAGCCCGGGTTTAAGAGTAACGATTTCGTGGCCCGCAGCCCTTGCAAAACCGTATCCGTCGCCCGTAGAGCCTGTTGACGAATAACTTACACCACCCGTACAAACGACGGCACAATCAAAATTATATTCGCCATTTTCCGTAATTATGTGTGACACAGTACTATGTAAAATGTCGATTTTTGTTACCTGTTCGTTGAATTTAAAGCTTACTCCGACATTTTTACAATAGTTTTCAAGGCATTTTGTGACGTCGCTGGCTTTATCCGAAGCGGGAAAAATCCTTGCCCCGCGCTCGGTTTTCAGCTTTAAACCGCCTTCCTCGAAAAATCTTACCGTTTCGGCGGGAGAAAAAGCGTAAATTGCGCCCGTCAGAAATTTCGGGTTGGAAACGACGTTTTGCAAAAATTCACGCTCGTCGCAGTCATGGGTAAGATTGCATCTCCCCTTGCCCGTTATATAGATTTTTTTGCCGCATTTTTCGTTTTTTTCAAATACCGTTACGTCGTTGCCGTTTCTTGCGGCGGCATACGCCGCCATAAGTCCGGCAGCGCCCGCGCCTATGACCGCAACTCTTTTCATAATAAACCTTACGGCGTGAACTGATGTCCACGCCGTTTCATTTTTTATACGGGATAAACCCTGTCGGGGTTTTTAGCCATATCGCTGTCAACGCCCGTATCCTTCGCCTTACGCCATTTAAAGAAATTTGTCGAAACTTCGGGGAAGAGCGCATACGACAGAACATCTTCTTCTTTCGTATAATAGCCCATTTCCTTGACCGTTTTTGTTAGCGAATCAAATTCGTCGGCAATCAAATCCGCGGGGCGGCAAGTTATTATCTTTTCGCCGTGCGCCGTGCACATTTTTTCGATTTCTTTATTTTTTTCGCCCAGCACCTGCCCGTATTTACCTAAAATCAAATCCTTGAATTGGGCGGTTATAGTCTTATATCTTCCGTTCAAAACGTTCCAAACGGCTTGCGTTCCCACAATCTGGCTTGACGGGGTTACCAAAGGCGGATATCCGCAGTCCTTTCTGACGACGGGCACTTCGGCAAGACATTCCGCAAGTTTTTCCTCCTTGCCTGCCTGTTTCAGCTGGCTCATAAGGTTCGAAAGCATTCCGCCGGGCACCTGATAAATCAGAGTATTTATATCGATTGACCTAACCTTAGGGTTGAGGAAACCGTCTTTTTCAAGCCTTGCCGCGACTTTTTTGAAGTGGTTTACCGCGGGTAAAAGTTTCTGTATATCTATTCCCGTGTCGTAAGGCGTGCCTTTAAGTGCCGCGACAAGCGGTTCGGTTGCGGGATTGGATGTTCCGTTTCCGAGGGGCGACAGCGCGCAGTCAACAATATCTACCCCCGCCTGAATCGCCATAAGGTTTATCATGTCGCCCGTACCCGTCGTGTTATGGGTATGCAGATGCACCTTTGTTTCGGAACGGAGTTTTGCCTTTAATTCCTTAACCAGCTCGTACGCGGTGAAAGGCAAAAGCAAATTCGCCATATCTTTTATGCAGATATTGTCCGCGCCCATATCCTCGAACTGCTTTGCAAGATTAACAAAATATTCCGTCGTATGTACTGGGCTGGTCGTGTATGAAATCGCACATTCGCACACGCATTTTCCGCCGCTGCCGTACTTTTTTATTGCGTTTATCGAGGCTTTAAGGTTTCTCGGGTCGTTCAGCGCGTCGAAAAGCCTAATCACCCCCACTCCGTTTTCGATAGATTTTTCAACAAATTTATCAACGACGTCGTCCGCATAATGCCTGTAACCCAGCAGGTTCTGACCGCGCAATAACATTTGAATGGGCGTCTTTTTTAAATGTTTTTTGAGGTTCCGAAGTCTGTCCCACGGGTCCTCGTTCAAAAATCTCAAACAAGAATCGAACGTTGCGCCGCCCCACGCTTCCAAAGAATAGTAACCTATATCGTCCAAAAGTTCGAGCATGGGCTCCATTTCTTCGAATTTCATTCTCGTTGCGGCGTGAGATTGGTGCGCGTCGCGCAAAATTGTATCTGTAATTAAAACTTTTTTACCTTCCATAATTTCTCCGTTATACCATAGCAGTCAATGTCTGAATTGCCGATTGCAGCGCCGAGCCGTCAGAATACTTGCCGAAGCATGCAAGCAATATGCCCGCGGCTATCGCAGAACCGATAACGCCCGCAACATTCGGACCCATGGCGTGCATCAACAAGTGGTTTTGCGGGTCGTACTTACGCCCCATATCCTCCGAAATTCTCGCTGCCATAGGCACGGCGGAAACGCCCGCAGAGCCTATCAAGGGATTTATCTGACCCTTTGTAATTTTGCACATCAGCTTTGCCACGAGCAAGCCGCCTATCGTACCCATGATAAAAGCGAACAAGCCTATTAAAATAATTTCAACGGTTTCGATTTGTAAAAACAGCTCTCCCTTCGCCTTGCAACCTACGGATACGCCGAGGAAAATCGTAATTGTATTCATAAGTCCGTTCTGCGCCTGCGTGGAGAGTCTATCCACAACGCCCGACTCTTTCATTAAATTGCCCAGCATAAGCATACCGAGCAACGCTATGGAATCGGGCAGAATTATGCCCATAACCAAAGTTACGACGATTGGAAAGAGGATTTTTTCAAGTTTGCTGACCTGGCGAAGAGGCTTCATACGAATAGTTCTCTCCTTTTTGGTCGTCAAAAGTTTCATTAGCGGCTTCTGTATCAGCGGAATAAGAGCCATATACGAATAAGCCGCAATGGCTATCATAGGCAAAAGGTCCGACGCAAGACGCGTGGTTACAAGAATTGCCGTAGGTCCGTCCGCGCCGCCTATTATAGCTATTGCCGCCGCAGCCGCGACGGAAAAACCGAAAAGTATCGCAAGAATGAACGCTATGAATATGCCGAGCTGCGCACCCGCGCCGATAAGCATGCTTTTGGGGTTTGCTATTAAGGGTCCGAAGTCGGTCATAGCTCCTATACCGAGGAATATCAAAGGCGGATAAATTACCTTGTCAACGCCGAAGTACAAATACCACAACAGCCCGCGCGTTTCGGGATATACGGCGTCGTAAGAAGTATTTCCCTCGGGATGTTCGCCCCAAAGAACGTGCTCAGCCCCGGGAATGTTTATAAGCAACATTCCGAATGCAATGGGCAACAACAGCATCGGCTCGAATCCCTTGACAATGGCAAGATATATCAGAACAAGCGATATTAAAATCATCACATAGTTCTGCCAGCTTCCCTGCATAAAGCCCATTTGCTCGTACAGTCCGCCGAAAATTCCACCAAAGTCCACTGCAAGTAAACTTTGCATATTTCCTCCGCTCAGCAAATCACCGCAAGAAGTGTGTTCGTTTCGACGTTTGCGCCCTTTGCTACGTTGAAAGTAATTTTACCGTCACAGGGAGCGGTAATTTCGTTATCCATTTTCATTGCTTCCAGAACGATTATGGGCTGGTCTTTTTTGACAGCCGCACCGTCGGCAACTACTAAATTTTTAATAAGTCCGGGAAACGGCGATAAAATCTTTTCGCCGCTTTGGGGCGCGGCGGATTTTACGGGCTGAGCCTTTACGGGCTCGGCAACGGGCGCAATATTTTTAACCTCTGCGCTTTCGCCTACCTCCTCAACACCTACCTGATAGCTTTTACCGTCGATAGTCACTACAAAATTTCGCATAATTTATTCTCCTTACAGCCTCTTTATTCTTTTGACTTTAAATTCGCATTGCGGTTTTGACGTTTCGTAATACGCCATAATTGCCGCGATTATCGCCGCTTTTACTTCGTCGGGCACGTCATTGTCCCCTTCGGCGGCGTCGGAAGGCGTAATACGCTCTTTTTCCGGTTCTTTCCTGTTCTTCCTTTGGGTCAGAAATGCGAAATTGTTCGTTTTACGCATTAAAAGCCCCAAAAGCCAAATCACGGCGATGATAATTACTATTCCGATAAAGACAATAACGAAACCTATCAATGCGTAAACAAAAGGTTCGCCCATGTTGTCGAAATAATAATTTCCCGCCTTATCGCCCGTTCCCGGGACGATTTCCAACAAACTGTTCAGCATCTGTTCCTCACTTCAACAGCATTTGCAGCGACGCGAAAAGATATTGCCTTGCAAACGCGGGCTGAATTATGTTGTCAATATATCCGCCTTGGGCAGCGTTGAAAGGGTCGGAATTTTCGTCCGAATATTTCTCCGCAAGTTTTGCCTTATCGGCTTTACCGTCGGCGGAAAATTCAATTTCCGCGCCCTGTGCGCCGTCAAACAACGCGATTTTGGCGTTTGCAAACGCATAGCTGTAATCATAACCCATTGACTTCGCCGCAAACAGCGTATATCCCAGTCCGATAGCTTTACCGTAAACCACGGAAATTTTCGCCGCGTCTATGCAGTCGAGTATGGAAACGTATTCACCGATTTCCTTTAATACAAGGCTATCGTTGGTGGGAATGTCCGCTTTGATACCCAGCGTGTTTACAAAAGTAACATACGGAAGTTCGTAACAGCTTGCAAATTCCGCAAAATCTCTTATTTTTCTCACGTTCAGCGCGTTTAGTTCCACTCCGTCGCCCTCTGAAAATATTGCAACCGCTACGGCTATGCCGCCCACTCTCGCAAGATAGCAGCCTATTTCGGGGGAATAGCCCGAGCCAAGTTCTATTGCCGTATTCTCGTCAAAAATTTTCAAAAGGTTTTTGCGGTCGGCTTTTGCGTCAAGTTCTGCAACGCATGCGTTAATTTCCCCGCCGTCTATGACGGGGCGGGTTATAATTTCGTTGATTGCGGCGATGCTGTTTTTGATTTCGCCAAAGTCCTTGACGGTAAAGGTCGCGATATTTGCGTTTTTGAGGGCGGCAGCGCCGCCTATGTCGAATTTCGAAAGATTTACCCCGCTTTTTGCGGAAATAACAAGCGGACTTGACGGCGCAAGCGCGCTTTTCTTATCGACGAAATACGTAAAGTCGCAAATCCCCGCGAGCACGGCAAGCTGTCCATAGACCTCTCCGTTCACGATTAAGTACTGCGGCACGCTACCTTTAAGCTGCGACGATTTAAGAATCAAAGCCGCAAGCCCTTCAAGCGCGCCTATGCCCTCGCCCAGTTGTACGCCGAGAGAGGACAGCAGCCAGATTACGGGAGTAGATGACTTTTCAGCCTGGTTCAAACACTTTTCAATCTTTTCACAGTTCGCCTTGCTGATTCCGCCCGAAAGCACGGCGGCGTTTTGGGCGACAATATAAAAGGGATAGTCACCGATTGTTGCAAATCCTGTGACTACACCCTCGCCCTGAGCGTCCTCGCCGTAATATTCGTTTTTGGAAAAGCTATAACAGGATAGCTCCACAAAGCTGTCCTTATCGATAAGCGAACATATGTCCGCGCGGACATTTTTACCTGCTTCGATAAGCTGTTGTCTGCGCGATTGCAATAAGCTAATCTTATCCATAAATTCTCCTGATTGCCAAATTTCCTCATATACCATTGTATCAAAATAAATTATAAAATCAAGCGAATTTATGAATTAAAATAAAAATATTTTTTTATTTATTTATAGCGGATTTTCAGCCGCGTAAAAAGTTCAATCGTTGCGCTTCATTTTGAATTTCGACTTGATAAAAGCATCGATTTTATCGGAGTATTTTATGACTAGCCAAAAGGCAAGTGCTATCAGCGCGGCGAGTATCGCCCATATAAGTATCCCCCACCAGGTCGTAAAGGGAATAAGTTCGAACGAATACGCAGTGGTAACGGCGGAAATCGCGCGTGTAATTGTAATCATAACGCAGAAGTATTTCCAGGTCATCGAGGAAAGCCCCGCCACGAAACACAAAACATCGTCGGGGAACATAGGCAAAAGGAACATTATGGAAAGTATAAGATAGTCCTTGCCTTTGAGTTTTTCAAGCCATTTGTCTATATTTTCCTTGCCGACAATCCAGCACACGGCGCGGTAACCGACCCAGCGCCCGACAATAAACGCGACAAGCGAGCCCGCCACTATACCTATAAAGCTGTAAAGCGTGCATTTAAGCGGTCCGAACATTGCAACGCCCACCGCCACGGCAACCGACCCGGGCACGGGCAGAAGAATAACCTGTAAAAAGCAGAATGCAACGTATATCAGCGCGGCAAGACTTCCCGCCCCGCTTATATATTCCCTCAGCCCCTCCACGCTATTGATTTTGCCCAACATACCCGTAGCGCACAGCGCATAAAAAACTGCCGCGCAGATATCGACAAATATGAGCGCGCAGACCGTAAGCCTGTATAGTGATTGTTTTCGGAAAACATAGAAAAGAACCCCAGCCAAAGAAGCGACCGAGCAGACGGCGAAAGAGAGCCAGAAAAGCAGATTGAAATATTCCGCTATAAAATCCACGCTTTTAAAAAAAAGCGCGTATGCTATAAAAATAAAGGCAACCGCACCGAAAAGTACAACTGCCAGAATACAGATACAGTGTTTTAAAACATCTATGCGTTTCATTAACACTATTATTATATTTATTTTATAACTTTTTATTATAGCGGCTTGAAATTTTTAATGGCGTCCGTGGCAAGTTTGTCGCAGATATTGTTGTATTCGTTGTCCGCGTGACCTTTTACCTTGATAAACCTAACTTTGTGGATTTCGGTAAGAGAAACCAATTCCCGCCACAAGTCCTCGTTCAGAACGGGCTTGTTATCGGATTTTTTGAAACCGTTTCTGAGCCAACCGTAAACCCAGCCGTTTTCAAATGCGTTTACGGTATAGGCGGAATCGCTGTAAACATCCACCTCGCACGGCTCTTTGAGGGCTTTCAGCCCTTCGATAACCGCGGTAATCTCCATGCGGTTGTTGGTAGTTTCCGAAAAAGCGCCTGAAAACCGCTTCTCCGCGCCTTTATAGATTAAAACCGCCCCCCAACCGCCTACTCCCGGATTGCCCGAACACGCGCCGTCGGTGTATAAAATTACCTTTTTCATTATTCGGAAAGTTCTTTCGCGCGCCTTGCGCCGGCTTCAACCGCTCTGCCAACCGTTCCGCGGAAATCGTCAGCTTCAAGCGATTTAACTCCTTCCACGGAAGCGCTTCCGCTGCCGCAGACCTGCATTAAAAGCTCCGGAATCTCCTTTTCGTCGCGGAGAACAAGCTCCGCCGCTCCCATTACGGTCTGTGCGGCAAAAATTTTAGCTTCACCTTTGCTGAGTCCCTGCTTCACGCCTGCGTCAATCAAAGCGTCAAGAAACATAAACGCATACGCAGGGCCGCTGCCACCCAGCGCCGTAACGGCGTCGATTTTGCTATCCGAAATACTTACGACAGTTCCCAGACAGTCGAAAACTTTGGAAATAAATTCGGTGTCGTCAGTATTGCCGTTAAAATCTACCATATCCACGCCCGTGACCCCGCTGCCTATCGTGCAGGGCAGATTGGGAATACAGCGCGCAACTTTGACCGCGCCAACTCCGAGGCTGTTCTTTATTGTATTTTTGCTTATCCCCTCCATAAGGGAAATTACTTTTTCGGGTACAAAGCCGCCAAGACTTTTTACAACTCGGGTAAAATCCCGGGGTTTTACCGCAAAAACAAGAAATTCGCTGTTCTCGGCAACATACTTGTCGCTTTCACAGGTAAAAACGTTCAGCTCGCCAATAGAATCCAGCTTTTCGACCGAAATATCGCTAACCACTATCTTTTTAGGTGCAAGAAAATCGGAGAGAACGACGCCGCGCAGTACACATTCGCCCATTAAACCGCAGCCTATTATTCCGAGCTTAAATTTTTTCTTCATAATTTACACTCCAAAAACAGTTGACTTAAAACCAAAGATATTATATAATTTCTTACGTTAAGTTTTTAGGGGAGTAGCTCAATGGTAGAGTCGCGGTCTCCAAAACCGTCGGTTGCATGTTCGAATCGTGTCTCCCCTGCCAAAATTCCAACCCGATTAGGTTGGAATTTTTTTATTTTCCAAAACAATGTCAAAAAAATCTGACTTTTTAATCATTTTTGCAACTTATATCAAGTACTATGCGTGACATAAACCGCAAATTTACACATTAACTTCGCCTTTCCGACCTAAGACGTCTTTGTTTTCTTCAAGTATGGGCTTTACTTCGCTTTCGATAAATTCCACTGTTTGCGAGGGCGCCCTGCCTATGAATTTTTTTGCGTCGAGGATTTCGTCAAGCTTGCCGTGCACAGCCGCAAAGTTTTTGTCGTTTCTGATAAGCTCTATCAGATTGTTTTCCTTGCCTTCCGCCTTTACGTTTCTGCCTGCTTCCATGGAAAGCACCCTGATTCTTTCGTGCAGTTCCTGACGGTTTCCTCCCGCCTTTACACATTCCATCATTATATTTTCGGTTGCCATAAAAGGAAGCTCCGCGGCGATGTGTTTTGCGATGACTTTGTCATAGACGACAAGGTTTTCCGCCACATTCATATAAATATTAAGTATTCCGTCAAGGGCGAGGAAAGCCTGCGCTATCACTATTCTTCTGTTGGCGGAATCGTCAAGCGTTCTTTCGAACCACTGCGTTCCCGCGGTAATCGCGCAGTTTACGGGAAGGGAAATCACAAATCTTGCCAGCGAACCCATTCTCTCGCACCGCATGGGATTGCGCTTATAAGCCATTGCCGACGAGCCTATCTGAGATTTTTCGAATGGCTCTTCTATTTCCTTCATATTTTGAAGTATTCTTATATCGTTTGAGAATTTATATGCGCTTTGCGCAATCTGCGACAGCACGCAAAGCATATTATAATCGAATTTCCTCGGATATGTCTGACCGGTAACGCCATACACCTTTTCATAGCCGAGTTTTTCAACCACTTTTCTTTCAAGGAGTTTTACCTTTTCCTCATCGCCGCCGAAAAGCTCCATAAAGCTTGCCTGCGTTCCCGTCGTGCCCTTAACTCCGCGGAGCTTAAAAGAATCTTGCAGGTTTACAAGGTTATGATAGTCCATTGTCAAGTCTTGAAGCCACAAGGTTGCGCGCTTGCCCACGGTCGTTAGCTGCGCCGGTTGAAGATGTGTGAAGCCCAATGCGGGTAAATCCTTATATTTTAATGCAAAGTTTGCAAGCTTCTCCATTACGTTGACAAGTTTTGCCTTAATTATATTAAGCGCGTCCGCCGCAATTATCAATTCCGAATTGCAATCGACGTAGCAGCTTGTCGCCCCGAGATGGATTATCGGCATTGCCGAAACTGCCTGCGAACCGAATGCCTTAACGTGCGCCATTACGTCGTGGCGGACTTCCTTTTCGAATTTTTCCGCAAGCTCGAAGTTTATGTCCTCGGCGTATTTTTTCATTTCGTCGATTTGCCTGGCAGTTATGTTCAGCCCAAGCTCCATTTCCGATTCGGCAAGCGCAATCCAAAGTTTTCTCCAAAGCTTAAAGCGCTTTTCATCGGAAAAGTTGCGCGCCATTTCCTTGCTTGCATAGCGGGTGACCAAAGGATTCTGATAAACGGAATTATCCATAAATTTCTCCAAAATTCAGATTTTAACGGGTTTCGGGTAATTTACGCCGAAAGTTTCAACCGTAACTTTTTTCATTATCTGCGGTGTGCAGGGTTTATCCGTCCAGCGCTCGGTTTTCACCGAAGCGATTTCGTCCACAACGTCCATTCCCTCAACGACCTTTCCGAAAGCGGCGTATTGCCCGTCGAGATATGCAGCGTTCTGATGCATGATGAAAAACTGCGAACCTGCGGAGTCGGGGTGGTTCGCCCTCGCCATGGAAATTACTCCGCGCATATGCTTTACGTCGTTCGCCGCAAATCCGTTGCTTGAAAATTCGCCCTTAATCGTATAACCGGGACCGCCCGTTCCTACGCCCGCGGGGTCGCCTCCCTGTATCATGAAGCCGCTTATCACGCGGTGAAAAATCAATCCGTCGTAAAATCCGCTTGTGACAAGGTCGATAAAATTATTTACCGTGTTGGGAGCTTTTTCTGGATAAAGCTCTACTTTGATTTTTTTGCCGTTTTGCATTTCTATGGTTACTACGGGGTTATTCATAAAAATTCTCCTTATAAATCGCTGAATTTTTCAAGTTTTACCTTAGCCTCTTTAAAAAGCCGTATGGAAAACTCGTCGGGATATCCTTCCTTATATACGACGCGGGAAATTCCCGAATTTATTATCATTTTGGCGCAGATTACGCAGGGCTGGTGGGTGCAGTACATTGTGCAGCCCTCCACGCTGCTGCCCACTCGCGCCGCCTGTATTATGGCGTTCTGCTCGGCATGGACGGCGTAACACACTTCCTGCCGCGTTCCGCTTTCTATGTTAAGCTTCTTTCTAAGACATTCTTTTTTATCGGCGCAGCTTTCAATTCCCTGCGGCGCGCCGTTATAGCCTGTGGCGATTATGCGTTTGTTTTTTACGATTATTGCGCCTACCTTACGGTTTTCCTGAAAACAGCTTGACCAAGCGCCGATATTTTCGGTCATTTCCATAAAGCGCTTATCCCATTTATCCATAAAAGACCTCTTTCGCTTTAAAATATTTTACCACCGCAGGTAAAAAAAAGCAATTTTTTAACTTCCTATGTTTGACTTTATTTTACTGTGTTTATAAAATATTTGTAACTAAATTGAATTTTTTTCGGAGGAAATAAAATGACTATCAAACCTTTATTCGATAAAGTGGTTGTCGAAGGCCTTAAAGCCGAAGAAAAGACTAAAAGCGGTCTTTATCTTACCGCCGCCGCCCAGGAAAAACCCGCGCAATGCGTAGTTGTCGCGGTAGGTCCCGGCGGAATTGTTGACGGCAAGGAAGTGAAGATGCAGGTTAAGGTCGGCGACAAGGTGCTTCTTTCCAAGTACAGCGGAACGGAAGTCAAGATTGACGATAAGGAATATACGATAATTCGCCAGGGCGATATTCTGGCGATAGTCGAGTAAAATATTGATATTAAAAGGAGATTATTATGGCTAAACAGATAAAATACGGCGACGAAGCGAGAAAAGCGCTTGAAACAGGCGTAAACGTAGTAGCCGACACGGTAAAAATCACACTCGGACCCAAGGGCAGAAACGTAGTTCTCGATAAGAAATACGGCGCTCCCCTCATCACCAACGACGGCGTTACCATAGCTAAGGAAATCGAACTCGAAGACCCGTTTGAAAATATGGGCGCGCAACTCGTAAAGGAAGTTTCCACCAAAACCAACGACGTCGCGGGCGACGGCACCACCACCGCCGTTGTGCTTGCCCAGGCAATTATGCGCGAAGGGCTTAAAAACCTTGCCGCGGGTGCCAATCCTATTATATTGAAAAAAGGTATCGCGACAGCCGTAGATACAGCCGTTGCGAAGATTCAGTCCATTTCTAAGCCAGTTGAAAACAAACTTGCCATCTCGCAGGTGGCTTCCATTTCGGCAGGCGACGAAAAAATAGGCGAACTGATTGCAAACGCCATGGAAATCGTCGGCAAGGACGGAGTAATTACCGTTGAAGAAGGCAAGACTATGAATACCGAGCTTACCACCGTCGAAGGCATGCAGTTCGACAGAGGATATGCTTCCGCCTACATGGTTACGAACACCGATAAAATGGAAGCCGTGCTCGACAACCCCTATATCCTCATCACCGATAAGAAAATTTCCGCTTTGCAGGAAATTCTCCCCGTTATCGAACCTATCGCTCAGCAGGGCGCAAGGCTTTTGATAATCGCGGAGGACGTCGAGGGCGACGCGCTTGCCGCGCTTATCGTAAACAAACTGAAAGGCGTTTTGAACTGCGTTGCCGTTAAAGCTCCCGGCTTCGGCGACAGAAGAAAAGAAATGCTTGAAGATATCGCCGTTTTGACGGGCGGTACGGTTATTTCCAGCGATTTGGGCTACGAATTTAAAAACGTTACGCTCGATATGCTGGGCAGAGCCGCACAGGTCAAGGTCGATAAGGACAACACTACCATTATCAACGGCTCGGGCGCAGCAGAAGATATCAAGGCGCGCGTAAATTCAATCAAGGCGCAGATTGCGGAAACGACTTCCGACTACGACAGAGAAAAGCTTCAAGAAAGGCTTGCAAAGCTCGCGGGCGGCGTTGCGGTTATCAATGTAGGCGCGGCAACCGAAGTTGAAATGAAAGAAAAGAAACTGCGCATTGAGGACGCGCTTGCGGCAACCCGCGCGGCAGTCGAAGAAGGCATCGTTCCCGGCGGCGGCGTAGCGCTTCTCTCCACCGTTCCCGAGCTTACAAAACTTGTTAAGAGCCTTGAAGGCGACGAAAAGACAGGCGCAGCCATCGTTTTGAAAGCTATCGAAGAGCCCGTACGCCAAATCGCAAAGAACGCAGGTTACGACGGCTCGGTAGTAGTAAACAACATTTTGAACGCCAAGAAGCCCAATTACGGTTTCGACGCGCTCAAAAACAGATATACCGATATGGTTGAAAGCGGCATAATAGACCCCACAAAGGTTTCCCGCTCGGTACTTCAAAACGCGGCTTCCGTTGCTGCCACATTGCTTACTACCGAAAGCATTGTAACAGATATACCCACTCCTCCCGCTCCCGCAGCTCCCATGGGCGGCGGCGACATGGGCGGAATGTATTGATAAAAGCAAAATATTGATATCAAAAATATCGAAATCCCGCGGCGTTTAAACGCCGCGGGAAATTTTTTTATTTGGAAAATCAACTTTTGCTAACCATCGTAAAATATCTATTCCTAATTTTTCCGTAATCTTTGAATTTAAGCCGAAGTACGGCTGTATTTATGGAAATTATACGATTGTCTTATAAGACCAAACAAATAATCTATATCCTCTTGTATGGTCAAATCGAAACTGTAATCGCCGTTACCGTGATGTCCAACTTTTTCGATATTCCTCGCCCTATCCAAAGGGTCGGAAAGCGTGCCATACTTCATATTTATATAAATTCTGAGCCGATTTTTAAAAAATTCGACGTCGCAAATATTTTCGGCTTCGGTTTTAAACGCTATGTACATTTTTTTCGGCTCGATATCTATATCGCCGAGTTCCGTTATTCTGTACTTTAAAGCGCCGTATAATTCCCTTAAAGTTTCGGAAACCTTGTTTAAGTGGTCGTCCTCATCATATACGATTATTTCCCGCTTAACGTTTTCGGCTGCCGAATTTTCCGCGGCGATTACAGGTTCGTCGTTGATTTTGTTTTCATTTATTTCTTCCACGGTTATCAGGTCGCCGTTGTATCCGTTGATTTCAAATAATTTAAACGGCATTTTCTGATATCCCGTCGCCGCTTTCTGGTATTCCGTAAACTGCGGAGAAATAAAGTAGATTCTTGTAGCCGTCCAATCGAAATCCTTTGAAAGTTTCGAAGCGGAATTGACCTCGTTATAGAGCAAAACCAAATCCGCTTTTCTGTCCAGAACGGTATGCAAATACGCATAACCCTGGTCCACAAGACTTTCGTTTCTCCCTCGCTTATATTCTATAATTATAAACGAATTATTTTCCTTGTCGAAGGCTACGCTGTCGAACCTGAATTTATCAAGTTTAAATTCCGAAGCCAAAAAATCAAGACGGAACAGGCGGTCGAGATTATTTTCAACCAGCCGCTGTAAATCTTTTTCCAGAGCGAAATCCTTACTTTTAATTTGGGCGACCCTTCCGCCGCCGTCGATACGAAATATCATTTATTTCACCTCTTACAGTTCAACTTACTAAGAATCCTTTCCAGCGCATACTTGCCATGTTCATAGGTCAATCCGCCCTGAAAATATGCGATATAAGGCGGTTTGACGGGACCGTCGGCGGAAAGTTCAATGGACGCGCCCGCAACGAAAGTGCCCGCCGCCATTATTATTTTATCGTCATAACCCGGCATATCCCACGGCTCGCACGTTACAAAACCGTCAACGGGCGAAGCATACTGAATTTCCCGAATGAAGTCAATCATCTTTTCGGCGCTGTCGAACTTAATGGCGCGCGTAATGTCGTGCGGCGTTTTGTCCATTTCGGGGTAATTGGCATAACCCAATTCGCTCATTGCCTGTCCGATAAGAAGCGAGCATTTAATCGCCTGCTCCACTATATGCGGAGCTAAAAACAGACCTTCATAAAAATATTGATAGCCGTTTGAATAGGAACCGACTTCCGGCCCTATTGAAGGCGCGGTAAGCCTTTTACCTATTAAATCGATATATTTTTGCTTTCCGCAAATATAACCGCCCGTGGGCGCAAGCCCGCCGCCCGCGTTTTTTATAAGCGAGCCGACAATCAAATCAGCTCCGACGTCCGTCGGCTCTTGTTTTTCAACAAATTCGCCGTAACAGTTATCCACAAAAATACAGCCGTTAAAGCCGCATTTACGGACAAATTCACACGCTTCCCGAATTTCCTCGCAGGCAAAAGCGTCCCTTAGCTCGTATCCGCGCGAACGCTGGATATAAACGACTTTAACGGAATCATTAAGCTTGCTTTTTATTAAACCGAAGTCGAACTTATCATTTTTTAGCCCGCAATATTCGAATTTTACGCCGAAATCCTTCAAAGAACCGTTATTTTCACCGAATATAACCCCTCTTATAGTGTCGTAAGGCATACCGCTTATGCATAAAAGCCCGTCGTTCGGCCGCAAAAGCCCGAAAAGCGCCACCGTAAGCGCATGAGTGCCCGACAAAAGATGAGGCGAAACAATTCCCGCCTCAGCGCCGAACGACAGCGCATAGACTTTACCCAGCGTATCCCTGCCCTCGTCGCCGTATCCGTAGCCCGTAGAACCATTGAAATGCCGAAGCTCGACTCTGCATTTTTCAAATGCTTTTATAACTTTAACCTGGTTATAATACGCCGTTTCCTCCGCCGCGGCAAATTTCGGGGCAAGTTTTTTTTCACATTCTTCGATAAATTTTTTATTGTCCGTCATATAGCATTTCCTCGATTTTTTCCGGCGTCGCGTCGTTTGGCGCAAGCCACTTGATATCAGGCAGTTTTTTAAAGAAAGTTATCTGACGCTTGGCATAATGACGGGTATTTTGCTTAATTATGTCACGCATAGTACTATGTTTATCGCCATTTTTTAGGCATTTTACGATTTCTTTATACCCTATTGCCTGCATACATTGATAACTTTCGTCAATTCCCTGCGCAAGCAAATTTTCCACTTCTTCAACAAGTCCGCGCTCGAACATTTCGTCAACGCGGATATCGATTCGCCTGTACAATTCTTCCCTCGGATAGTCGATAGCGACCGCAAGATACTCGTATTTGGGAACCGGTTCGTCGTGCTGTTCGGATTTTTTAGTTCCGCTCGTTTCGTAAATTTCAAGCGCACGAATCACCCTTTTCACGTCGTTTACATGTAGTTTTTCCGCCGTTTCGGGGTCGGCTTCACAAAGGAGTGAAAACAAATATTCCTTCCCTTGTTCTTTGAGGATTTCCGCGTACTTTTCCCGCACCGCACTATTTGCGCCCGCATGCCCGTAAGCAAAGTCGAAAAGCAAAGAATTTATATAAAATCCCGTACCGCCGCAAATTATAGGCGTTTTGCCTTCCGACAAAAGTTTATCTACTACGGGAATAGCCATTTCGGCATAGTCAAAGACACTGAAACTTTGTCTCGGGTCCGCTACGTCTATAAGATGATGGATTATCCCTTGTTTTTCCTCTTCCGTAGGCTTTGCGGTGCCTATGTCAAGCCCCTTATACACAAGTTGGGAATCGGCTGAAATTATTTCCGTTTTAAATTTTTTAGCGCATTGAACGGCAAGCGAGGTCTTGCCCGAGGCTGTTGCGCCGCAGATAATCAAAAGTTTTCCCAAATCAAACTATCCTTTTGAACATTTTTTCGATATCACGCTTTGTCAGCGTCACACAGACCGGTCTGCCGTGCGGACATTTCAGCCCCATATCGCCGTCCATCATTTTGAAAAGCGCATCTATTTCCTGCTCGGTAAGTTTCATTCCGCCCTTTACGGCGTGCTTGCAAGCCGAAGTTGCCAACTTATCCTTGAATAAATCTTCGAGTTTTATTTCTTTATAACTCTCCATTTCCGACAGAATTTCGTCGAAAAATTCTTTGATATTCATATCCTGCAAATCCGCCGGCACTTCGTCAACCCTGAAACTGTCAGCGCCGAAAGGCGAAACGGTAAAGCCCAATTCATCGAAAAGTTTCAGATTCTTTTCTATAAATCGCAGTTCCTCTGCATTTACGTCGAATAAATAAGGGCAAAGTAGCGGCTGTTTCAGAATTTTGCGCTGTTTTAGCCGTTCTTTAAGACTGTCGTAAATCAGTCTTTCGTGCGCCGCGTGCTGGTCGATTATATATATGGTATTGTGATATTCGTAGATAAGGTAAGTGTTGAACATCGAGCCGCAGTACTTGCAGTTGTCGTAATCGACGCGCGCCTGCATTCGTTCCAGATAGCGCTTTTCGATTTCCTTAGCCTTGGCTTGCGCAGACGGCGACAGAGAATTGTCCGAAACACCTGAAACTTGCCTTTCGTCAAGCTGTAAATAACTTCCGTAAGCTTTCAATTCCTCTTCGGCGTGAAAAAATTTGTGCATCGGCAATTCTTTTTCGGTGTCGAAAAATTTTTCCGAGTCTGTTTCTTCGGATTTTTCTTTATTTTGCGCGGATTTTTTCTTCGTGAGAATTGCCGACGTTAAAGCAGTTTCCGAGCTCATAAAAGCTGTTTCTTCTGGCAAGCCTTCGCTCTTTTGAGGCTTGTATTTTTCGATTAACTCGTCGGGGATTTGAGTTTGCTTCTCCGAATAAACAATATTTTGGCTTTCTTTGCCGCCCGAAGTGGATTTTATTTCGGGAATCCTGCCGCCGCCGACCACAAATTCCGCCGCCGTGGAAGTTCCGTCCAAAACTGCCGAAACAACTTTATAAACCGCGCCGTAGATAAAACGGTTATCGACAAAACGCACGTCGGCTTTATTGGGGTGAACGTTTACGTCAACAATATCGGCAGGCACGTCAATGTTCAGCACGTAAAACGGGAATTGCCGCTTCATTGCGTAGCTTGCGTAGGCGTTTGTTATAGCCGTAGCTATTGTATTGTTGACAATATATCTGCCGTTGAGAAATATGCTTTGATAGCTTTTGTTGGGTTTGAAAAAATTCTGGTTTCCGATAAATCCGTAAATGTGCACGCCGTCCTTTTCGGCGTCGATTCTGAAACATTGCGGAATAACTTTTGCCCCGTAAACCTGCGCGACGGCTTCTTCCAGCCCTCCGCCATAAGATTGAAGGGAAAGCTTGCCGTCTATGAAGTATTTGAAGCGGACGTTCGGATTGCCGAGGATAAAGCGGACGACAAAACTTGTTATGTCCGTCTCCTCTTTTTTATCGGGTTTGAGAAATTTCGCACGGACGGGCGTGTTGTAAAATAGGTTATAAACACTTACAACCGTGCCCTTTTCAAGCGCGGCGGGCTCGACTTTTCCCGCGACGCCGCCGTCGCAGGTAAGTTTGCAGGCGGGATTGCCCTCCGTAACGGAAATAATTTCGACTTTCGAAACGGCGGAAATGCTTGCAAGCGCCTCGCCGCGGAAGCCGAGAGTTAAAATTTTATCTAAATCTTCAACGCGGGAAATCTTGCTTGTGGCATGCGGAAGAAAGGCAGCGCGCAAATCGTCTTTATATATCCCTCCGCCGTTGTCATCCACCCTTACAAGCTGTTTGCCGCCCTTTTCTATATAAATTTCTATGTCCGTTGCGCCCGCGTCAAGACTGTTTTCCACAAGTTCTTTGACGGCAGAATAAGGTCTTTCCACCACTTCTCCTGCGGCAATCATATTATATATGTTTTTGGAAAGTATGTTAATTCTGTTCATCTTTAACTTTCTCCACAAGGTCGCTTACAAGCATGAACGCTTGCATCGGCGAAAGATTATTAAGGTCGGTTTCCTTAAGAATCCTTTCGACTTCGCTCGGCTGACGCACGTCGTCGTCCGCGGGCTCTGAGCGGGATTTATCCCCGCTTTCCACAAGCTTTAAAATCTGTTTTGCCCTGTCCGTCACCTCTGCGGGCACGCCCGCAAGCGAGGCGACTTCTATGCCGAAACTTCTGTTCGCCCCCCCGCGCATGATTTTGCGAAGAAATACGATTCCCCCGCCAACTTCTTTTACGGCGATTTTATAGTTTTTTACTCCGCCGAGTTTATTTTCAAGTTCCGTAAGTTCGTGATAATGGGTCGCAAACATAGTCTTTGCGCCTATTTTTTGGGTAATATGCTCTATTACCGCCCAGGCAATGCTTAAACCGTCATAAGTGCTTGTGCCTCTGCCCACCTCGTCGAGTATCAAAAGACTGTTTTTTGTCGCGTTGCGCATTATGGTCGCGACCTCTATCATCTCAACCATAAATGTGCTTTGGTCTGAAATGAGGTTGTCGCTTGCCCCAACTCTTGTAAAAACCCTGTCCAGAACGGGAATCTGAGCCGATTTTGCAGGTACGAAGCAGCCGAGGTGCGCCATTATGGCAATTATCGCCGTCTGCCGCATGTACGTGCTTTTTCCCGCCATATTCGGACCGGTAAGAATCATCGTGCGGTTTTCCGATTCATCCAAAAGAGTATCGTTGGGAATAAACCTATCCTTTGAAATAACCTCTACGACGGGATGCCTGCCTTCTTTGATTATAAGCGGCTTGTCGCTTTCCGCGATTTGCGGACGTACGTAGCGGTTGGTCTTGGAAACCTCGGCGAATGACGTAAGCATATCCAAAAGCCCCACAGCCGAGGCGATTGTCTTGAATTTATCTATATTTTCGGTAAGAATCCCCTTTATCTTATCGAATATTTCGGCTTCGAGTTTAAGAGCATGGTCGTCGCTTGTAAGAATTTTTTCCTCCAATTCTTTTAGCTCGTCGGTGGTGTATCTTTCGGCGTTGGCAAGGGTTTGCCTGCGCTGATAATTCAAGGGAACTTTGTCCTTAAACGACTTTGTGACCTCAATATAATAGCCGAAAACCTTGTTGTAATTTATCCTCAGATTTCTTATACCCGTGACGTCGCGCTCGCGGCTTTCCATGGCGAAAAGGATGTCTTTCGCGTTCTTTTTTACGTTTCTGAGCTCGTCAAGGTGCTCGTTGAAGCCGTCTTTAATGTACCCTCCGTCTTTAAGCGTTGCGGGCGCTTCGGGATTTATTGCGCCGTCCAAAAGCTTTACTATGGGCGACATATCTAAAAGCTCGTCGGAAATTTTACGCAGAATCGCAGAACTAAATCCCGAAAGTTGAAATTTAAGGTTCGGTATCACCGAAAGCGAAGCGGAAAGCGCCAGACAATCCTTTGGCAGAATATTTCCGTTGCTTATCTTTCCGGCAATTCGTTCGATATCCTTAACGCCTTTCAGCAAATCTGTTAGGGCAAGCCTTATAACGGTGGCTTCGAAAAGTTCCGAAACGCCGTCCAACCTGTAATTTATGTCCGCCGCATTGGCGAAAGGATTCCGTACGGAAGAATTTAAAAGCCTTGCGCCCATCGCTGTTCGGGTTTTATCGAGAAGCCATAAAAGCGAGCCGTATTTCCCGCCGTCGCCCAGCGTTTTGACTATTTCAAGGTTTTTAAGCGCCGCAGTGTCGAGTTGCAAGAAGCTTTCCGACACAAGGTAGTTTACGTTGTCGATATTTTTCAGGGCATGCATCTGAGTTTCTTTCAGATATTCGAGCAACGCCCCGACAGCGCAAACGGCGTTGTTTTTGCCTGCAATCGGATAAGCCGACAGCGATTTTACTGAAAACTGCGACAAAATCGCGCGCTCTGCGGCAGCATAGCCGAACGCCCAGGCAGGATAGCTTGAAAAGCGCGGCAGCACTCCGCTTGACGTTTCCCGACAGTCCTTGGAGGCAAACAGCATTTCGTCGTTGCAGATTATTTCTTTCACTTCGAGGCGGCACATCTGCGATATACATTTGCTTACACATTCGGAAGTATATTCCGTTGCGGTCAGTTCCCCCGTGGTTATATCCGCCCACGCGAGAGCCGCCGCATCGCCGTTTTTGTAGGCGCAACAGATATAATTGTTTGTCTTTTCGTCAAGTCCGGTGTCGGCTATGACGGTGCCCGCCGTCACAACCCTTACGACGTCGCGCGCAACCATACCCTTTGCGGTCGCGGGGTCTTCCAGCTGTTCGCATATCGCCACCTTTTCACCGCAAGCCACAAGTTTGGCAATGTAAGTATCCACCGCGTGATAGGGCACGCCGCACATGGGCGCCCTCTCCTCCAATCCGCAATCTCTCCCCGTAAGGACGAGGTCGAGGATTTTGGAAGCCTTAACGGCGTCGTCGAAAAACATTTCGTAAAAGTCGCCCAGCCGATAAAATACAAGGCAGTCTTTATATTTCTCCTTTACCGACAGATAGTGCTGCATCATTTGTGAAAGCGCCATAATTTACTCCGAAATATCCGCGACATCTCCCGTCAGCGAAACGCCGTTAGCCGCGTTGATTTTTACGTTTACGAATTTGCCTATAAGATTTTTTTCGCTTGCGAAATACGCCATTCTGCCGTATTCGTCTCTGCCGAGAAACATTCCGCGTTTTTTATCGAAATCTTCGCAGAGAATTTCCACTGTCTTTCCCACATATTCGGCAGATTGCGCGCGTGTTTGGGAATTTACAAGCTCCACAAGCCTCATAATGCGTTCTTTTGAAACTTCTTCGGGTATCTGTCCTTCCATTTCGGCGGCGGCGGTTCCTTCCCGCCGCGAATAGACGAAGGTGAACGCCGAAGAAAATCCCGCTCTCTTTACAAGATTCAAAGTGTCCCCGAAGTCCTTGTCGGTCTCCGTGGGAAATCCTACTATCAAATCAGTGGTTATCGCGCAGTCGGGAACATATTTTTTCAGAATTTCAACCTTTTTAATATAGTCCGTCGCAGTATAGCGCCTGTTCATCTTCCTGAGAATTTCGTCCGAACCGCTTTGCACGGGCAAGTGTACTGCCCTGCATATTTTGCGGTTTTCCGAAATTACCCTTGCAAGTTCTTCCGAAAAATCCTTGGGGTGGCTTGTCATAAACCTCAGACGGAATTTTCCGTCAAGTTTTGCTATTTTTTCAAGCAGTTCGGGGAAAGTCAAATCGTCTGTGCCGTTTCCGTAAGAATTTACGTTCTGCCCCAAAAGCGTGATTTCCTTATAGCCCTCTTCAATCAAAGCTTTTGCCTCGGCAACGATGTCTTGCGAGCGGCGGCTTCTCTCCCTGCCGCGCACGTAGGGCACTATACAGTAACTGCAAAAATTATTGCAGCCGTAGGTAATGTTTATCCAGGCGTTTGGATAACTTGTCCTTAAAGGCTTATCATCCTCGCAGATTACGCCGTCGCCGTCCTCTATTTCAACGACCGTTTTCTTTCCGCTTTGTCTTTTCAAAATAAATTCTTTCAGTTTGCCTAAATTGTGAGTGCCGAAGATTATATCCACATAAGGAAATTTTTTATTGAGAACGTCGGCTTTTCCTATTTGCTGGGGCAGACAGCCGCCCACGGCGATTATCATATCCTTCTTCCGCGCTTTCAACTTTTTCAGCATGCCTATATTGCCGTAGGCATGATTTTCCGCGTTTTCGCGTATGCAGCAGGTGTTGAATACGGCAATATCGGCGTCCTCTATTTCTTCACAGGCGCAATACCCCATTTCGGACAGTATGCCGGCTATTTTTTCGGATTCGTGTACGTTCATCTGGCAACCGTACGTCGTAATGTGAAAATATTTACTCATATAAACTCTAAACCAGCATAATTATAACGGTTTTCCGGAATTTTTTCAAACGATTAAGCAATAATTATTAAAATTTATAAATACTATTTGAAATGGTTAAATTTCTTAAAATTACGGCGGTTATTCTCGCGGGTTTTGCCGTTTTCGCGGGCGCGCTGACTTTGACGTTTTTCGTTTTGACCAAAGACGCAAGATTAGACGAAAGCAAACTGCTTTCGGTAGATACCGGCATAACCGTTTTCGACTCCGACGGCGAAGAAATAGCCAACGCTTCGGCAACAGGCAAGCGGAAAACCGTCCCTATCGAAAATTTACGGCAGCACACCGTCCAAGCATTTATAGCCTCCGAGGACAGAACTTTTTACAGCCACAAAGGTCTTAACGGCAAACGCATGCTGAAAGCGCTGTACAAAAATATCGTCTCCCGCTCATTTAAGGAGGGCGCATCGACCATAAGCCAACAGCTTGTTAAAAATACTCATCTATCGGGCAACAAAACCATTAAAAGGAAACTTAACGAGATACGGCTTACAAAGGCGCTTGAAAAAAGGTATTCCAAGGATGAGATACTTGAAATGTACCTTAACACAATTTATTTCGGGCATAACTGTTTCGGGCTGGAAAGCGCCTCGGAATTTTACTTCGATAAAAGCGCGGAAAACCTTACGCTTGAAGAAAGCGCGGCGCTTGTCGGGCTTCTCACGTCGCCCAACAACTATTCCCCCTTTAAAAATCCCGACAAATGCCTTAAAAGGCGTAATTTAGTGCTTAAAGCCATGGCGGAATGTGGGTATATCACCGAAAACCAGTACGAACAAAGCATAAAAAAGCCGTTGAACGCCGTAAAAAAAGCGGAAAACAATAGAAATTCGGACTATCTTAACGCCGTTTTCGACGAACTTGAAGATATCGACCTTAATTTCTACAAGCTGACCGAAGGTTGCAAAATTTACACTTATCTCGACGGAGATTTGCAGGATTTTATCGAAAATATAAAATATCCGTGCGACAATTCGGTTATTATCACGACGAACACGGGCACGGTCAGCGCATATAAAAGCACTATCGGCAACGTCAAAAGGCAGCCGGCATCTACAATCAAGCCTTTTGCGGTATATGCGCCCGCCATCGAAGAAAAACTTGTAAGCCCCTACACAAGAATTTTAGACGAAAAAATCGACTTCGACGGCTACTCGCCCGAAAACCACGACAAAAAATATCACGGTTACGTAACAGTTTCCGACAGTGTGGCAATGAGTTACAACGTGCCGGCGGTCAAAACTTTAAATACGCTTACATTGGAGCGCGCCGAAAAATATCTGAACAAAATGGACATTCGGCTTGGCGAGGGAGAAAAAAACCTTGCTCTTGCCCTCGGGGGTATGGAACACGGACTTACTTTGAAACAAATTGCCGATTGCACTTCCACCTTTGCAAATTCGGGAATTTATAAACCGTCGCGATTTATAAATAAAATAATTTCGAGCGACGGAACGACGCTTTACGAAGCGCAAACCTCGCCCGTCCGCGTTTTTTCGGAGGGAACTTCTTCGCTCATGAACGATGTTCTTATCCAAACATCCAAAACCGGCACGGCAAAAAAACTGAAAAACTTTAACTTTGACATCGCTTCAAAGACGGGCACGTGCGGAACAGAGTCAGGCAACACCGACGCATATTCAATTAACTGTACAAGCGAAAACTGCATTGGCGTGTGGCTCGGGGATAAGGAAAATAACCGCCTTAAAGTTACGGGCGGAAAAGACTGCTGTGAAATTTCAAAACAGATAATTGAAAAATTATACAAAAATCATACGCCGCAAAACCTCGAAACCGATAAGGGCACTGAAAAAATCGATATCGACGCCGAGGAATATTATGAAAGCAACAAGACAGTTATAGCAGATAAAATTTCACCAAAACTCAATATAATTACCGTCAAAACCCTAATGGGAAACGCGCCGAAAGAAACTTCCACAAGATTTTCCGAACCCGTTATTTTACCTCCCGAAATCTCCATAAAAAATAATGTCGTAAATATCGATTTACGTCACGCAAAGTACTATTCATATTTAATTAAAAGAAACAAAAACGGCATAAAAACAGTAATTTTTGACGGTAAATGGATGAAAACCGTGACGGACGTTCCCGAAAACGGGGTTTACGAATATACCGTTACGCCTTATTATTTCGACGGAAAAATAAAGCATTTCGGGAAAGAAATCTATCTTCCGTCCGTAAAAATAGGCGAAAGCAGCAAAACTCCGCAAATAAAAGTTCCCGATATTGCAAACGACGAATGGTATAATATGTAGTCTGAGTTTCGCCATAATACTAAAAATTGCCCGACAGTTTTGTCGGGCAATTTGAATATTTATACGTGATTTGAATATTTAATATAAGTGAAACGGATATCAAAGATGAATAACTTCTAAGGAGTTTAAAGCTTCTTTTATAAGCCCCTCGACGTCGAGCTTTGCCTCCTCCGCTTCGATATCTTTGAGAGCCGGCTTAATTACGGGGTGTTTAGGCAGAAATACGGTACAGCAATCTTCATACGGCTGAATAGATATTTCATATGCACCCATTGCCCTGCTTCGCTCGATAATCTCGTCTTTATCAAATCCGCATAGCGGTCTTAAAACGGGCAGTTTTTCAATGACGCTGTTTGACGAGGTCATTCCCTCTATCGTCTGGCTTGCAACCTGCCCCAAACTTTCACCTGTAATCAACGCCTGCAAGCCATTTTTAATGGCAATGCGCTCGGCTATGCGCATCATAAACCGCCGAAGAATGGTCACCATATATTCTCCGTTGCAGTTTTTATGAATTTCTTCCTGAATGTGAGTGACTGAAACAATAAAAAGCTTTGTGCCGCAAGTATATTGCGAAAGTACCTTTGCAAGCTCTATAACCTTGTCGCGCGCCTGCAAATTCGTATAAGGATAACTGTGAAAATGAATACAATCCACACCCATGCCGCGCTTTGCAATCATATGCCCCGCAACCGGACTGTCGATTCCGCCCGAAATCAATAAAAGTCCCCTGCCGGAAGTACCGACGGGCATACCGCCCGCGCCCTTAAAGAATTTATTGAATACCAAAGTGGTTCCGTTTTCGCGCACGTCGATGTTTACAATAAACTGCGGGTTATGCACGTCAACCTTGATATTTTCGTTTACCGAAAGCAATCTTCCGCCGATTTCCGAACTGATTTCCATTGAATTAAGCGGAAAAGTCTTGTCGGCGCGGTGCGTTTCGACTTTGAAAGTGCCGCTATCCGAACAAACTTCCCTTGCCGCATTGAAAATTTCGTCTATATCTGAGCGGACTTTCAATGCAACGCTTAAAGAATGTATTCCGAAAACTTTAAAAAGCTTTTCAAGAATCGTATCTTCGTCCGCCTCATCGAATCCCTCAATTAAATACCTGCCGCTTTGGCGATGAATTTCGTGCTTCAATCCCTTTAAGGATTTTTCCATGTTTATACCGAAAACACGCTCGAAGTAGCCTCTGTTTTTGCCCTTCAAATGTATTTCGGAATATCTTACAATTATAACCTTTTCCATTTTTTACGCCATAAGTTTTTTTCTGTTGCCGACAATTTTATTCAGAGTTTCCGCCGCAAATTCAATCTCTTTTTCGGTGTTTTCGGGTGAAAAACTGAATCTGAGTATTCCGTCCGCCGTTGTTTCGGTTATTCCGCAAGCCAAAATCACGCGCGAATACCTCTTTTTCTCATTGGAAGCGCACGCCGACCCAGTGCCGATTATTACGCCGTTGTCGTCGGCTTCGTGCAGGATAGTTTCGCCCCGCAACCCGTCAACGCCTACCGTAAGAATGTACGGCGAATTGTTTTCTGGTGAAATTCTTTTGAAATATGCCTTGTCCAGCCTATCCCACAGCAAATCGTTCAACCTCCGGACGGAATCAAAATACTTTTCAATAGCCGAATAACGCTTGACCGCCGCATATTCGAAATCCTTTATGCCGAAAACGTTTTCCGTGCCGCTTCTCTCGCCGTGTTCCTGCCCGCCGCCGTAAATATACGGGGCAATTATCAGATTTTTACGCTTAATCAGCGCGCCCACGCCCTTTATCCCGCCGATTTTATGCGCGCTGACGGAGTATAAATCGATATTTTTAGTAAGTTTAAACGGTATTTTCCCGAAAGCCTGCACCCCGTCCGAATGAAAACATACATAGGGATTTTTCGCCTTGACCTCTGCCGAAATTTTTGCGATATCGTTCACCGCGCCCGTTTCGTTGCCGACGTGGATTACCGATACAAGCGAGGTTTTGTCGTCGATAAGTCTTAAAAGGCTCTCAACGTTGACGCTTCCGTCACCGTTTAAATCGGCAAAGCGTACTTCTATTCCCCTCCGCTTCAATTCATTTACCGCCGAAAACACGGCGGAATGTTCGCCGAGGGTGGTAACGACGTTACCCCGCCTGCCTGCGCCGAAAATCGCTTGATTGTCAGCCTCTGTGCCGCAGGAAGTGAAAATCAAATCGTAATTCGAACCAGAAGTCAAAAGCGCAAGAATATTTTTCCTTGCTTCCCGCAACTCAATTTGTATATTATAACCTTCCGCATACAGCGCGGAAGGATTATAATAAGCCTCGTATAAAAATTTTTCGGCGCGCTTCAAGCACTCTTCGTCCGGCTTGGAAGTCGCGGCATTATCAAGATAAACCATTAAATTTCAATCATACCCTTGAATGAAAGTTTGACGGGACCGTCCAACTCAACTTCACCGTTTTCAAGACAGTTTACAAACAAATCGCCGCCTTTCAGTTTTACGGTAATAGGCGCGTTGCGCAGACATCTGCCGTTTTCGACAGCCGCTACGGCAGCCGCGGCTGCCGCTGTGCCGCATGACAGAGTTTCGCCGTTTCTCTTTTCCCAAACGCGCATTTTAACGGTCAATTCGTTCACCACTCTCACACATTCCACATAAATGCCCTTGGGGAAACTGCCCGAATCGTTCAGATACTGCCCCAAAGCCTCCAAATTTATGTCGTCAACCTTGTCGCAGAACATCACGCAGTGATTATTGCCCACGTTCACAAATGTATAATTATTCTCTTTTATGAGAGTTTTTATATATTCGTCGTCTGTTGCGGGAAAAGCTCTACCTATTTCACATTCAAACTTTCCGAGATTTACCGAAACCGAGCTCGCCATTCCGTTGAAAGAACTTACTTTCAAAGCTTTCACGCCGCTGCACGTTTCTACGGCGATATCATCGGAACTTACAAGCTTGTTGTCATAAAGATACTTAGCAACGCACCTTAAAGGATTGGCAGCCATTCCGCCGTCGCTTCCGTCGCCGTTGAATACCCTGATTTTTGCGTCGGCAATCCCTGATTTTTCAATCATAACGATTCCGTCGCCGCCGATTGCGGAATGTCTATCGCAGAAATTTATCGCAAGCGATTCAGGGCAGGTTACGGCGTTGTCCATATTATTGAAGAAAATATAGTCGTTGCCGCAACTGTGCATCTTGCAAAATTCGAGTTTCAGCTTTTCCTTTCTTAAATTATTGATATCCACAAGTTCGGTATTGAACTGGTTATACCTGCCCGCTATTACGTCCGCAAGCGCGTTAGCCGTGTCAAGCGAGGTCAGAACGGTAATTCCCAGCAAAATCGCATGGTGGTGAAGACTTATATAATTGGTTATGGATTCTATATCCGTTTTACCGGTATAAACGACGTAGTCTATCTTCCCCTCGTCCATAAGTTTGAAAATCTCCGAGTTGGAAGAAAGTCTTGCCACGTCCGTACATTCAAGCCCTATGCTTCTTATTACGTTTGCCGTGCCTTTCGTCGCGTACAATTTAAGCCCGAGGTCGGCAAATTTTTTCACGATATTTACAATTTCGAATTTGTCTTGGTCGTTTATGGTAAAATAAATGCCCGCGGGGTGGGTTTTATCGGGATGCCGCATATTGAAACCTGCGGAAACAAGCCCCTTGAACAGCGCTTCTTCTATCGTCTTGCCTATACCCAGCACCTCTCCCGTGGATTTCATTTCGGGTCCCAACTGGGAGTTGACGTCGTTCAGCTTTTCAAAAGAGAACACGGGCACTTTTACGGCGACGTACGGCGAAGAAGGATACAATCCCGTTCCGTATCCAAGTTTTTTCAGCTTTGCCCCGACAAGAATTTTAGTGGCAAGGTCAACCATAGGTACGCCCGTCACCTTTGAAATATACGGAATCGTACGCGAAGCGCGGGGATTGACTTCTATTACATAAAGCTGGTTATGATATATAAGGTATTGAATATTTATAAGTCCCTTTGTCTTTAAAGCTATCGCAAGCTTAATTGATATATCCACCACCTTTTTAAGCATAGCGTCGCTGAGATTATAAGGCGGATAAACGGCAATAGAGTCGCCGCTGTGGACGCCCGCGCGCTCGATATGCTGCATAATTCCGGGAATCAGAACGTCTGTGCCGTCGGAAATGGCGTCAACTTCCAGCTCCGTTCCCATTAAATATTTGTCGCACAATACCGGATTTTCAATCTTTTGCGCAAGAATTACGTCCATATAGCGCTCAATATCGTTCTGGGTAAAGGCAATGGTCATATTCTGCCCGCCTATAACGTACGACGGGCGCAGAAGCACGGGATAGCCCAGCGTTTCGGCGGCTTTGACAGCCTCCTGTTTACTCATTACGGTAAGACCCTTGGGGCGGGCGATTTCGAACTGCTCCAAAAGTTTATCGAAGCGTTCCCTGTCCTCGGCGAGATCTACGCTGTCCGCAGGCGTTCCCAAAATCCTGACGCCCTTTTTGTCGAGATAGCCGCACAGCTTAATTGCGGTCTGTCCGCCGAACGTTATAACGACGCCGTAAGGCTTTTCCATATCGATTACGTTCTGGACGTCCTCGGGGGTAAGCGCTTCGAAATACAACCTGTCGGCAGTATCGAAGTCGGTAGATACTGTTTCGGGGTTATTGTTGATTATTATTACCTCATAGCCCAGCCTTTTAAGCGCCCATACACAGTGCACGGACGAATAATCGAATTCTATTCCCTGTCCTATTCTTATGGGTCCCGAACCTATGACAATTATTCTCTTTTTATTGCTCCTCGCTACGAAAGGTTTGGCTTCGTCGTGTTCCTTTTCGTCGTACGTCGAATAGAAATACGGCGTCTGCGCAGCAAATTCCGCGCCGCACGTGTCAACCATTTTGAAAACGGCGTTGCGGTGCATAGGCAATTTGTTGCCCGAAAACTTTTCAAGCTCTTTATCGGGATAGCCCAACTTTTTCCCGCGGATATATTGCGCGCGGGTCAACGGCTTCCCCGTAATTTCCTTTTCATAATCGGCAAGATTTTTTAACTTATATAAAAACCACTCGTCTATTTTGGTAATTCTGTATATTTCGTCGATTGATACTCCGCGTTTTATCGCCTGATAGACAACGAAAAGTCTTTCGTCGGTAAGGTCGTACAGGCGTTTTTCAATTTCTTCGTCCGAAAGCTCCGCCATCTTTGGCATATTCAGCGTGCCCGCGGAAATTTCCGCACCTCGCACAGCTTTCATAATAGCCATTTCGAAGCTTGTGCCTATCGCCATAACCTCGCCCGTAGCCTTCATACGCGTTCCGAGGTTACGTTTAGCATATAAAAATTTATCGAAAGGCCATTTGGGAAGCTTAACTACTACGTAGTCCAGCGTGGGCTCGAAGCAGGCATAGGTTTTGCCCGTGACGTCGTTTTTGATTTCGTCGAGAGTATAGCCGAGGGCGATTTTCGTAGCGACTTTGGCAATCGGATAGCCCGTAGCCTTGGAAGCGAGCGCCGACGAGCGGGAAACCCTCGGATTAACTTCTATTACGGAATATTGAAAAGAATCGGGGTTGAGTGCGAATTGGCAATTACATCCGCCCTCTATTTTCAGCTCGCTTATTATTTTAAGCGAAGCCGTACGCAGCATCTGGTATTCCTTATCCGAAAGGGTGACGGCGGGCGCAATGACTATGGAGTCGCCCGTGTGTATTCCGACAGGGTCGAAATTTTCCATAGAGCAGACAGTCAGCACGTTACCTGCGCTGTCCCTTAAAACCTCGAATTCGATTTCTTTCCAGCCGCCTATGTATTTTTCTACGAGTACCTGCGTTATGGGCGAAAGCATAAGTCCGTTGTGGGATATGAGGCGAAGTTCCTCCTCGTTCTTTGCAACTCCGCCGCCCGCACCGCCAAGCGTATATGCGGGGCGCACAATTACGGGATATCCGATTTTTTCCGCTATCGCCACACATTCGTCAACAGAATATGCAATATCGGAAGGCACGACGGGCTGGTTTATCTTTTGCATCGTCTCCTTGAAAAGCTCCCTGTCCTCCGCCCTGTCTATGGATTCGAGGTTTACGCCTATAAGTTTCACGCCGTATTCGTCGAGAAAACCCGACTTCGCAAGCTGGCAGCCCAGCGTCAGCCCCGTCTGCCCGCCGAGCGAGGCAAGCAAGCTGTCGGGACGTTCTTTTATGATTATTCTTTTAAGGGTGTCCGCCGTAAGCGGTTCCAGATAGATTTCGTCGGCAAGCGCCCTGTCGGTCATTATCGTCGCGGGGTTGGAATTACATAGTACGACGTTCATGCCCGCGTCTTTGAGTACGCGGCACGCTTGCGCGCCCGCGTAGTCAAATTCGGCAGCCTGACCTATTACTATGGGACCCGAACCTATTACAAGTACCTTTTTAATATCCTCTCTCTTAGGCATTGCGCTTGTCCTCCCTTACTTTTGCGATAAATTTACCGAACAGAAACGAAGCGTCCTGCGGTCCGCCGCACGCCTCGGGATGAAACTGAACGGTATATGCGTTCAGCTCTGGATAATCAAAGCCTTCGCAGGTGTTGTCGTTCGCATTCACGTACGTTAGCCTGCCTATCCCCTGTAAACTCGACGAAATTACTTCGTAGCCGTGGTTCTGGCTGGTTATATAGACCCTGCCCGTTTCCAAATCTTTGACGGGCTGGTTAGCTCCTCTGTGACCGTATTTCATTTTCGCGGTTTTTCCGCCCATGGCAAGCGCAAAAAGCTGGTGTCCGAGACAAATTCCGAAAATGGGCAATTTACCTGCCAATTTTTTAAGATTTTCAATAATTTCAACGTTCTCCGCGGGGTCGCCCGGACCGTTCGTAAGCATAAGCCCGTCTGCCCCGAGGGATAAAATCTGTTCGGCGTTATAAAAGGAAGGCACTCTTATACAGCGGCAACCGCGCTTTACAAGTTCGCGGATTATGTTTTCTTTCGCGCCGAAGTCCCATACAGCGATTTTCAGACCGTCAGGGTCGCCGCAGTATTCAACTTTTTCGCAGGTTACGCTTCTTACCGCGTCTTTTATGCAGTAAGCGCCGACGGAGTTTAGGTTCTTCAACGGTTTAGAAGTTATCGCCGCGTTCATAACGCCCGCCTCGCGCACGATTTTCGTCAGTTCGCGCGTATCTATGCCGTAAATCCCTATGATATTTTTCTCTTTAAGGAATTTGTCAAGCGTTTCTTCCGCCCTGAAATTAGACGGGGCGTCGCATTTTTCACGGACGATATAAGCGGATACCCACGGCTTTTTGCTTTCCTCGTCGGGGGATATCATTCCGTAGTTGCCTATAAGCGGAAACGTCTGTGTGACAATCTGCCCGTAATAGCTGGGGTCGGTAAGCGTTTCGATGTACCCCGTCATACCCGTGGTGAACACAAGCTCGCCCACCGTTTCGCCGTCCGCGCCGAAACGCGTTCCCTGAAATTCCCTGCCGTTTTGCAACGTTAAATAAACCTTGCCGTTGTTCATTAAAAACTTCCTCTATGTAATGACAGCCGAAGCCGTATTTAAATTTCTCACATTAAAATAAAGACTGATTTAAAAAATAAATCAGTCAATCGACGAAAATGCCCCACCGCAGCGGACAATAAAATTATCAAAATTGAAAAAAATTTCCCCGTACGCACACGGATAAATCTTTTCCGCTTTCGTAAACAGGGATTCAGTTAAAGCGCTTACCTCCCCCAAATTACTAATTTCGGGCTGCGGTTGCGTCAAAAACCTTAAAGTTCTCATAAATCTCTAACCTTATAAATTATATAACAGCTCAAATTTCAAGTCAAGCAAAATCAATATAAAGTTGTAAGGAAATCGAAAGCGGCAAGCTGCTTCTTCACGGATTTGTAATCGGGCACGTAATCGGAAACAAGCTTCCAAAACGCAGGAGAATGGTTGTGGCATATTACGTGGCAAAGCTCGTGGACGATTATATATCTCCTTATATAAGGCGGCAGCATAAAAACCATATAATTAAAATAAAGATTGTTCCTTCCGTCGCAGCAACCCCACCTGCCTGTATATTTTCGGATATTTACGCTATTGGGAGTTATCATAGTCAGCTTGGAAATTTCTTCCACGTTTTTCATAAAATCCGCCGTGCAGGCATCTGTAAAAAGCTTTTGTATATTTTCGAGCTTTTTTACATAGACGGCTTCGGAAGTTATCAGGTTTTTATCGGATATAACAAGCGGCAGTTTGCGCCCGTCGAGATAAACGCATTTTCTCTCAACCACATCGTCGTTCACGGCAAGCCGCTCGGCGTTTCTGGTGACAATTTTATCTATCCACCGCTCCTTCGAGGCGAGAAAATCCTCTATTTTTGATAGCGGAGTTTCCCACGAACAGCGGACAATTATTTTATTGTCGCCCGACACCGAAACGGACATACTCTTGCGCGGGCTACGGACAATTTCATATTTATATTTCATCGGTCTGTACCTTGTACTGCACGCGCAACTCGTCCCCGACCCTGCCCTCGACGACGGTCGTTTTTCCGTCGCTTTGCCTATACAAATCGAGCGTTTCCCCCGCTTTGCACTGCTTGACGAAGGTTATCTGAATTTCGGAAAAGAATTTACCTTTCAGCTCTTCTGGCGCAAAGGTATCGAGAAGAAAATCGGCGTATTTCGTGTTGTTCACGTGGAAATAATGGTCGTAATCCGAAAAGGCAATCCGCTTTGAATATGCAAGGTCCGCATTTTCCGCAGAAGGGATTTTCCAGCTGTTAAATTCTATGCTTCTCTCTTTGTTGTATCCGTCAAAATCGCTCTCTTTAAAAAACGCGGAAACGGGCGCCATGGCGAATGTACGCGTATCCACCATGCACCAGCGGGTCGTCCCCGCGCCGACCTTTTTGCCCTTGACGTAAAGTTCGAAATCCCTGAAAAATATAAGGTGTCTCGGTTTGAGGGGCCAGGTATGAATCTCCAACTCCTCCCCGAGTTTTACGGGTCTTTCAAGCCTTATATAATAATTCACCACGACGAAACCGAGATTTTTAGGGGATATCGCTTCATACCCGAATCCGAGTTCGTCGGCGGAAAGACAAGCCGATTCTTCCATAAACGAAAGCAGCGACGAGGGTTTCAGATTGTCGAAAGCGTCCGCGTCGGTAAATTTGACTTCGTATTTTTTGATATTCCTGTACATAAATTCACCACAAATTCAGTTTTGATAATTATATCATTAAAAGCCGAAAAAGTCCACAGATAAACGTAATTTAAGGCAAATTATGTGTGGCATAGTACTTTTTAATTCGTCAAAACATTGACATTGCACTTTAAATATGTTATAATTGTGGAAATTACGGAGGAAATACACTTGGAAGACGAACTTCTTGACCCCGAACGCGAAGACGGCGACAATGAGTCTGCTTCGGAATCCGAGGTTAAAAGCGGCATAAGCGCCGACCTTATCCGAGGTCATATAAATACCATTATTCTTCGCACCCTTTACGAGCGCGACAAATATGGTTACGAAATTATCGAGGAGATAGAGGCGAAAAGCCACGGGCAGTATTCGCTGAAACAGCCCACTCTTTACAGCGCATTGAAAAGGCTGGAAAGCCAGGGTTACATAAACGCATATTGGAAAACGGACGAAGTTTCGCTCGGCGGCCGCCGCAAATACTATACATTGACGGACAGCGGCAGGGAGATTACCGAAAGAAACCAAGCCGAATGGGAATATTCGAGGACGGTTATCGATAATCTTATTTCCGACAGAAATTTCGATTTCAGCCAGCCCGCCCCCACTGCCGTCGATTTCAAAATTCTGAAAAATTCCACCTCTCGCGTACCCGTCGTCAAGAACAGCGACGAGGACGAACGCGAAATATCTTATGACGAGCCTTCGGAGGACCAGATTGTTGAAATCAACCGCGAGGACGCGACAGACGTCGTTATAACGGAAAACGATTCTAAACCTGCCGAAGCTGCGCAGCCCGAAGAAAATAATGCAGAAAGCGCGGCTTACGAACAGCCCGCCGCTCAGCCGCAGTATGTTGAGCAACCTGCGCAGCCTCAATACACCGAACAGCCTGCGCCCCAACCTCAATATGCCGAGCAACCGGTACGCCAGTACGCGGAACAGACAATCCAGTATGTAGAACAGCCCGTACAGCAGATACAATACGTGCAGGCGATACCCGTTCAGCAAATTCCCGTACAGCCGGTACAATTCGTGCAGACGATACCCGTCCAGCCCCAATACGTCGAACAACCCGCGCCCCAGCCGGCTCCTCAGCCTGAGCCGCAGCCCGAGCCGGACGAAAAGAAAGACGAAATTTCGGAAGAACAGAAAAAAATTCTTCACGAAAACTATTTAAAGCTTATTTCCGAGCCCGTCGAAAAGAAAGACGATACGCCCGAAACGCCGTATTCTCAGAGTATCGACACGGAAAAACTTCTATACAATAACCGCCCCGAAACAGAGCGGGACTATAAAAATCTGATAAACAATCTGTTTGTAAACACCGTCAGGGCGCCCGTATCCGCCCCTGTCTATCAACAGCCTGCGCCCCAGCCCGTGCAAGTTCCCGAGCCCGTTCAAATACCCGAGCCGGTAGAAACTCCGCCCGCTCCGCAATATCAGCCCGTTGAAACAGAAAATGTGAAAATCGACGATATGGCGGCAAAGGCGCGCGAGGACGGCTTGACAATAGGCACTTCCGAAAATTACGTCATAGACAACCGCAGGAAGAGATACGACCTCGGGGAAGCGATGTTCAAGTGTTCGCTTATAGTAGGCGCGATTCTGCTATTTGAATTTATGCTTTGCTTCATTTTCAGAAGCGAGTTGGGCGCAACTGCGGATGCAAAACTGTCAATAGCCTATCCCCTCGTTATCTTGGCTATCGCCATAGCCGAAGTACTGCTTTTCAGCGTGCTGCACTTTGCGGGAATTGTAAAAAGCACAAAACCGAACGCGTCGATTTATATATCTTCATGTATAATTGTGACAATTATTTCCATGTTGATAATTTATATAGTGGCGTTCCTTTTAAACGTTAATTTCTCTTACGCGGGCGATATTATGGCAAAGATAGTCATTCCCTGCATCGTCGCGTTAAACATTTCCGTATTCGGCTTTCTTTTATATCTTTTCAGCAGGCGCTAATTTATGAAAATCCTTGTTATAATCAAGTCTAAATATAGGCAAAACACATTAAAAATTGCCGAGGCGATGGCCGAAGCCGTTCCGATTACTATATGCGACGTTTCCGAAGCCGAAAATTTCGACTTGAATCATTATGACATTGTCGGCATAGGCAGCGGCATTTACTACGGCAAGTTCGGCAAAGATATTTTCGAATTTGTCACTAATCACCTTGACGATTTGAGCAATGTATTCGTATTCTCGACAAGCGGCAAGGGTAAACCCGAAAACAACGACGAGATTTTAGACTATTTGAACTTGAATTGCAAAAACGTCCTCGGCAGCTTTACCTGCAAAGGGCTTTGCAAATGGTTTATTTTCGGCTTGGTTGGCGGAATTGCCAAAGGACACCCTAACGAAAAGGACTACGAAGCCGCGCAGGCTTTTATACGGCAGGTTTTAGAGAAATACAACTCTTCAAAAGCCGAAATTTAAAATCCGCAAAATCGCGCTTGATTTTTGTCTATATTACCCATAAAAACAAACTAATACATTTCAGGCTGCCCATAAGGCAGCCTGATTTTTGTATATCGAAAACACTCGATAATCGCTTATAGTAACAATGACTTTATATTTCCAAATTCAAAATCGCCCGAAGTTTTAACTTCGGGCGATATCAGTATTATATGTTTTATTTTGCGTACTCGCTTGCGCGGAATTCCCTTATAACATTGACTTTAATCTGACCGGGATATTCAAGCTCGCTTTCTATTTTCTTGGCGATATCTTTGGCAAGGAAAACTGCTTGTGCGTCGTCAATCTGTTCTGGCTTGACAATTACGCGCACTTCTCTGCCTGCCTGAATAGCATAACTCTTATCGACGCCGCCGAAACCGCTTGCAATTTCTTCAAGTTTTTCAAGACGTTTGACATAGTTAGTGCCCGTTTCCCTTCTCGCCCCGGGGCGCGAACCCGAAATGGCGTCCGCCGCGGCAACAAGCACCGCTTCAACCGTCTTGGGCTCTATGTCGCCGTGGTGGGCGGCGATTGCATTTACAACGTTATTGCTCTCGCGGTATTTCTTTGCTATGTCTGCGCCCAACTGGATGTGAGTGCCTTCCTGTTCATGGTCAACGGCTTTACCTATATCATGGAGAAGCCCCGCGCGCTTGGCAAGATTGACATCCAGCCCCAGCTCCTGCGCCATAAGCCCCGCAAGCTGCGCCACCTCTATCGAGTGCTTATATACGTTCTGCCCGTAGCTTGTTCTGTACTTCAACCTGCCGATAAGTTTTATGAGTTCGGGATGAAGCCCGAAGATACCTACTTCAAACATAGCGCTTTCGCCCGCTTGCTTGATTTCGACATCCATTTCCTTTTTGACCTTTTCGACAGTTTCCTCTATTCTTGCAGGATGAATCCTGCCGTCGGAAATAAGTTTTTCAAGGGTAAGCCTTGCGATTTCGCGCCTTACGGGGTCGAAACCCGAAAGAATTACAACTTCGGGCGTATCGTCGATTATAAGCTCGATACCCGTAGCGTTTTCAATAGCTCGGATATTTCTGCCTTCGCGGCCTATAAGCCTTGCCTTCATATCGTCGCTGGGCAAAGGCACAACAGATACGGTAATTTCCGAAGCCTGGTCTGCGGCGCACCGCTGAATAGCAAGCGAAATTATCTTCTTCGCCTCGTTATTCGCCTCGTCCTTGGCGGTTTGCTCGATATTTCTTACCTGTAATGCTACGTCGTGGCGAGTTTCGTCGAGTATCTCATTCGTTAAAAGTTTTTTAGCCTCTTCACGCGTGAGTTGCGCTACCTTTTCAAGCTCCTCGACCATAAGCTGGTGCTGATGATCTACCTTTTCCTGCGTCTTTTTGATTTCGTTTTCGCGGTTTGTAAGTTCGCGTTTTTGCTGTTCCAGTACGTTTGTCTGCTTTAAAAGGGATTCCTCTTTCTTGTCGAGAATATCCTCTTTCTGCACAAGCCTCTGCTCCTGTTTTTGAAGCTCGGCTTTCTTCTCCTTGTTTTCCTTTTCCAGTTCGTTCCTTAATTGCAGTCCCTGTTCCTTTGCCTCAACCAACGCCTCTTTTTTCATTGCTTTACATTCAAGCGAAGCGTCCTCAATCATCTTTGCGGTTCTTTGCTCAACTTCACCAAGTCTTTTGTCGATACTTTTCTTTTTTACGACCGAGCCGACAAAAAACATAGCTACGGCAACGCCGACGACAGCCACCGCGAGCGCTACGGTCACGCCTATAAACACTCCGTTGGCTACAAGAAACAGGCTGCCCAATGCCAAAAAGTTCATTTAAGCCTCCTGATAAAATTATTGAATATATACAATTCTTCTTTCGAAGCCGTTTATATCTGTTTATATTTTACATCAATATAAATCAAAAGTCAATTTTATTGAATAACAAGTTTTTATAATATAGTAAAAGGCGGGCATTACCCGCCTATATATGTTTACAATTATCTTAAATCAAAGATTTTCAAGCCGGCTGAGCCACAGCGTCGCCACAGCGTCGGACGGCATGCGCCAATCGCCACGCGGCGAAAGCGTTACAGAACCTACCTTTACTCCGTCGGGTACGCACGAACGCTTGAATTGCTGCGCAAAAAATCTTTTGTAGAAATTTTTAAGCCACTTTAATATAGTTTCATCGTCAAACTCTCCTTTAAACGCGCACTTAGCCATGAAAAATACTTTTTCGGGAGAGAAACCGCGGCGAATCGCATAGTAAAGGAAAAAGTCGTGAAGGATATAAGGTCCAACCAAATCCTCAGTTTTTTGTGCAATCTTACCGTCCTTATCGGGGGGCAGAAGTTCCGGACTGATTTCCGTAGCCAAAATATCCTTTAAAACTTTTTCGGCAGCGCCGCCCAGCCTTTCGGCTTCATATTTGACAAGATGCTTTACAAGCGTTTTGGGTACGGAAGAATTTACGGCGTACATGGACATATGGTCGCCGTTGTAAGTTGCCCAGCCGAGGGCGAGTTCGCTTAAATCCCCCGTTCCTATTACAAGACCGCCCGTCTTGTTTGCCAAATCCATTAAAATCAAAGTTCTGGTGCGGGCCTGCGAATTTTCGTACGTCACATCGTACGTTTTTTCGTCGTGCCCTATATCCTTGAAGTGCTGCAAAACGCTTTTTTTGATTGAAACTGTTCTTTCCGTCGCACCCAGCTCGCGAATGAGTTTTAAAGAATTGTTTTTCGTTTTACCCGTTGTGCCGAACCCGGGCATCGTCACCGCGATAATATCTGACGGCTCTCTGCCCAGCGATTTAAAAGCGCGCGCCGTTACAAGCAGCGCAAGCGCTGAATCCAGTCCGCCCGAAACCCCTATCACCGCCGTTTTTGCGTTAGTATGGGAAAGGCGCTTTTCAAGTCCCTTTGATTGAATGGAAAGTATAAGTTCGGACCTTTCCGTAAGCTCCGCTCCCGCCTCGGGAACAAACGGAAGCCTCGGAAAACTGCGGGATATTTCCCCGTCGGCTTCCCCTGCTTTAAATTCTATGAAAGTATATCCTTCTTCGCACCCGCCGAAAAAACTGCTCGACGTTCTGCGGCGCTCGTTATCGATAAGTTCTACGTCGATATCCGAGTAAAGCAACCCGTTTTCAAAGGGCTTGCTTTCGCAAAGAACCGAGCCGTTTTCGGCAATTATGTTATGCCCCGCATAAACCATGTCGGTAGTGCTTTCGCCGTCGCCTGCGTCGGAATAGATATAAGCGCAAACAAGCTTGCCCGACTGCATTTTGACAAGGTCGCGCCTGTACTCCGCCTTGCCTACCGTTTCGTCGCTGCACGACAGGTTGACTATTATTTCCGCCCCCGCCTGCGCGTGAGCTACCGACGGCGAAGCCGGCGCCCACAAGTCCTCGCAGATTTCGCAGGCGACTGTAAACCCCGGAACATTTACTGCCTTGAAAATAAGTTTACTGCCGAAAGGAACGGTTTGCCCGCCGACCTTTATAGTGGAATTTTCTTTCGGAGCGGGAGAAAAATGCCGTCTTTCGTAAAATTCGCCGTAATTCGGAATAAGAGTTTTGGGAACAACGCCCAGAATTTTCCCGTCCGACATTACGACCGCGCAGTTATATAATCTGCCTCCGTCCGCTATGGGCGCGCCCACTATAACGAGCGACCCGACGCCCTTCGTGCAACCGCATATTTCGCTTAAAGCGGAATTTACGCCGTCAAGCAGCGCCGATTGATTGAAAAGGTCGCCGCAGGTATATCCGCAAACGCAAAGTTCGGGAAACACAGTCAGTCGGCTACCCGCTGAAACGCTCGCTTTTACGGCGGAAATTATATTTTTTGTGTTGAATTTAACATCGGCGACCCTAATGGGAACCGTCGCCGAGCAAACTTTGACAAAGCCGAACTGCATTTAATCCTTCTTTTGCAGCGACGCTTTATGCGCTTCCCTGATTTTTGCTTCCAATTCAGCCTTAAATTCGGCATTGGTTTTAAGATAATCGCGCATTTTTTCGCGCCCCTGCGCTATTTTATTGTCGTTGTAATTGAACCACGAGCCGCTCTTTTCGAGTATTCCGTATTGAACGCCGAGGTCTATAAGACATCCTTCCTGCGAAATTCCCTCGCCGTAAATTATATCAAATTCGGCGACCTTGAAAGGCGGCGCGACTTTGTTTTTCACAACCTTGCATTTCGCGCTGTTGCCGATGATTTCGCCCTCGCTTTTCAGCGCATCTGTCTTTCTTATGTCAAGTCGTATCGAAGCGAAATACTTCAACGCCTTGCCGCCGGGGGTGGTTTCGGGATTGCCGAACATGACTCCCACTTTCTCGCGGAGCTGGTTGATAAAAATTACGCAGGTTTTGGAACGGTTTGTTATAGCGGTAAGCTTTCTGAGCGCCTGCGACATCAGCCTTGCCAGCAAGCCTACGTGAGTATCGCCCATATCGCCCTCTATTTCCGCTTTCGGAGTCAGCGCCGCAACCGAATCGACTACTATTACGTCAACCGCGCTCGAACGCACAAGCGATTCGCATATATCCAACGCCTGTTCGCCCGTATCGGGTTGGGAAAGATACAGCTCGTTGGTATCTACCCCGAGGGCATGCGCATACTGCGCATCGAGGGCATGCTCGGCGTCTATAAACGCGGCTACTCCCCCCGCCTTCTGCGTTTCCGCAATTATATGCAGGGCGACCGTCGTCTTGCCCGAAGATTCAGGTCCGAAAATTTCTATAATTCTGCCGCGGGGAACGCCGCCTACGCCCAAAGCAAGGTCAAGCGAAAGGCAGCCCGTAGGTATCACTTCTATCTCGCTGTTGATATTCGTATCTCCGAGTTTCATTATAGAGCCCTTGCCGTACTGCTTTTCAATTAAGGCAATGGTTGAATTTAGGGCTTTGAGTTTTTCTTCGTTCATATTTTTCTCCTGAATTATTTTATCTTTTTAAACGCCGCAAACAGAGCGAGATTTATCGCGGTTTCCGTAATTGTCTGCCTGTCGCCTTTAAGCTCGTATTTGGTAACCGAAATTCCGTCCGATTTACCTACTCCTATATAAATTAGTCCCACGGGCTTGGAAGTGGAATCTGAATTGGGTCCGGCTATGCCCGTAGTGGAAACGGCTACGTCGCATCCGCCCGTATTAAGAAGTCCTTCCACCATCTCGTAAGCGGTGTCTTCCGACACTGCGCCATGATTTTTCAAGGTAACCTGTTTTACGCCGAGGCGTTTGGTTTTGGATTCGTTGGAATAGGTGTTCACGCCCTCGTAGTAAACCTCGCTTATGCCCGGCACTTCCACCAGACGCTTAGCAATGCCGCCGCCCGTAAAGGATTCCGCGACGGAAATTTTGATACGGCGAAGCTTTAAAAGCTGGTAAAGCCTTTCTGCAAGCGACACGTCCTCTATTGCATAGACATATTCGTTAAGGCTGCCGATAAGGGAACGGTAAATTACGTCAACGGCGTCTTGCCCGAGTGTCTGGGGATAGATTATCTCTATCGAGCAATCGGAATATCGGCTTGTAACGTTAAAATCGCACTGCGGGCTTATGTTTTTTACCTTTCCTATCGCTTCATTTATAACCGCGGTCGAAGCGCCGACGGTCTTTATATACATTCTGCCTATATGCCGACCGAGCTTCGATATTACAAGTTCCGCGGCATTTTTTCGCCCTTCCGCGTCGTCAGAATTTATAACAAAAACGCCCGTTCCCTCCGCGGAAAGCGCAACGCCCTCGAATTTACCGCCGAATAATTTTTCCGAAAAAGCTTTAAGCGCATTTACAGTCGCCTGCGGGCACAGAATTACAATCCCAGAATAATTACCCTTACATTCGCGCACGCTGCGGGTGATTTCCTCCGAGTCGTCGAAAGCGCAATATTCTACCCTGTCGAAATAAACGCCTTGCGAAGCAAATTTTTTAATAAGCGAGTTCGCAACGTCAAAGTCGTTTACCTTTTTGTTCCGTAAAACGATTAAGCAGTTTTTTAAGCTCATTTTTTAAGCACTTCTCTGTTTTTAACAAGATAATTAGTACCCGATATTACCGTTAGAATTACGGCAAGGGCAAAAAACGCAAGCCCGACGTAGCGCACAATATCGCATGCCATATGGTCTGTAAATTCCGCAATCCCGACACCGGCAAGAAGCACCACTATGGCTATATCCTGCGTAACGGTCTTATATTTGCCGAAAATATCCGCGGCAATTACAGTACCTTTGCCTGCGGCGACCATTCTGAACCCGCTTACTATAATTTCCCGTGCCAGAATTACCGCTACTCCGCAACCTGCGGCAATAATCGCCCACGAACCCAACTTAAAAGTGAAAAATCGGGGCGCGGTAAGCATTACGACAAGCGCCGAAAGCACCAGAACCTTATCGGCAATGGGGTCGAGAAATTTTCCCAAGTCCGTTACAAGGTTATACTTCCTCGCGATTTTGCCGTCGAGAAAATCCGTAAGGCACGCAAGACAGAATACCGCGAGAGCGGCAAGGTAGTGTCCCGTAAAATTCACGTAAAAAAATACGATGAATACGGGTATCATAACCACCCTGCTGACCGTAAGCTTATTGGGAAGATTCATTCCACCGTCGCCCGCCGCAATCTTGTATGCACGGCTGTTTTTATCCTGTTCGTTCATAATTCGAAATCCTCGGTACGACCGTAAAGGTCGTAACTGTCCGCCCTGTCTATAATAACGTCTATATATTCGCCCTGCGCGGCGGAAGGCGCGTTGAAATATACTTTTCCGTCAATATCGGGAGCCTGAAAGTAAGCCCTGCCGAAAAAACAGCTTTTTTCGTAATCTATGCCGTCGCATAGCACTTTGATTTTTTTGCCTACAAAACCCTGCATTTTTTCGCGGCAAATCTCTTCCTGCACTGCATACAACTTTCTTACACGCGATTTTTTAACGAAATAATTTATCTGACCTTTAAGCTTATATGCCGCGGTTTCCAGCTCGCGCGAATATGCGAAAAATCCGCAGTTTTCGAGTTTAGCTTCCCTTAAAAAATCGCAAAGCCCCTCGAATTCCTCCTCCGTTTCGCCCGGAAAACCCGCTATAAAGGTCGAGCGCAGCGCAATCCCGGGAATTTTTTCACGAAGCTTACGGATAAGGGCAAGATATTCCGCCCTGCCCCCCTTCCTGTTCATAAGCTTTAAGATTCTGTCCTCGCTGTGTTGAAGCGGGATATCGAGGTATTTTATAATTTTAGGATTGACCCGAATTTCTTCAATCAACCCGTCGTCTATCATATCGGGATAACAATACAGTAATCTTACGCTTTTAATGTTGACAAGCGCAGTCAGTTTTTGCAAAAATTCCGTTAATTTTTTTTGCCCATATAAATCTATGCCGTAGCGCGTGACGTCCTGCGCGACCAAAATCAGCTCCGAAACGTCGCCGAGCCGCTCTGCCTCCGTTAAAAGGCTTTCCATAGGTTCGCTTTTGTACGAGCCGCGGATTTGGGGAATCAGGCAGTAAGTACATCTGTTGTTACAGCCGTCGGCGATTTTCAGATACGCATAATGCAGTGGCGTGGTTACGCGCCTGTCCGTAGTCAAAGCGCCTTTACCCGTACCGACGAAATTCACCCTCTCACCGCCGTAAGATTTTTCAAGCGCGGCGAAAAAATTTTCGTAGTCGCCCGTGCCCAAAAAAACGTCTGCTTCCGTAAGTCCGTTGAATATTTCCCCTATATATTTTTGCGGCAGACAGCCTGTCACGACAAGTTTTTCAAGCTTATCGCTTTTACGGAGGGAACAGTCCAGCACCGTCTCTATCGCTTCTTTGCGCGATTCGTTCAGAAAAGCGCAGGTATTTACGATAAGAATCTGCGCTTCCGAAATATCGTCCGTAACCGTACATCCTTTTTCGCATATAAGCGACAAAAGTTTTTCGCTGTCAACCCTGTTTTTGTCGCAACCGAGAGAAATTACGCCGAATTTCTTTTGCGTAAAATCAATCATCTACTTCACCGTAGGTGTTTGTAAATTCGTCCATTGTCATAAGCACCTTTCTCGGCTTGGAGCCTTCCGATTTGGTGACGTAGTTCATCTTGTCCATCCAGTCGATTATCTTGCACGCCTTGATATAGCCGACGGGGAACCGCCGCTGTATCATTGAAACGGAAGCCTGGTTGGAAAGTATGCAATACTTCAACGCCTTCAAATAGGTATCGTCCATCTTGCCTTCGCCGGAATCCTCTCCGTCCTCTCCGCCCGCAGAAGCCGAACTTTCGGGTTCTTCAACCTTATTGATAAATTCCGTGGCTTCCTCATCGAAGAAAGTTTCGTTGTTGTCGCGGACGAAGTTAGTAACTTTCTGCACTTCTTTGGAATCGATATAACAACCTTGAATCCTCGTAAGTTCGGGTTTTTCAACCGAGCGGAAATACATATCGCCCATGCCGAGCAGTTTTTCCGCGCCGCCCACGTCGAAAATCGTACGCGAATCGTCAAAAGAGTTGACCTTAAACCCTATACGCGAAGGCAGGTTGGATTTTATCAGACCCGTAATGCAATCCACCGAAGGACGCTGGGTGGCAAGAATCAAATGAATACCGCAGGCGCGCGCTTTCTGCGCAAGGCGGATAATTCGCATTTCGATATCCTTTTTCGCCTGCATCATCAGGTCGCCGAATTCGTCGAGAATTATTAGAATTTTCGGCAGCTTCTCCTCGCCTTCCGGCAAGTTGAAGTTGTATTCATCCAGATTCCTCGTTGCAACGCCGTTTTCGGTCATCTCCTTGAAAAGAGTATATCTGCGCTCCATTTCCTTTATAGCCCAATTCAGCGCCTTTATAACCTTATCGACGTCGTAGAGAATTTCGTTTATCATAAGGTGCGGCAATCTGCGGAATGTGATAAATTCGGACTGTTTGGGGTCAACGAGAATAAGGCGCAGTTCTTCCGGTCCGTATTTATATAAAAGACTGACGATAAGCGCGTTCAGACAGATGGATTTACCGCTGCCCGTAGTACCCGCTACAAGCAAGTGCGGCATTCTGGTAATATCGGGGCAGACGACCGCGCCCTCTACATTTTTGCCCAACCCGAAAGTAAGCGAATTGGGCTTGCAATTTATGTATTGGGGACTTGCAAGCATCGCTTTAAGCCCGACAACCGTGCGTTTATTGTTCGGGATTTCGATTGAAATAGCGCCCTTCGAGTAATTCAGATAGACCGTAACGTTATCTTTCATAAGGGCAAGCGCAATCTCGTCGCGGTAGCTTAATGCGCGCTTTATGTTCGTTCTGTCGGGAATAATTACGTCGTATCTGGTAATCGCGGGACCGACTATAACGTTGGAAATCTGACTTTGGATTTTGAATTTTTCAAGCGTTTCGACGATGATTCGCTTGTTGTCCTCTATTTCGCCCGTATTAACGTTGTTGTTTTCGGGATAATCGTCCAAAAGGTCGAGCGACGGGCGCACGTACTTCTTCCATACGTGCTTCGGCTTTTCGGGTTTCGGTTCTTCCTTGACTTCTTTTTCCGCGGGTTTCCACCTGTCGGCAGAGGGAACGCCGAAGCCCGCCTCTCTGCGTGCGGAACGCAAATCGTCGGCGTCGTTCGGTCTTCTGTCCCCCCTTCTTTCGCCGCGCTCGGCAGTGCCGCTCTCCGGTTCGGATAAACCTCCCCTATCGGAACGCTCTCCCCTCGAAGACAGCCCGAGAACATCCTCGCCCGCCTCGTTTTCGTCGTCGTCAAAAAGATTTACTTTGGAATCCGGATTTTCCGTCCTGCCTCTGTCGGACGCATTTCTCTCCCCGCGGGAACTTTCGCCGCCGAACAGCGGCGTAACATCCGATTGCCTGTCGGAGGACAACCGCCTTAAATCTTCGCGGTCATGCGGTTCTTCGCGTTTTTCGGGGTTTCGCTCGGGCGTAAAGCGGACAAAATCGTCGCCTTCCCGTCGCAATTCGCCCCCTCTGCCCGATTCCGAACGGATGTTCTCCGACCTGTTTTCAATCGGGCGTTCGAATGAAGTGCGCTCATGTTCAATATTTATTTCACGCGGGCGTTCGAATGTGCTACGCTCCTCGGCGCTATCCCTCGGCATATCGAATGAGCCGCGCTCACGCTCAACGCCCATATCCCTCGGCAACTCGGCAGAACCCCGCTCGGAATCGGAATTTCTATCACCGAAAATGGGCTCGGACCTGCGTTCTCCCGCGCGAGGCGGGATATCTTCGAAACCGCCGTCGAGATTTTCAACGGGTTTTTCACCGAAAACATAGCTTGACGGCGTTTCTTCCACGGGTCTGCTTGCGACTTCTTCCTGATAACTTTCGGTATAACTGCGGGGATTCTCCTCTACGCTATCCGACATATCGCGGGAGAGCGCGGAAGGCGAAGAAAAATACGAAGCGCCCGAGGATGAACCCGAGGACGACCCGAAAGAAATGCCGAACGCAGAACTCGACGAACCGGAAGAACTTGAATAACCCGACGAACTTGACGAACTTGCCGAACCGAAAGAGCCAGAATAACCGGAAGAACCCGAACCCGAAGTACTCGAATTACCGAAATCCGATGACGGAGACGAGCCGGAAGAGCCCGAAGAACCAGCCGAAGAAGAAGGTGAAACTTTGAAGTTACTTAAATACGATTCCACTCCGTCTTTGGGCTTGTTAAAATAGGACTCGCCGCTGTAAATCATGTTCCTTTTATAGCTTTCGGCGTCAAATTCGCCCTTTTCGAATATAATTTTCCTGCCGAGATTGCGGCGGGAATATCTATCGTCCTCGTCCGATTGGGCGGACGAAGAATATGACGAATATTGCTGTTCCTCAGGTTGCCTATATGTATAGGCTTGTCCCTGAGATTGCGGATATCCATACGTCTGTTCAGCTGGCTGGTTATAATACCCCTGCTGCTCCGCAGGCTGTTGATAATTCTGATAATTCTGTGTTTGACCGTCCGGCTGAGAATATTGAGCGTAAACCTGCTGAGTGGGCTGCGGCTGAATATTTTGCGGCTGAGCTACGAATTGCGCGTTAGGGTCGGCATAATTCGCCTGCGCCGCGGGGGTCTGCGCATAACCCGAATCTGCCGATACGGTATTTGCAGAGGTTTCGGCGGGAACGGATTCCGTCTGCGCGCCATTTTCCGCCTGTTCCTTCTGTTCTTTCGGAGGCATATTGCGCTTGATAAGATAGAACATAATATACCCGCAAAGCGCAAAAAGAACGGAATAAATTATGTATGCGCCGATAAACGTAGTGAGTTTTGCGACGGGATATACGAGAATCCCGCAAGCCGCGCCGCCGAAAGTATAGCCGCTCCACCCGTTCTTCGCCGTTGTATAACATTCGGAAAGATAGCCTCCGAATCCGCCGAGCTCAAAATTCCTTGTCGTAACGGAATGGAACAGCAGAAACAGCACAAGCACGGCGGCGGTCAAAGTCAGAAAGCAGCTCATTTTTATTTTTACGCTTTTGCCGAAAGTAAGTCTTACGCCGAAATACGCAAGATAGACCGTTACGGGAATTGCGCCGTAGCCGAACGTTCCGTACATAAACGTACAAATTTCCGTGCCGAGCCCCGCAAAAACTTTTTCGCGCGTCAACAGCATCAAAAATACTATGGCGCTAAAAAGCAGTAAGGTCATTCCCATCGTTTCGCGCGTGAAAATATAAGAAATTTTGCCTGAATTTTGTTGTTTTTTCAATGACACTTTTTAAACTCCGAAATCTGAACGTACAATTATATTTTTTCAGAACAATTATAACATCTTATAAAAAAAATAACAACAAAATGGCGACGGTTAAGCAAACTTTATATATAAATATTTATATATAAAAACGCGCCTTTTCGGCGCGTTTCCCCTTAATACGTTAATTTTTAAAATCGGCGCGGCAATATGCGGCAAATTCAGTCCGACATTCCGCCCACAACTTTTTTGGCAATATCGTAAATATCACCCGCGCCGAGAAATAGCACGGCGTCGCCCGCCGAAGCGCGCGAAATAAATTCCGCGATATCTTTCGCGTCGTCGCCATAGCGGGATTTTTTAATTTTCTGCGACAAAGTCAGCGCGCTGCCCGCGTCGTCGTAATATTCCCTCGCCGCATAAGTGCGGTATATCAGAAGATTATTCAGATTAGAAAGCACTTTTATGAATTGTTTCATCAGATTTTTTGTGCGGGAATATGTATGAGGCTGAAAAACCACGAAAAGCCTGCCCTTCGCAAGCCTTTGCACCGTCCTTACGGAAGCGCGTATTTCATCGGGATGGTGCGCGTAGTCGGCAATGTATCTGACCCCGCCGCTTTCCCCCAGAGTTTCGAACCGCCTTTCCACGCCTTCGAAGGATGAGAGCCCCGCCTGTATATCCGTAAAGGAAATTTTTTCGCTGCGGGCGGCGGCTATTGCGGCGAGCGCGTTCAAAATATTATGCTTTCCGTAAACTTTAAGGCAAACGTTTCCGAGTTCGCACCCCTTTTCGAAAACTTTAAATGAATAAAATCCGTCTGTTTCGGCAATATTCCCCGCATAATAGTCGGCATTTTTGTCAAAACCGAATGTAAGACCGTCCGTTGCGATATCCTTGTAAAGACTGATTTTCCCTTCCGCTCCGCACAGGAAACGCGAATAGCAAAGTTTCAGATTTTCTTCGCTTCCGTAACATTCGAGGTGGTCGGGGCGAGTATTGAGAACCACAGCGATGTCTGGCTTCAACAAAAGAAAATTTTTTTTGTATTCGCATGCTTCGGTTATAAAATAATCGCTTCCGCAGCGATAATAATTGCCGAATTTAAGGTCCTTTCCGCCTATATGCGCGCAAAAGCCCTTACCCGCCGCCGAAAAAATATGCGCCAGCATAGCCGTGCAGGTTGTTTTGCCGTGACAGCCCGAAACGGCTATGACGCGCCCGAAACTTTTTGAAATCTCGCTTAAAAGCTGTCCCCTTGAAAGTATGAATTTACCGAGCGACCTCGCCTCGCCCAGCTGAATATCGTTTTCGGGAATCGCATCGGAATAAATTACGGCGTCGAAGTCGGCTATGCTCTCTCTGCCGCTGCCCGTACAGACGGATATTCCCTCCCCCCGCAATTCGTCAACCGTATCGCCGCCGCAAATGTCGCTGCCGGCAACAAACTTTCCGCAGTCGAGAAGATATTTTGCGAGCGCGCTCATGCTTACCCCGCCTATTCCGATAAAATAATAGCTGTCAAAACAATCGAGAATATTCTTGTGCATATTAAATTTTATTCAAAAATAAGACAAATTTAGCACAAAAATTTAATTTTTTGCAAAAATTTTATAAAAAAAGTAATAATTTTTAATTTAGGGTATTGAAATCGATAAAATTTTATTGTATAATGCAGATAATGAAAGTATAATCTGGAAGGTGCTGTTATGAAAATCTCAGATGTACGAATCAGATTAGTTAACAAGGAGGACAATAAACTTAAAGCCGTTGCGTCAATCACCATCGACGATTGCTTTGTCGTTCACGATATAAAGGTGATAGAATCCGCCGACGGCGCGTTTATTGCGATGCCCAGCAGGAAAACTAATGATGGCGAATATAAGGATATTGCGCATCCGCTGAATACCGAGACCCGAGAATATTTAAAACAGGCTATCCTTAAAGCTTACAACGACGAGCTTGACAGAAATAAGTCATCTTAGAATTTCGTCAGTTAAATAATACTGAGTTTGTATGAAGAAAAGCGTATTCGCCGTGAATACGCTTTTCTTCTATCTTTAAAATATTTTTCTTAACCTTTACCGCTCCTTGGCAAAAGCCTATTGAAGCCGCGGCAATAAAAAAGCCAAAAAGCCCAAAAACAATAAATTTTTATCGCTTAGCGTTGTAATTATTGCGTGTACATCGGCATTAGCCTCTTTGAACCACGCGACTATCGTGTGGTTTTCGTTATATTGAATTGTCAAACTAAGTGCAACAGTTTGAGATAAAAAAGTTAAATAAATCAACAGGTTTTTTGTAAGATAAA
>CANPZW010000002.1 GCA_947589385.1 uncultured Clostridia bacterium | reverse complement strand
TTTTATCTTACAAAAAACCTGTTGATTTATTTAACTTTTTTATCTCAAACTGTTGCACTTAGTTTGACAATTCAATCAAAAACGCAATACGTATCGCATTTATTTCTAAATGTGTTGACTTTTTCCGGGATTGAAGTTATAATTTTTTCAGACGGAGTAAAATTATGGAAAAGAAAATTCTTGTGACGGGGGGAGCGGGATATATAGGCTCGCATACCTGCGTAGAACTTTTGAACAGCGGCTACGGAGTTGTGGTTTTGGATAATTTTTCCAATTCTTCGCCCGAGAGTTTAAAGCGGGTGGAGAAAATAACGGGCAAAAAAATCGCGCTGTACGAAGGCGACGTCCGCGACGGCGCTCTGCTCGATAAAATCTTCGGCGCTCATAAAATAGAATGTGCGGTGCATTTCGCGGGGCTTAAAGCTGTTGGCGAGTCGTGCAGAATGCCGTTGGAGTACTACGACAACAACATAAACGGCACGCTTTCGCTTGTGGGCGCGATGCGCGCGCACGGGTGCAAAAAGATTATATTTTCTTCGTCCGCGACGGTTTACGGCGCGCCCGAAAGACTGCCCCTTGACGAAAGTTGCAGGGTGGGCGGCACTACCAATCCTTACGGCACTTCCAAATACTTTCAGGAAGTGATTTTAAAGGACCTCTACGCCTCCGACAACGAATGGACGGTTGTGCTTTTGAGGTATTTCAACCCCATAGGCGCGCACGAAAGCGGGCTTATAGGCGAGGACCCGCAGGGTATCCCCAACAATCTTACGCCCTATATAGCGAAAGTTGCGATAGGGGAATTGAAAGAGATAGGGGTTTTCGGCAACGATTATCCCACGCCGGACGGCACGGGAGTCCGCGATTATATCCACGTAGTGGATTTGGCGAGGGGACACGCCGCGGCGCTTGAAAAAATTTCAAAAAGCGGCGTGCATATTTACAATCTGGGCACGGGCAAAGGTTACAGTGTGCTGGAAGTCATCCGCGCTTTCGAAAAGGCGTGCGGGAAGAAGCTGCCCTATGTAATTAAGCCCCGCCGCGCGGGCGATATCGCGGAATGTTACGCCGACTGTTCTAAGGCTTTTAGAGAGCTTGGCTGGCGCGCGGAGTTCGGCATAGACGATATGTGCAAATCCCTTTGGAAGTGGCAGCAGATGAACCCCAAAGGCTATAAAATGTAGGAACGTGTTGAGTTTTGTCGCAATTTGGATAGCGTGCGGGCGTCTTTTAAGACGTCCGCACGCATATTTTATTTTGTGCCCGAAAGAAAGGGAAAACGGTTATAATCTCAAAAAATAAAAAATATATTATATTACGGTTTTGACCAAAAAACTTTTTTAACGCCATAATAACGTATGGTTTGACATTTAAATATTGATATATTGGAGTAAAGAAATTGGTTGGTGTATTCAAATTAAAGTCCTGCGCCGCGTGCGCGGCGGCTGTTCTTGTTGCCGTCGTGCTGTGCCTTTCCGCTCGGTTTACCAACGCTTATGCGGTTTATTATAATCTGTCGCCACGTCTTGTGCCTATTTACAGCGTAGGGCGGGACGACAAGCTTATTTCCATCACGTTCGACTGCGCCTGGGGCACGGAGCACACGGACGGAATACTTTCCGCCCTGAAAGCTTCCGACGTCCGCGCGACGTTCTTTATGGTCGAATTCTGGACAGAGAAATACCCGCAGTACGTTAAAAAAATCGATGAAAGCGGCTGCGAGATAGGAACTCATTCGGCTACTCATTCCTACATGTCAAAGCAGAATTCGGAGGAAATTAAAAAAGAGCTTACATCTTCGTCCGAAGCGATAAAAACTGTTACGGGCAAGGACGTGGAACTTTTCCGCCCCCCGTACGGTGATTACGACGACGAACTTATCAGAACCGCCACCGAGCTGGGCTACTACACAATACAGTGGGATGTGGATAGTCTTGATTGGAAAAACCTGTCCGCTTCGGATATAGCAATGCGCGTCATCAACGGAGTAAAGAGCGGCTCTATAATTCTGTTGCATAACAACGGTCTGCATACGGCGGAAGCTGTCCCCATAATTCTGGAAACGCTGAAAAACCGCGGCTATACCTTCGTGCCGGTCGGCGAACTGATTTTCAGGGACGGCTATACTATCGACGGAACGGGCAGACAGCAGCGGGCGCAATGAAGCTCGTTCGGGGCGTTTAACGCGATACATATTACCTTTTTTGCAAGAAATACATTTTTTGGAGGCATATATGAATTACAATGCGGAGAAAAACAACAAGGTATATCTTTACGGCGAAATTACTTCCGAAGCAAAGTTCTCCCACGAAGTCTATGGTGAAGGATTTTACGAATTTTACGTTAAAGTTATGCGGCTTTCGGGTCAGGCGGACATTCTGCCCGTGACGGTATCGGAAAGAATAATGACGCCCGAAATGAAAGTAGGCGGCACGATTTGCGCGCTGGGGCAATTCAGAAGCTACAATAAGCTGGAAGGGGGGAAATCCCGCCTGATGCTTACCGTTTTTGTGCGCGAACTTCTTGAAACGCAACCCGGCAAAAATCCCAATTCCATAGTCCTTTCGGGCTACATCTGCAAGCCGCCCGTTTACCGCACGACGCCGTTCAACAGGGAAATCGCAGACCTTCTGATAGCCGTAAACCGCAGCTACAACAAGTCCGACTACATCCCCGCGATAGCGTGGGGCAGAAACGCGCGGTTCGTGCGCAATTTGCAGGTGGGCGACAGGGTTGCGCTTTCCGGCAGGATACAAAGCAGGGAATACCAGAAAAAGCAGCCGGACGAAAGTTTTGTGACGATGACCGCGTACGAAGTTTCCATTTCCAAACTCGCCGCGTTCGACGACGACAGCCAATTCGACATAGACGAGGAATTTGACCTCTATTCCTCTCCCAAAGCGTACGAAACCAACGAATAACGCGTTTGAAACTATATGCGCTTCGGCGTCATAGCCCGCCGACGGCGGATTGCAATTTTATCGTATATCCGGCAAGCGCCGCGCGGAAATTTTTTTCCGCGCGGCGCTTGCTATTTTCTTGATTTTTCTGTCGGAAAAACTTATAATATGTCGGTATGGAAAGGGCTAAGACTTTTGACTTGACGCGCGGCGGGGTATGGTCCACGTTGCTTAAATATTCACTTCCGCTGTTCGGAAGCGCAATGGTCCAGCAACTGTATTCGCTTGTAGATTTGCTTGTAGTGGGCAATTTTGCGGCGGAAGGCGCGCTTGCGGTTGACGCAGTGGGCAACGCGACTAACGTTATAAATATCCTGCTCGCCTTTGCGCTCGGCGCGAACGGCGGCTGTTCGGTTGTTATCGCCCGCCATTTCGGCGCAAAAGACAATGTAAAAGTCAGGGAAACGGTAAACACGTCTTTAATTTCTTTCGCCGTTCTTTGCGCCGCGGTAATGGCAGTGGGGCTGGGCTTCGGGCGGCAACTTCTTTCGGCGTTGAGCGTACACGGCAGTTACTTTGACGACTGTATTGCATATTTGTACATATACACGGCTTCCATGCCGTTTGTGTTCCTCTATAACCTCGGGTGCGGAATATGCTCCGCCCTCGGCGACTCTAAAACTCCGTTTATTTTCCTCGTCATATCTTCCGTACTCAATGTGGGGCTCGACCTTTTGATGGTCTGCGTTCTTCACCTCGACGTTGCGGGCGCCGCATGGGCTACGCTGATATCGCAGGCTATATCCTGCGTTCTTACGGTTATAGTGCTTATCCGCAAGCTTAATTCGATACGTTCCGAAGAAAAGGCGAAAAAATTCGACTGTGGACTTTTGAAAGAATTGACTGCGGCTTCCGTGCCGCTCATACTTCAACAGTCCTTCGTGTCGGTAGGGAATTTCTTCGTCGGCAAGCGCATAAATCTTATAGGCGAGGACGCCACTACGGGCTTTACGACGGCGTTCAAGCTGATAGGTATGGCGAATATGGGCGTCGTGAGCATGACAAACGGGCTTGCGAATTTCGCTTCGCAGAACAAATCTGCGAAAGAATACGAAAGAATACGCCAAGGGTTTATGGCTGTTCTTACTTTTGCCTTAGTTACAAGCGTATGTTTTGTGCTGTTGTTCGTATGTCTCCCAGAACAGCTTACGCGGCTTTTCGTGCAGAGCGAAAAACTGACGGATGACGCTATGGCGTATTCCGTCCGGTTTTTGACTACCGTTTCCTGTTTTTTGCCCGTGGTATGCCTGAAAATCGTTGCGGACGGCGCCGTGCGCGGCTGCGGCGGGAATATCGGCTTCGCCGTAAGCACGTTTACCGACCTTATTCTTCGGGTCGCGCTGGTGTATATACTTGTCGGGGCGGGCTGGGGTTTTTCCGGCGTGTGCTGGGCGTGGGCGATAGGCTGGTGTATAAGCACCGTGCTCGCCGTTGTATTCTATATAAACATACGGTGTCTTAAAGGCGTTAAACTCTTTCCCCGCGCCAAAAAATCTTCCTCAACGCCTGAGGGTTCGACCGAGGAATTTTCCGAAGTATCATCCGCCGAACCGTCCTCAGATGTAGCGGAAGGAGCGGCAAAACAGGGGGACGGGGAGCGCGAATAGCGCTTACATAAATTTACTTTAACAAATATTTGACATACATTTACTGCGCGGTTATAATTATATTACGAATGGCGTATGCCGTTTATAGAGAAAGGGGGTAAACTATGCATCCCGAGCCTTTGTTTAAAATAGGAAGTGTGGGCGTTTACGCATACGGTCTTTGTATGGCGGCGGGAATCGTGCTGTGCTTCCTTTTTCTTATGTTCACAATGTCGAAAATGAAGTTCAACAACGACGCTTCCGATAAAATAATTTTTATCGGATTTTTTGGCACGGCTTTCGGAATTTTTGCCGCCATGCTTTTCCAGTCGCTGTATAATTTTATAGAGAATCCCTCCGCAGGGTTCAGGCTGAACGGCGGTATGACATTTTTGGGCGGACTTATCGGCGGAGTGGTAAGCTTTGTGGGGATTTATCTTTTGTATATTTACGTAATAGCCCCCCGCACGAAGATAAAAATGTTGCAAAACAATATGAACGCTACGTTGACCGACGCTTTGCCTTTTATTCCGATAGCCATATGTATCGCGCACGCTTTCGGGCGTTTGGGCTGTTTTTTCGGCGGCTGCTGTTACGGCTTGCCTACGGACAGCTGGGTGGGGCTTGCCTGTTCCGCGCCTTATGGAGTACATTCCGAACAGCTTGTTATACCCACGCAGCTTTTCGAAATGTTTTTCCTGTTGATTCTTGCCGCGGTTATGGCGCTTCTGTATTTCAAATTCCGCTTTAATTACAACTTCGCGCTCTATCTTTTCGCGTACGGCGTGTGGAGATTTTTCATAGAATTTGTCCGTGGCGACGAGCGCGGCGAATTTATAGGCTCGGCGCTTTCGCCTTCCCAGATATGGTCTTTGGTTATGGTTGCGGCGGGAGTGGGATACGTATTTTTACAGATGTACGTGTTCTCCAAATTTATGAAACATCCCGAACTTAAAAGCGCGGAGGCAAAGGCTGAAACCGCGGAAGAAGTCGGGAACGCGGAAAATTAAAATCTATTATAATGGAGCGGCGGGCGCGGAATCGCGCCCGCCGCGAATTATTTGACTTGACGGAATTTATAAACTATAATTATGACCGTGAAAAAACTGTTTGTGTCAACGCTTGCGGGGCTTTCCCTGCTGACGATTATATGCGGTTGCGGCGGCGAAGTGAAATACAGGCGCAGAACGTACTATGACGTTATGAATAGCGCCGCCGAACTTGTCGCGTACGCGGACGGCGAAGAAAACGGGTTCGACGCGCGTTTCGAAGCCCTTGCGGAAGAGGTTCGCGAACTTATTGAAAACCTCGATAAAAAGTTGTCCGCAACCGAAAAAACTTCGGACGTATCGCGTTTTAACGACGCGGCAGCGGGTGAAAAAGTGGAAATTTCGGCGGAAACTTACGAGGTTCTCAGTATTTCCGAAAACGTTTACCGAATGACGGAGGGCTATTACAACCCCGCCGTTTATTACAGCCTATATGCTTACGGCTTCAACGGTTCGGGCGAAAATTTTCCTCGTTCGCGGGAAGAATTGCCCGAAGATAAAGAAATAACCGAATACGTATCGCTTTCTTCGCACTTCGGCGAGTTGAAGCTGGAAGAATCGGAAGGGAAATTTTATGCGGTCAAGCCCGAATTTACCGTAGAAGTCGGGGGGCGGGTTTTGTCGATGAAAATTGATTTGGGCGGCGTTGCTAAGGGCTACGCCGCGGACAGGGTGAGCGCCGTTATGGACAGCCGCGGTTTCGGGTTCGGATATTTCAGCTTCGGTTCAAGCAGTATAGCCGTAAAAAAATTCCCCGCGGACGGCAATAATCTTACAATGAAACTTTCCAATCCGCGCAGACGGGTGGAAAACGGCAGCTTTTCCGACCCGCAGGAATACATAAGTTTTCCGATTATGGACGATTGTCTATCGACCAGCGGCGACAACGTCAATTATTTTATGCTGGATACCGATGGCGACGGAGTTGACGAAAGGCTGTGCCACGTGTTCGACCCTTTCAGCGGCAGACCTGTGCAAAGCGGCGTCGCTTCGGCTTCGGTGGCGGGCGGTTCCGCCGCGGAAAACGACGCGCTTACTACGGCAATTATGGCAATGGGCGCGGAAAAAGCTCAAAAATTCATAAAAGAAAAGCTGTCCGGAAGGAGAGTTGTTTTTACTCTCGACCGCGGCGACGGCTTAAAACTTTACACCAACATTGACGCGGAAGGGTTCACGTTGACCGATACCCGCTATACGGTATGCGAAATCTGACGTTTTCACGCCGCCGCATATGCGCAATAACTAACCGGTAACGGATTTTTCGGAAATCGGAGCAGATAAATGTCGCTTAAAAAGGTAGAACAGGTAAAGGGTGACAAGCTTTTCAGACTTGCCGACCTGATAATTTACGGCGTTATCGCGGCGCTTGCCGCGGCGCTTTTTTTTGCGCTGTTTCTCACCCGCGACGGCGGCGATTTGCGCGGAATACGCATATACGTCCGCGATAAAATTGTTTTCGAGTACGATTTCGAAGAAAATTCCTATGAAATAAAAGACGGCTGCGCGGAGATTACTGAAAAGTCGGGGGACGTCCTTATTTTGAAGATAACCGCGGAGAACGGGTATAATATCGTCCGCATCGACGGTTCGGCGCGCAGCGTTTCGGTTACCGAGGCTGATTGCCGTTCCCGCGATTGCGTGCACACCCCGCCGATTGCCGATAACGGCTCAATCATTTACTGTTCGCCGCACTTTCTTCTTATAGAGCCATTCAACAGAACGGAGGACGGCACGGTTATCATGTAAGACGGCAAATATTTTGGTACGTATCCCGCATTTCGCGGCTTAAACGCGGCTTAGAGTGGGCATTCGTCAATACTTTGTTGCGCCAAAAAGAGGACAGGAAAAACCTGTCCTCTTTTTGGCGCGGATGGCGAGATTTGAACTCGCGCTACGGTTTCCCGTACTACTCCCTTAGCAGGGGAGCCCCTTGAGCCACTTGGGTACGTCCGCTCAACGTCAATTTCATTTAAAGCTTAATAAATATATCATAAATTATCCCGATTGTCAATCATAATTCGGCATTTTAAAAAATTGCATATAATATTTTTAATCTGCTATTGATATCCGCGGCGGCTTGTGATAAAATATTTTTAACAAACCAAGGCGGAAGAAATATGAAGATAGTATTTTTCGGTGATTCCATAACCGACAGCGGCAGGAACAGGGAAGATGAAAAATCTCTCGGCACGGGTTATGTAAGGATTCTTGCCGATAAGCTCCGCCCGCTGTATCCCGAAAGCGAGTTGCAGCTTGTAAACAAGGGCGTGTCCGGCGACGAAGTTGGCGACCTTCTTGCGCGTATGAAGCGGGACGTCCTCGATTTAAAGCCCGACGCCGCGGTCGTAATGGCGGGCGTCAACAACGTGATTCACCAATTCAAAACGGGCAAAAAGCTTGATTTCGCGCAGTTTGAAAGCGACTTTACCGCGCTTTTGCACGGGCTGAAAAACGCAGGCGTTTCAGTGATTTTGCTTCAACCCTATCTTCTGCCCGCGCCCGAAGCCGCATTTATGCGCCCGCTGTTCGAAAAAATGCTCGAAAAAGTAGATAAATTCGGTCCCCTTTTAAGCGAGGAGTTCGTCGCGCTGAACGAAATTTTCAACGGGCTTTCCGAAACCGTTCCATACACCGTTTATTCGCTTGACGGCGTGCATCCGACTTACGGCGGGGCGATGCTTATCGCTGACCTCGCAATCAAGGCTCTGCGCAGGCGGATTTTAAAGTAAATTATGTAAAATTGTGGATACGTGTTGAGTTTTGGCTTAAAAAACGCATAAAATTTCACAGATAAAATCAGCGTTTCCGCGGCTTGCTTCGGGCTTCGGAAACTTGTCTGAAAGAGCGCTTACCCGAGAAAAAATCCCGCCGGCAAATCGCGGGATTTTTGAATTTTGCGTGAAAATTTTGTTCGTCGGCGGAGCGTTTTTCTACGTTTTCAGCCAAAATTTGCACCTTTTCCCATATGCTGTGAGAAATTTGTGTAAAAATTTTGTGAAGATAAATATATTTTTGTAATTTGAGCTCAAAACACTTGAATTTTTTCTTTACTAATAGTATAATGATTTCATACTTTATGATAATAGGGGCAATAATCCGAATTTAATTCGGAAATCCAAGCCCGAATAAAGGATGTGACTATGAAGAAATTTTTGTTGGCATTGCTTGCGGTAGTCTTTGCAGCTTGTCTTGCAGGGGCTGTGGCATGCAGCGGCGGCGACACCGGCAACTATCACGTGCTGATTTTCAGACACGCGGAAGGCGTCGAATATGTCTTCGATACCGATATCCAAAGCGGTATGGAGGTCAAGGACGGCGTAACGGTACACTTCACGTTGAAAATCGACGGGGAAGCGAAGGGCGAACCCTCCGTTTTCGCCAACGATACGGAGATTAAACCCGACGGCAACGGCTTATATTCATTGACCGTTGTGGCGGATACTCTCGTTGAAGTCCGCGGCGTCACATACTACCCCAACCACGCGCAAATGATTTTCGACAGCAACGGCGTAACATATACTATCGAGAACGAAGGCCTTGAAAACGGTATGTTCGTCCGCAGAGGTACGGAAGTCAGATTTACCGTCAAAATTACAGACGGCTACATTCTGGATAAGGATTACGATTCGCCCAAGATATACGTCAACGGCGCGGAAGTCCAGCCCGACGCTAACGGCGTTTACCGTTTTGTCATCGAAAATAAAACAGATATCACCTGCGCCGGCGTGGTAAAACCCGTAAGAGTTCACTTCAATTCGGGCGACACGTCCGAAAACAACTACGGCGATAACCTTGTGTTCTATTTTGCCGAGGACGGAAGCGAATTTACGGCGGACAGTGATATCGTAAATACTTTCATAAAGGGCGAGACGTTAAAATTCAAAGTAAGTCTTAGCGTATATGCAAAGCAGAACCCCTATGACGCGGAAACGAAAACGGGTTACAAAGTTCTTGCGAACGGCTATACGCTGTATCCCGACAGCGAGGGCTATTATACCGCGTCGCTTGACAGCGATACGAACACGATAGGCTTGCAGGGTATAGAGCTTGACGACCCTTTCACGTCAAGACCGGACGGCGGTTCGGGCACTGCGGCAGACCCTTTCAAGATAAGCAGACCAATCGACCTTTGGCAAATGGCGGGGCTTATCAACGGCGGTTTCTATATCGACGGGGGTTTCTTCGCAGGTCATTACGAAATGGAAAACGACATTGATATGCATGGCGAAAGGCTCTACATTATCGGTGACGCTTCCGACGAAAACGGCTATGCGATATTCTGCGGAGACTTCAACGGCAACGGCAAAACCATTTCCAACTTTACTATAAATAATATTGTAATGGACGCGGATACGAACGTTCCCGTAGCCCGTCCCTATGTGGGGCTTTTCGGCTATGTCACCGCGGCAATGAGAACTTCTCCCGCGATATATAACCTCAATCTCGACAACTTCACTATAACGGCAAACAACTCCAACAGCTCAAATGAGATGAGCGTCGGCGCGTTCGTCGGTGAAGGCATAGGCGTGACCATTACGGGCTGTTCGGCAACAAACGGCACAATAGAAGTCACGGGCGGCAACATAACTTCGACCACAGGGTTTATGCCCGCTTATGCAGGCGGACTTATCGGCAGACAGATGTCCGCGGCTTCTATCGACGGCACAATAAACGTATATGCAGGTATCACTTCCTGTTACAGCGACGTGGATATCCAGGTACAGAGCGGATATGTAGAGAGCACGGGCGGTATCGCGGCTCAGATAGCGGCTTCCACCGACAGACTTTCCGCGTTTGTCCTTAACAGCTATTCCACGGGCAATATAGAAGGCGGTGCGCGCGCAGGCGGCATAGTAGGTTATGCAGCGCCCGGCACGTCGGTTATAAATTGCTACTCCACGGGCGACGTTTCTTCCGCCAACCCCTTCGAAGAGGGAATGCTTTCCGACCCTTCATTCAACTATTCTTATGCGGGCGGACTTGTGGGCTATGCGGGCTTCAACTGCGTGGTATATAACAGTTTCAGCACAAGCGACGTCTATGCGCAGGCAAGCGCAGGTAATGAGAAATACGCCCAATACGACCAGTACGTGGCTCACTGCGATACGGGCGACGCCCTTGAAGACGTAACCTCGTTCGAACCCGTAATTTACAAATGTTACGGCAAGGACGGCGGTTTCGCGGTAACCGAGGATTTCATCCGCAATACCCTCAAATGGGCGGAAGCGGATTGGCTTATCGAAAACGGCATGCCCGTAATACATATGTGCGAAACGTCGAAAGAATTTACAATCAGTTTCTCGGTTGATGACAAATTTGGAAATAAACCTGACAGTAAGACAATAACCGACCAGTATAAGCCTATGTCAAGCTGGTATTCGGACAAAAACGGCATTTCCGAATTCAAAGACGGCACAAACGGCAACCGTTCGTATGCATACTTCTTCGACGAAGAACTTACGATGCGCGTGCCTTACAGCTTTATTCCCACCGACAACATTACATTATATATTGGTTATGCGGATTATACTGAGGTTGCAGGCAAGTACTACCTCGGCGGCAACGTAAACGTGAACGCGACTCTCGAACTGAATGAGGACGGTACGTTTACATTCCGTAAGGGCGCACTCAACCATACCTCTATCTATACATGGGACGGCGAAACGATTTCCCTCAAAGCGAGCGCGCTCGGCATACTTAACGAGCTTGATATCGACGACGAAATAATTCTTGAATATTATTTAAGCAGCTACTATAACTACGGCGCGACATTGGCAAACGGCAAGCTTACGATTACGGGCGGCTATGTTTCCGAAGTGGAACGTATCGAAATAGATGGCGAGCTTACGGAAGGTTTGCAATATACGGGTGAAGTTATTTACATGTTCCCCGAAGAGTCTCCTTTGTACGGCGTAAAAGAGGTTGAAGGTTTCAAATACGGCAGCTATTATTCGGATAACACCGTATATAACTTCAACGGCAACGGCAGCGGCGAAATAGTCACCGAAGGTTCGTCCAAACCTTTCAAGTTTACGGTACAAGACAATAATATTACTATTGAAATGGACGGCGATACGGTCACCGCAACCATAAAAGACGGATACCTTGCGACATGGAATGGTACTGCCGTTAAGTCCTACGACGGATTTACGGGCGTTTGGGAAACTTCCTATAACCTTTACAAATCCTATGAATTTGACGGCAAGGCTTCCACTGACGGCGAAGGCACATGGTCTTATAAGGGCTATGACTCGACGTCGAACGGCACATATACGGTTGAGAACGGCGTCCTTACCGATAAGAACGGCGCATTTACAGCTCAATTCGACGAAAACGGCGTTCTTGTGATAACCGAAAAAGAAAAGAAAACAAACTATTACGGTGAAGGCAGTTTCATGGGCGATTGGTATTTCAACCATGTCAAAACTCCCATTTCCGTAAGCTTCAAGGGAATTACCAAAAACGGTTACGGCGACGTTGAAGTCGAAGATATGAGCGACGCAAACACCGTAATCCCCATGGTTTACAGCGTTGAAACAGTGAACGGAACGCAGACGGTCAGCATTTACAACAACGAGCAGTTGTTCGCGACCCTTACCTATGATAAGAATACAATGCTTCTTTCCGGCACGGTAAACGGCATAAGAAACGCGCGCCTTTGCGCATATGACGTGTTCCGCGGGTCATGGATAAGCGACGACGAATCGCTCGGTGACGTGCAATTCAACGGCGAAGGCTTGTATAATCTCAGCGGCTCGGATTCTCTTATCGAAGTGAAGGGCACGGCGTATATTCAAGGCAAGCGAGTATCTTATACTTATGACCGCGAAAAGAACGAAGCGACTTTCACGTTTAGCAACACAAAATATACCTTGAAATATGACGAGAGCACGGGCAATATCTCCGTTTCAGCAGAAAGCAAGAATTTCAACCTTGTAACGCTTGACGATTGGTACGGCGTAGAGCTTATCGATTCGGAAGGCTTCGTATATACCTTCGACGGCAGAAGCAAGCTTAAAGAAGGCGGTACGGCTAAGGCTGAAAAGGATGAAACCGTACGCACCTATAAATATACCGCTGAAAACGGTAAACTTACCCTTACGGCTTCCGATACAAGTTATAAGGACGGAACGATAGACGTACAAGAAAAAGACGGACATTCCGTTTGGGTATTCACAACAAGCGACGGTGATACAGACCTTACAAGAAATACCAAATTTACGGGCGAATGGATTGTCGGCAACGAGCCGGGCGAACTTACAATCGGTGAAATCTATGCCGATAACAAAGCCGAAGGCAGCTATAAATTCTACGGCGAAAGCGAAAAAACCGATGTCGAGTTCACTTATCATCCCGAGGGCAACTATCTTACATTTATTGATGAGAACAGAACCATTTACGTCAACGTATTCAATTCGTTAAACGACGACGTCAAGGAACTGTCGATAGGTCCCGATAATAACACCGTCGGCGCAAACAATTCCGTTTGTATCGAAAAGGGAAAAGAGGACGAGTGGCACGGCAAGGAATATAAGCTTTACAACTTCACAATAGACGAAGAAAACGGTAATTTCTCCATCGGAGAAAAGTACACGGACGGTGCAACGCTGATATTCGACGGGTTGAGCACGGCTACATTCAGCAACGGCAGGGCTTCTATCTATACCGACAAAGGACGTGAAGCAGTATTCACCTATTCCAAAAACGCATACGGCTATCCCCAGCTTGTAATTGAAGGTTATACATTCCTGCTTGTTCCTGTAAACGGCAGAGAGAAATTCACAACCGAAGTCGCTTACTGCGTCAAAGAGGGCGATACGGCTTACGTGATAGTCCGTCCCGACGCGCTTATGGGACTTAAACTCAACGACAGATTCCTGAAAGGCGTGACCTATGAATTTGACGGCACGGGCTTGAAGGTCGTTCGTACAGAAAACGGCGTAGAAACGGAATATATGTATTCCTTTGTAAGTTCCGATACGGCAAATAACTTCCAGACCCTTGAATTTAAGGATAAGGGCGGCAAGACTTCAACCGTGGTTTTGGATTACAGCGCTTCCTACAATGAGGACTGGACGATATTCTTCTGCAACAGCCTTCAAATTAAGGGTAAAAACAACGCAAGCATTACCTATGATATAGTTGACGCAAGCAAGATAATCAAGCACGATGCCGACGGTACGCAAACCGAATTCAGCTATACGGTTGATAAGTACGATTATGAAAATTACCTGCACGTTCTCAATATCAGGAACGGCGACAAGGAATTTAAAGCCGGACTTGATATGAGCGGTGATAAGAATAGCTGGACGTTCGTCGAATATGACGCAATGTACGGCAGAGTTATAGCCGACAGGCTTGCGAACGGCGTAAATTACAGGTTCGACGGCGAAGGTCATGTGACCCGTATTTACGGCGACGTCGATGAAGAGGGCAGCGCTACTACGCCCAATGAAGAATTTACCTATACTTTGACGGAAACGGACGACGGATTCGTATGCGAATTTACAAAGGATGGCGCTAAGTATTCCGTTGATATCGATTCGCACAGCCCCAACTCCGCCGACTGGACAATAATCGTATATGATTTGCAGGTTTATGAAAAGGGCGATACAGGATACTTCTATCAGCTTAAAGACGCCGACACTTTGGTCTATGGTTTAGGCGGCGATACTACCGAATACAGCTATGTAATCAAAGTTGACAACGGCACGTATATTCACACTCTTGTTCTTACTCCCAAGGACGGCGGCGAACAGATTACGGTAAGATTTAATCTGTACTCCTACTCCAAGAGCGAATGGTTTGCCGAAAAGGTAACGGAAGACAACGACTAATTAAACTTAAACGGTTCTCCGGCGGATAAATGCCGGAGAGCCGAAAAGGCGTATAAAAAAAAGAGGTTCATATGAATTCAAAGAAAAGAAAAATTGCGGTTGCGGCTTTGTCCGTGACAATGGCGGCTACGATAGCTGCAAGCCAGGCTATCGCCTATGCCGCCGAGAACAGGTTTCAGGCTGCCGCGCCGTCGGGTGAAAGAACCGTCGAAGGCACGTTCAACAATCTCACCGGTTCTCTCGACCTTACGGACATCGCAAGGCGGAATTTAAGCGATAAGGTCGTCGATTACGGCGAAGAAGCCGAAACGCAGACGATTTCGGGCTCGAAAAACAGCAACGAAACGCTGATTATCAGTCTTGATTCGCCCGCCATCTCGGAGTTAACGGGCGAGGACGTTTCGGTTGCGGAATATCTTTCGTCGTCCGCCGGCAGAACGGCTTTGAACAACATCACGGCTTCCCAGAACAGGCTTTTGGGTCAGCTTTCTTCCGCGGGTATTTCCTATAAGGTCGTTGACAGGTATTCTACGGTTATCAACGCCGTCGCGGTAGAAGTAAATACTTCCCAACTCAAAAAAATCAATTTGATGCAGGGCGTCGGAATGATTGGCGTATCCAAAACGTATGCGGCAATCAAAACGGTTGACGCGCAAATCAACCCCAGCAACGTTTACGGCACGGGTATTTACGATTCCTCCGAAATAATTGAGGACTACGGCTATGACGGCAAGGGCGTAACTGTGGCTATCCTCGATACGGGGCTTGATTACACGCACGAGGCGTTCTCGTATGCTCCCAAAGACCCCAAATTCAGCGAAAGCGATATTCAGCGGCTTTTGACAGAAGGCAATCTTCACGCCCAGCAGCGTACGCCCGGCGTTACTTCGGACCAGCTTTATTTAAGCTCCAAAGTTCCTTTCGCGTACGACTATTCGGACAGCGATACGGACGTATATCCTTCATATTCGCAGCACGGCGTGCACGTAGCGGGCATCGTTGCCGGCAAAGCCGATACTTATATCGATAAGGACGGGAACAAAATAGACGACAAAGGTTCTGTAACAGGGGAAGGATACGAGGGATACGACTTCCTCGGTGTTGCTCCCGAAGCGCAGCTTGTAATCTGCAAGGTGTTCACTGACGATTTGGACAGCGAGGACCTCGGCGGCGCAACGTCGGAAGATATAATCGCGGCGCTTGACGACTGCGTTACTCTCGGCGTAGATATCATAAACATGAGCCTCGGCACAACCAGCGGCTTCTCGAATCTCGACATAGAGGGCGACCAGGAAGGTCAGCAGCTTAAAACCTGCTATGAAAATATAAAGAATGCCGGCATAAGCCTTATCGCCGCCGCCGGCAACGAATTCAGCGCGGGCTTCGGCAGCGAATTCGGTACAAACCTCGGCTCTAACCCCGACTCGGGCACGGTCGGCTCGCCTTCGACTTTCGTCGGCGCAATGTCGGTCGCGTCTATAAACGGTCAGCAAGCGCCTTATCTTCTCGCCAACGCGGAAGAGAACGGCGGCACTCCCATATATTATAACGAGTCTAACGACTCTAACTCCGTTCCTTTCGATTTTGCCGAAGAAATGCTCGGTGAAAAAGAGAGCGAAACGTTCACCTATCTTGTAATTCCGGGCGTCGGCTCTGCGGGCGACTATGCGCAAGCAAGGGAACGCCTCAATAATAAAGCCGAAGGCGAAAAGATAATCGTCGTCGTAAGGCGTGGTACTACCGATTTCAAAGAAAAGGTAGAAACCGCCCACTATTGCGGCGCGGACGGCATAATCGTCTATAACAACGTGCCCGGCACTATAAGAATGTCCTTAGGCGACATCGACCCCAAACAAAGGATACCCGCCGTTTCGGTAGATATGGACGCGGGCACGGCGCTTACCATGGCGCCCGCCGGTGGACTCAGAACGGAGGGCAAGATAGAAATCAACAAGAAAAATCTTGCCGGTCCTTTCATGAACGATTACTCGTCGTGGGGCGCAACTCCCGATTTGGGACTTAAACCCGACATAACCTCCCACGGCGGCGAGATTACTTCCGCAGTTTCGGGCGGCTACGAGGAAATGAGCGGTACGTCTATGGCTACGCCCAACCTCGCGGGACTTATGGCGCTTGTCAAGGACTATCTGAAAGATACTCACCAGAGTATAAGCGCAAAAGAGCTTACAACGCTTACAAACCAGATTGTAATGAGTTCGGCAACCCTTCTTTACGACGAAGAGGGCAGACCTTATTCTCCCAGAAAGCAGGGCGCGGGGCTTGCGACATTAAAGAACATATTCACAACCAAAGCATATCTTTCCACCACCGAGGGACAAGACGGCGGCACGGAGGACAACAGACCCAAGGTAGAACTCGGGGAGGACGAGGCTAAAAACGGCGTCTATAATTTCAAATTCAAAATCAAGAATACGGACAATAAAGAGCTTAAATTCAAAATCATTTCAAGGTTTATGACCGAAACGATTTCGACCGACGAGCTTGCCGTAGCCGAAGCCGCTTATATGCTTGACGACATTCCCGCGCAATTTGAAGTCAGCGGCGCAACGTTTGACAACGTTGATTTAATCACGGTTGCAAGCGGCGCGGAAGCTACAATCAGCGTTAAGCTTACGCTTTCGGCTGACGAGAAAAATTATATCGACAGATATTTCAAAAACGGTATGTACGTAGAGGGCTTCATTTCCCTCGAATCGGACGAAAGCAATGGGGGACAATGCGACCTCAACTTGCCTTTCATGGGCTTCTACGGCGATTGGGAATCCGCTCCTCTGCTCGATTACAACGCGTATGAAATTTCCGCGATAGAGCAGGATACATCCCTGACCGAAGAGCAAAAGCCCCACGAAAGCATTTTCGCGACCCAGCTCTATTCGACTTATTATAACGGCAGATACGCCGTGCCCATGGGCGGCTTTGCATATTTGCAGGACGAAAACGCAGACCAGATTTACGTAACGGAAGAGCATTGTTCGATTTCCCGTTTCAACGACTTCTACGGCGCGACGAGTATGGAAAACTATCTTTCCTCTACCGGTCTCAGGGCGTTGTACGTCGGACTTTTAAGGAATGCAGAACTTGTAACCTTCGATATAACCAACGTAAACACGGGCGAGCTTGTATATCAGGGAACAAAATACCGTTTGGGCAAGGGTTATGCCGGCGGCGGTAGTGCAAGACCCGGGCTTGTCGAACTCAAACTCGATTCGGACGAACTCGGACTTGTAAATAACAATAAATATAATATAGAATTTAAGTTCTATATGAAGGCAACGGATAAGGATTCCGGAGAATTTAATCCCGAGAACTCTTTCAAGTCGGATTTCTATGTGGATTACGACGCACCCGTGCTTCAAGGAACGCGCCTTCGTTTCTACGACTATACCGAAGGCAAGGAAACAAAGCAGAGGGTTTATCTGGACCTCGATATCTACGACAACCATTATCCCCAGTCCGTGCTTCTTTGCTATTCGGACGAGGATTACGACCCCAACAGCGATGAAACACCCATTATAAATATGGCTACGGAATACGTAACGCCTATTTATAATCCCGAAAGGAATACGACGAATACGGTTTCCATAGAGATTACCGATATCTATGAAAAATACCGCAACAAGTTGTATGTGCAGGTTGACGACTATTCGCTTAACCACAGCGTGTTCAACATCAACTTCCCTACGGCTAACCAGGCGAGCCAGACTGAAAGGGATATAAGTTTTGTCACAGACGGCAGACTTACGGAAACCATACAGAACGGCAAACCGACTTATAGCCTTACGATTGAAAAGAACGAAGCTTATACGATAGGTTTGAACTGCGGTTCGGCAAATCCTTCCAACTATACATGGAAATCCAGCCGTCCTGACCGCGTTAATATCAAGTATAATCAGATTTTCGGCGTAAAGACGGGCGAATCGACCGTGACCGTAACCACAAGGAGCGGAGATAACGGCGAAATACCCAACACCATATCGCTTAAAGTAACGGTAGTTGACAGCACGCGTAAGCTGCCCGACCCCAAGCTCAGCTTCGGACCGATTGTAAACTCCAAGTTAAGCCTTACAAATCCGGGTCCCGGCGGAACGGTGCTTGTAAATGCAGGACAGACCTTTACGTTGGATATCGAACCCGACCCTTGGTACTATCCCGTAAGCGATTTGAATTTTACATGGAGCTCTTCGGACGAAGATATAGCAACTGTTACGCAGGAAGGCGTGGTTACGACAAATAACACCCGCGGCACCGCTACCATTACGGCGGAGGCAAGGCAGGAGAACGGCACTCCCGTAAGAGCCGTAGCAACGTTAAGCGTAGTAGATCCTTTCGACGCCGAAAACATGATGTTGAGCCATTACTACGGCAGCGAGGAAACCGTAGTCATTCCCAACGACAGGAACATAATGACTATCGGTGAGGAAGCGTTCGAGGATAACAAGACCATGAAAAAGGTGGTTATCCCCAAGACGGTTACACAGATTTCCGAAAGAGCGTTCCTCAACTGCACCGCGCTCGAAGAAGTATATTTCATAGAGGAAACGGACGACGATTCCGAGCCCGTGCTCGACCTTGCGGACGTCAACCTCATACTTGCCGACGCGTTCATGGGCTGTACAAATCTTAAAATACTCGACCTTACCAACGTCAAGGTAGTTACAATAGGCGCTTCGGCGTTTGCGAATACTCCGCTTGAAAAAATCAGGCATATGGAGAAGATAGGTATAGCGGACGACTATGCATTCAGAAATTGCACCAAACTTCAGAAAGCCGATATAACGGGTCTGCATACCGTAGGATATAACATATTCGAGGGCTGCACGCAGCTTAACGAAGTTACTACTGCGCACTATTCTGCAATCGGTGAAGGCATGTTCTACGGTTGCACTTCGCTTGAAGAAATTACAATAAACAATCCCCGCGTATCGGGCAGCCAGCGTTTCGGCGGAGAGTTCGGCTTCGGCGGCGGCGCGTTTGAAAACTGCACTTCGCTGCAAACCGTAAACTTCGGCGGCGAGGACGCGTGGGAGAACACGGTATTCAGAATAGACGCCTATGCGTTCCGCGGTTGTACTCAGCTTTCCAAAGTGGAATTTGCGGATAACTGCAACGTGTCCTATATCGGTGACAACGCGTTCGCAAACACGGCAATTACAAGCTTTGAAATGCCTAAGGGCAATCCCGTACTCGGTGACAGTATATTCGGAAACAATAACGTGACCATCACGTGGGGCGAGGGATACGACGCCAGCGAAACGGAAGGCGTTTACCGCGGCAATACCCTTCTCCGCGCACCCGCAACCGTGACAAGTGATTTCAAGTTTAAGGACGGCATAACGGAAATTGCGGCATACGCGTTCTCCGAAAGCAAATTCGAAGGCATAGATTCCTTGACTATACCCGAGACTGTTACTGTTATAGGCGAAGGCGCATTCGCAAATACGAATATAACTTCGGTAACTTTGCCTGAAACATTAAAAGCAATTCCCGATTATGCTTTCGCAAGCAGCAAGATTACTTCGATTAAAATTCCCGCAGAAGTTCAAAGTATAGGCAACCACGCGTTCGACAGCTGTTCCGCGCTTGCGGAAGTCGAATTTGCGGGTTCGGCAATCACCGAAACGGGCGACTACGCTTTTGCAAACACTGCATTGACGTCCGTTAGAATGCCCGACGGCATAAAGAAGATGGGCAGCTATACCTTCTTCAACTGCGAACAGCTTGAAGAAGCGACCCTTCCTTCGGTCGATACCCTCGGCGAGCGCACTTTCGAAGGTTGCACGGCTTTGACAACCGCAACTTTCGGCGCAAATGCAAAGGATTCGGGCGCATATACGTTCTTCCCCGGCGTGGAGAGATATGACATAAATCGTGAAACGCAGGAAATCAGAACAATTTACAAAGAAAGTAAGCTTACGACGGTTAATTTCGGCGGGCTTACGGAAATAGGAGAGGCGGCTTTCTGGTATTGCAAACAGCTTACGAATATCGACCTTTCCAATGTTACAGTTATAGGCAACGCGGCGTTTATGGAATGTACGGCGTTGAAAACGGTGACGGGGCTTGAAAATTTCGTGGATATAGGCGACTCCGCGTTTGCCGGCACGGGACTGACGACTCTTAACCTTACGAATGCAAAGAACATAGGCGAGCAGGCGTTCTATAACGTATATGCAACGCAGATAACCATTCCCGCAGCGGAAAGAATAGGAAATCACGCATTCGCCAATTCCAGGATTCTTACGGTAAATATCCCCGAAAGCCTTGTAAGCCTCGGTGACGGCGCGTTCATGTCCACGCTTATGACAAGCGTAACGGTTGATGACGGAAACAAAGTATTCTTTGTAAAGGATAACGTTCTTTACAGAAGAATTACCGACTTTGCGACGGGAACAGCAGAAAAGTACGAACTTGCAATGTATCCCACCAATCTTAACGGCACTACCGAAAATTCTATCGGCAACCATTACAGAGTATTGGACGGAACGGCAAGCATCCAGTCATATGCGTTCGCTTATGCGGGCACCGGCTTGAAGGCGGTAACACTTCCTTACAGCTTAAAGACAATAGGCGTTGCGGCTTTCTATCGTTCGAACGTAACAAGATATAATTTCGAAGCTATAAACGCTCCCACTCTTTTAAGCGAGTTCGAGCCGCTCAAATACGGCGAAATGGATTATCGTACGCTGTACTATGCTAACTTCCGCGAAATGTTCTTTGATTATTTCACCGGTGCAAGGCAGAGCGATATGACGATAGGCTATCCTTCCAACGGATTCGGCTACGATAGCTACGTTTACAATCTCTACTTCTCCGTAAAGAATGACCTCGGTGAACTTATCGACGACAATACGAGGAACTTCAACACCCTTGTTGACAGCTTCGATTTGGATACGGTTAAGGGCTGGGCGAGCCTCGAAGTCAACGACGCGAACACCAAAACTGTTTCCGAATTCTCCGAAAAGGTAAAGGAAGCTCACCTCGCTTACAATAATATAAGAAGCGAAAAGCAGTTTGAATTTGCTACCGAAGAAAGGCACGCAAAGCTCGGCGAAATAGAAACAGCTTTGAAACCCGTAAAACAGCGTTTCAATTTACCTATTAAAGTATCGGGCGTCGAAGTTTATTCCGTCGAAAACTGCAAAACGCAGTATGTGGAAGGTGAAAAGTTCGACATAAAGGGCTTGGTAGTTCAGGTAACGTACGACGATTACTCGACGGAACTCATATCCGATACATCGCTTTTAACCATACTTCCCGAATATACGGGCGCGTTGCAGACGTTTGACGATTACGTTGAATTGGAGTATGAGGGTTGCTATTGCCGTGTTCCCATTACGGTTACGGCGAAGGATTCAGGAAATACCGAGAACCCCGGACAGGAGGAAAATCCTCCCGAAACTCCTCCCCAAGAAGGCGGAAATTGCGCCGGTTGCGGCACTATGGACATCGGTTCGACTCTCGGCGGAACGGGACTTATGCTTCTTGCTACGGCAGGCGTGTTGCTTTTGGTTCAAAAGCTTCGCCGCAGAGTAAATAAAAACTGAGGTAAAGCATCGTGAAAGCTAAATTAAAATCATTGATAATTTTGGCGGCGATATTCGTCCTTACGCTTACGGCGGGGCTTGTCGCCGGATGCAGTATCGGAGAAAGCACCCCCGACGAACTTGCGCACGGGCTCGGAATGAACTCAACCGTAACATATTATGCCAACGGCGGCAAATTTACGGGTAACGAGCAATGCTACATGTGTTTCAGGTTCAAGGCAGGGCAGCCTATCTTCAACATCGGCGTGGATGAAAGGGTAGGTCAGAAATTCACGATTACAAGGGAAAACTTTAAATTCGCCGGCTGGCAGTATTGCGAACTGAAAGACGGGCTTCCCATATTGACGAATGAAGAAACGGGCGAAGTTTGCAAAGTCAAAGACATAACGGGTACTGCTGAGATAACCGACGAGGACGGAAGGGAGAAGTCCGAGCCGGAAAAGAAATTCACCGCGCTTTCAAACGGACAGGACGTGTTTGTTGACGGCAATCACCCCGAAATCGGCGAAAACGAGCATTTGTATCTTGTAGCCAACTGGATTCCCGACGTAAAAATCGAATACCGCCTTGCAAGCGATACGGATACTGTAAAGTTTGCTCAATACAACGATAAGGGCGAGCCTGTTTACGACGAAAACGATAATCCCGTTGAAGAGGAAGTAAATAAAGGCGAAGTGATTGCGTATGCGGATTTCGGCGGCAATGAAGTGGAATTGACGCCCGAAGATACAAGCATTTTCCCCGCTTCAAGCACGCACAGCTATATACATCTGTATTATGACGAGGAGTGTACGGAAATTGTAAATACAGGCGACATTGCGGAAAAACCCGAAACGGAAAACTATGTGTTGTATGCAAGGTTTATTTCGGGCAAGTGGACGCCCGTGAGGGATGCGGATGACGTAAACGATATGCTCCGCGCATACGGTTCTTCCAACTACTTTATCGTAAACGATATCAATTACGACGGCACTTTCACTGCTGCGGAAAAATCGGCTATCTTCAACGGCATAATCGACGGTAACGGAAAGTGTATTTCGGGGCTTACCCTAAGCCGCTCATCCGTTTCAAGCGACGGCGAAGTATCCCTGTTCGGAAAGATAGGCGACATTGCGGAAATCAAAAACCTTACGTTGAAAAATATTTCCGTTACGGCTACTGTAAGACCGGGCGCCCGTATCAGAGTGTATGCTCTCTTTGCAAAGGTGACCGAAGGCGCTGAGATTTCAGGCGTTACCGTTGACGGAATATCGGTAAGCGTAACTATGCCCGATGACGCGGGAATAATAAATATTCCTTCGCTGAACGAAGGCTATAATACCGATAACTGGCTGTACGGCAGATATGGCAAGGATAACGACGAAAATCTTGACAGAACGGACGCCGAGTTTGAAGAAATTTACACCGGTTTAGAAGTGCTTAACGCAACTTTAACAATAAATAATAGTGAAATAGTTCAAGGAGGAAAACATGAATAAGCTATTAAAAACCTTAACCTGCGCACTGTTGGGCGGCACAATGCTTTTTGCCGTTGCGTGCCAGCCGGATAATCCCAATCCCGATGACTCCGGTCACACAACATCGCAAAGGTATGACCCTGAAACCCGTGGGCTGATACTTTCGCTCGGCGCTACCGAAGGACTTTTCAATCCTTTCTTCTATACGTCGCTGAACGACGGTCAGGTTATAAGCCAGACCCAGGCTTCGCTTATCTCGGTAACGACCGACCCCAAAGATAATGACGCGGCTGTACCTGTTGTCGGTGAAAATTACCCCTCGGTCGCTCTCGACTATACCGAAACGTATTACGACCAGCAGACAGGCGGAAATGTCCTTGACAACCCTGCCAACGCGAAGAGAACGGAATATGAATTTGTTATCAAAAACGGTATGAAGTTCTCCGACGGCGAGCCGCTTACAATCAACGACGTTCTGTTCACTTTCTATGTATATCTCGACACCGCATATATCGGTTCCAACACCATGTACTCGGTAGATATACAGGGGCTTACTGCATATCGTACCAACAATGCCAACGCCGACGACGGCGCCGAAGACTCTGCATATTATCGTTCAATGGCTCAGCAAAGGCTTGAAAAACTTATAAATTACGGCATAGGCACTCAGGCGGGTCCCCAATATTCGCAAGATGCTTTTAATAGGAACACAGAAGCCCAGGCGGACTATGCAAAGATAATGGATTGGTTCAAGCAGGAAGTAACCAACGACTGGGCTACTTGCGAAACAAGCTGGCAGGAATCCTACAAGGAATACAGATTCACCGAAGCTTGGCAGGCATATCTCTTCCAGGAAGGTCTTGTTCAGGTACAGAGAAAACAAAATGCCGACGGTTCTTCCGAGGATATGCTGGATGAAAACGGTAAAAAATATACCACTCTTGACCCTTGGCAGACAGGCGCAGTCGGCGCACAGCCCGGCGTTACCGCCCGTCAAGCGGAAATCGACGCGATTGCCGAACGCACAACTTCCGAAAAAATCCAGCAGTATATAACGGACAATAAAATAGATACCGATAATGCCGAAGAATATGCAAAATTGCAAATCACCAAGGAATATTGCGTACAGCGTATGTATGAAGAATACGATGCGCTCAACAAGCTTGATGAAATTCTTCAGTATTGGGCTACCGGCGGTACGGCTTACAACTATTTCTTATCGGACGAGCGCCATAAAGCTTTGGAAGAAAGCACTTCGCCTATTGACTATATAAGGGGTATTTCCACTTATAAGACAAGGACGTTCAACGGCAAAGATTTGGGCGAAGAACACGACGTACTTAAAATAGCCATAAACGACGTTGACCCCGCGGCTATCTGGCAGTTCGGCGTAAATGTCGTTCCCCTGCATTATTATTCCGGCACTTATACGCCAAAGGATAAGGCAGAAAAGGATTATGTAAAGGCTTTCGACGGCGAACATAACTTCGGCGTAGAAAGGGGAGACAGCGAATTCTTCGACAAGGTACTAAAAGACCCCAAAAAGAACGGCGTTCCCGTAGGCGCAGGCCCTTATATGGCTTCCACAAGAAACGGCGGAGCGGCAACCAACGGCAATGATTTCAAACCCCTCGATTTGGTTTATTATGAAAGGAATCCCTATTTCGAAACCATGGGCAAAGAAATCGAAAACGCAAAAATCAAATATATGCGTTACAGAATAGTTGACGAACAGAGAATAATATCTTCTATCCGCAACGGCGAAGCCGATTACGGCGAACCCAGCGCTACAAGCGAAAACCAGAATACCGTAGATGGCGAACCCGAAACTTTCGGACAGGCGGCATACGATACCAACGGTTTCGGCTATGTGGGCATCAACCCCAAATATGTAGAGGATATCGAAATAAGAAAAATCATAATGAGGGCTATGAACCCCAACGATTCAATAAGGTTCTACGGTACTGCGCTTGCAAAGGTTATTTACAGACCTATGTCCTCGACGTCCTGGGCATATCCGACAGGTTGTAAGGCTTATTATGAAAGATTTACAAAAGCTTCCGATATAGAAAACGCCCTTAAAGGTTTGGGCTACACAAAATCTAACGGCGTTTATCAGAAAAACGGCAAATCCTTAACTTATACTTTCACCATAGCAGGCGCGGCTGCCGACGACCACCCCGCATACGGTATGTTTACGGCAGCGGCAAGGCTTCTGAACGAAGCGGGCTTCAAAATAACAGTAACCCCCGACGTCAATGCGCTTAAATTACTTACCACAGGCGAACTTGCCGTTTGGGCGGCAGCGTGGTCTTCCGGCGTTGACCCCGATATGTTCCAGGTATATCATAAGGACAGTAATGCGACCAGCGTACTCAACTGGGGTTATCCGGAAATATTGAACAATAAAGAGAAGTATCCTACCGAATATGAAATCATAGACAGAATGAGCGACAGAATCGACGAAGCAAGAAAGACGACCGTAAAGGCTACCCGCAAAAGAATATATGCGCAATGCCTTGACGATTTAATGAAGCTTGCGGTAGAGTTGCCTGTATATCAGCGTAAAGACCTCTGCGTTTACAACAAGACAATAATTAACCCTGCAACGCTGAACAAAAAGCCTAATGCAACGAACGGTTTGCTTGACAGAATCTGGGAAGTAAATTACCTTTAATAAATAACCTTAAAGGATTGGAACAATGGTTAAATATATAATAAAAAGACTTCTCCTTTCCGTGTTCATCATTCTCGGCGTCACAATGATTATCTATTTCATACTGAGAATGATGCCCACCGACTTCGTAGAGGGTAAATTTGCGACTCTCGCCGGAGGCGGCACGGGTATGAGCGATGAAGTGCTTCAAAAAATGAAGGTGCAGTACGGCTTGGACGACGAAAGTTTTTGGGGTATCATAAAGGGATATTTCAGATGGCTCGGTTCGGCTTTACAGGGCGACCTTGGGGAATCTTGGGTTCAGCTTCAACCTGTATCCAAAGTTATTGCGCAGTACATGGGTATTTCCTTCGGCGTTGCATTCGTATCAATGATTCTCGAATTGCTGATAGCAATTCCTCTCGGAGTAAAGTGCGCGGTAAACCAATACGGCAAGCTTGACTACGTAGCAACGGTCGTATGCATGACCTTGATGGCGTTCCCCACGTTCTTCCTCGGCAACCTTTTCATCAAATGGTTCGCGGAAGATTTGCATTGGTTCCCTATTTCGGGTATTTCGTCTAACCTACCGTCAAACGCTTCCGGGTGGCTGGTATTCGGCGATATGATGTGGCATTTGATATTGCCCATGATAGTGTTGGTAATGCTGAACGTAGGTTCTTACATGCGTTACCAGCGTACCAATACCCTTGAAGTGCTCAACGCCGATTACATAAGAACGGCGCGCGCAAAGGGACTTTCCGAAAACAAAGTCATCTACAAGCACGTGTTCCGTAACACCATGATACCTTTGGTAACGGTTATGGCTTCGACCCTTCCCATGCTGTTCGGCGGCGCAATGATAACCGAAACGGTATTCGGTATTCCCGGTATAGGTAAGATAACGTACGACTCCCTTATTCAGGGCGATATACCCCTCGCAATGGGATATAATATGTTCATCGCAATTCTTACCATACTCGGTATTCTGCTTTCGGACATTATGTACGCCGTAGTTGACCCTCGCGTCAAGCTCGGGAAATAGGAGAAAATATGAATAGTTTGCTTGCAGCAGGTGCGTTAGCTGCACCTTATATAGTACTTATAATTCTGCTTGTGCTTTTGGTTGCGGCAGTAGCGGCTTATATATTTCTGTATATCCGCAGCAAAAGAGAAGCGGAAAACTCTGCCATAGCCGCCGCAGACGCGGAAGAGGGAGAGAATAAGGATGATTTACACGGTGAAAGCCTGGGCGACAAGGTTAAAGCATTGTCGCCCGGCGCAACCGTCGCAAAACGTTTCTTCCGTTCCAAACTGTCCGTTATAGGACTTGTAACCATAATCGTGTTGTTTGTGTTCGCCTTTGTAGGTCCGTTGTTCTCCCCGTGGGGAGAGTCCGACCCCGATTTGTCGAGTACAGACCCGAAAGTTTCCGGCAATTTGTATTCATATACGATTGTTTCCGAGGACGGCACTTCGGTGGATTATCAGTCATACTATGTCAGCTATGACTGGCAGGACAATATGGCGATGCTCGAAGGCGTTTCCGCTAATCACTGGATGGGCACGGATAACCTCGGGCGCGACGTCCTTACAAGACTTATGTACGGCGGAAGAATTTCGCTTACGATAGGTTTCGTCGTCGTATTGCTTGAAACGCTGTTGGGCGTTGTGTTGGGCGGTTTGGCAGGATATTTCGGCGGTTGGGTAGATAACGTACTAATGCGTATAGTCGATTTGTTAAGCTGTATCCCGACGATTCCGCTGTTGATAATTCTCGGCACAGCGCTGGACGCGTTGGGGCTTACGGCGTCAATATGGAAGCTGTACATAGAAATGGCTACGCTATGTCTAATCGGCTGGGTAGGTACGGCAAGGCTTGTGCGAGGGCAGATACTTTCGCTGCGTGAGCAGGAATTTATGCTTGCGGCTAAGTGCTCGGGTCTGTCAACAAGGTCAAAGATATTCAAACACCTTTTACCCAACGTCATTCCGCAGCTTATAGTTTCCATGACCATGGGTTTAGGCAGTATAATTTTAATGGAGGCGACGCTCGGCTTCCTCGGCATAGGCGCTCCTTTGGAAACGGCTACATGGGGTACGCTTATCAACGCGGCGTCAAAACAGAAATTCAGGCAATTCTATCCCAACATGTGGATAGGCTCCGGTATCTGTATTACCCTGGCTATACTTGCTTTCAACTTTGTCGGGGACGGTCTGCGCGACGCTTTCGACCCGAAAATGAAGAGGTGACAAATGGCGGACATAAAATCACAGGATAAGAAAAAACATTATATATCCCGCAAGGAATCGCGCGAAATTGCCAAAAATAATTCCAGACAGATAAGGAATTTCGAAAAGCAGAAGAAGCGCAAAATCCGCCCCGAGGAATACATCACCGAAATGAAGGACGAAAGGAACATCGTCGAATTTGACGATTTGCATACTTTCTTCTTCTCGGACGCAGGTACGGTAAAAGCCGTAAACGGCGTAACGTTTTCGGTGCCCGCCGGCTCTACCGTCGGCGTCGTCGGCGAAAGCGGCTGCGGCAAATCCGTAACATCGCTTTCGCTTATGCAGCTTGTACAGGCGCCCAGCGGTCAGATTGTGTCCGGTTCGATTCGTTTCCGCGCGGATATGTTCAAGCTGGATTCCCGCGGCAACAAAATTCCCGTATATGAGACGGAAGTTGACGAAAACGGCAACGATATTCTGGACGCAAACGGGAATAAACAGTATAAGCTGGATTCCCACGGCAAAAAGATAATCAAAAAGAACGAGCTCGGCGGCAATATGTACGAGATGGAAACTCAGGTCGTCGATATCGCGAAAATGCCCACCGAAGCCATGCGAATGATTCGCGGCAGGGAAATTTCAATGATTTTCCAGGAGCCCATGACTTCGCTGAACCCCGTGTTCACGATAGGCAACCAGCTTGACGAAGTCGGAAGACTCCATATCGAGGGAATTTCCAAGGAAAAGGTCAAAGAGCGCTCTATCGAGATGTTGAAGCTTGTCGGCATAGCCGACCCGGAGGGCGTTTACAAAAAATTCCCTCACCAACTTTCGGGCGGTATGCGCCAAAGGGTCATGATAGCTATCGCGCTTCTCTGCAACCCCAAACTTATTGTTGCGGACGAACCCACTACGGCGCTCGACGTTACCATTCAGGCGCAGATTCTCGACCTTTTAAGGGAGATAAAGGGTAAGATAAACGGCAGTATAATGCTCATCACGCACGATTTGGGCGTCGTTGCGGAAATGGCCGATTACGTCGTCGTAATGTACGCCGGCAAGGTTATAGAAATGGGCACTGCCGAGGACATTTTCGACCGTCCCCTGCATCCATATACGATAGGTTTGCAGAAGAGTAAACCCACCGTCGATCAAGTGGCGGACGAACTCTACTGTATCCCGGGCTTCGTTCCCAACCCCATAAATATGCCCGATTACTGCTACTTCCGCGACAGATGCGAAATGTGCACCGAAAAATGCGCGGGCGAATACCCCGAATACGTTCAGGTTACGCCTACGCACAAGGTAGCATGCTATCTTTATAAGGAAGGAGCTAAGGAGGAGAACAATGGCTGACGAAGAAATAAAAACCCCGATTGAAGAAAACGGCTCGGACGCCTTTCTCGAAGTCAGAAATTTATGCAAGTACTTTGTCGTCGGTAAAAACTTTTTCGGCAGACCCAACGCGTGGCTGAAAGCGGTAGATAACGTTTCTTTCAAACTGCAAAAGGGCAAAACGCTGGGCATAGTCGGTGAAAGCGGCTGCGGCAAGACTACGATGGGCAGAACCATTCTCCGCCTGTACGACGTTACAAAGGGCGAGGTTTGGTTTAAGGGCGAAAAAATTTCCACGCTTTCCAACCGCGAATTCGATAAACGCCGCCCCAATATGCAGATGATTTTCCAAGACCCCTACGCCAGCCTTTCACCAAGGCTTACCGTGGGCGAAATCATAGGCGAAGCGGCGCGCCAGCACGGGCTTGTAGATAAAAGCGGATTCTATGATTACGTTATAAAAGTAATGAAGATGTGCGGGCTTCAACCTCATTATTTCGAACGTTATCCGCATGAATTTTCCGGCGGACAGAGACAGCGTATATGCATAGCCCGCGCCCTTGCGTTGAAACCCGAACTCGTGATTTGCGACGAGCCCGTTTCGGCACTGGACGTATCCATACAGGCGCAGATTATAAATATGCTGATAGAGCTCAGGAAAACTCTCGGGCTTACATACGTATTCATATCGCACGACCTGTCGGTCGTTAAGCACATTTCGGACGAAGTGGGCGTAATGTATCTCGGCAGCATGGTTGAATACGGCTCAAAGGAAAGCATATTCAACAATACGCTTCACCCCTACACAAAAGCGCTGTTCTCCGCAGTGCCCGTTCCCAACGTGCACGTAAAGATGAACCGCGTAATCTTAAAGGGCGATATTCCTTCGCCCGTCAATCCGCCTTCGGGCTGCAAATTCCACACAAGATGCGACAACTGCATGGAAATATGTTCCAAAATCGCCCCCGAATATAAAGAGGTCGAGCAAGGACATTTCTGCGCGTGCCACCTTTATAACTCACAGGCGGACGAGGCAAGGCTGTGGGCCGAGTATGAGGAAGAGCAGAGAAGGATAGAGGAGGAAAAGGCAAAAGCGGCAAAGGGAAAACATTCGGCGGAGTCTGTTGAAGAACCTGCCGAAGAGCCTGCCGTTCAGCCTCCCGTCCAACCTGCCGATTCTTCGTCCGTTTCTGAACAGTAACGGCGATAAAACGAAAGGAGCAATCACAGATAAGGCAAATGGCCAAAAAGAAGAAAAAAAAGCCCGAACTTGATACGACTACGACTTTCGTAAATATGAATGTCGAGGGTTTCAAGTGGTACGACCCGACTCTCGAAAAGCGGCTCGAAGATAAAAAAAAGGGAATAGTCCCGCCGAAAATAAGCCGCCGCGAGTATTGGCAAATGGTTCGCGGCGCGTTTGCGGCGGCAGTGCCCGTGATTCTTTTGATAATGCTGATTTTCGGACTGATGGTCTGTTTTGCCTATCTGTGGTTAAGCTGAAATTTCGGCTGAATTCCCGTAAAGAGGAAATATGAATAAATTACTTGCAACCGGCGCGTTCGCCGCGCCGATTATTGCTCTAATAATATTAGTGGTACTGCTTACCGCGGCAATTACCGTGTATTCGGTACTTCGCTATATTGTTAAGGCGAAAGACAAAAATGTTCCGCCTTCCGCAAACGTGATAGTAAGAATGGTTTTCGGGGCGGTTATGTCTGCTTACACCATAATAGTAGGAGCGCTTGTAATTTGGCAAGTGCTCGATATCTATTTAAGCGGAACGTCGCAGGGACTAACAAGTCCTTTTACATACGAACTTGTATCCGAGCGCGTTTCGGGCATATTGGCTGTGCCCCTTTGGATTTGGATAGGGCTGATTTTCGTCGGGCTTATTCTGTGGGAAATTTTCCCCGTTGCGGAGAAAAGAGCGGGGATTTCCGACGAGCGTTACCTTCTTTACCGCTTGCAGAAGCGGATTCCCGATGAAGTCGGGGAGGAATTAAAGGAATCCTTCGGCATTGTAAAAAAGGAACAGTCTGTATTAAAGAAGCTGCGCATAGCTCTCTATGTTTTTGCGGCTTTATACGTCGTATATATAATCATATATATGTGCATACCGTCCAATTTCCCCAACGTCAACAAAACGGGGGAAGTGCTTAAAGCCGCGGCTTTTCTGCTGCCCGTAGCGGCGGTGGTATATGCGGCGGGATGCGCCTACGTTGTCTATCTGAAACGTTCGGCAAAGCGCCAGCTCCCCCATGTAAAAGCCATAACAAAGGGAATAAAAGGACCCCAACCTGTCGTTTACGGAGAGGTTGCGGCGGTTGTGCACAGTAAATATTTTATACTCGCAATAAGAATAGCCTTAGCCTGCCTTGGCGTCGCGTTCGTCATAGCCGGCTGCTTCAACGGAAGTATCATGGAAGTGTTCAACAAGGCTATAAGAATTTGTACGGAGTGTATAGGTTTGGGCTGATATGAAGCAATTTTTTATAAAAATAGGAAGCTGGTTTAAAAACCACTTGCCCACCCGTCGGAGAATAATTCAGGTTTACGCGGCGTTACTTACTAACGCAAACCTTAAAGGCTTCGTCGAAGGTCAAATTTATACGGGCAACACAAAAAAGCTTTGCACCCCTGGTTTGAATTGCTATTCCTGTCCCGGCGCGGTCGTAGCCTGCCCTTTGGGCGCGTTGCAAAATTCGCTCGGTTCTTCGGGAACTACTACTCCGTACTACATAATCGGAATAATCGCCCTTTTCGGACTTGCATTAGGCAGAACGATATGCGGATTTTTGTGTCCTTTCGGCTTCTACCAGGAACTTTTATATAAGGTAAGAACGCCTAAGGTCAAAAAAAGCGTATATACGCGGCTTTTATCCTATCTCAAATACGTATTTTTGATAGTGCTTGTCATAGCCGTGCCGCTTATCTATCACAATGTTCCGGGCTTCTGTAAATATATCTGTCCCGCGGGCACGTTCGGCGGAGCAGGCGGACTTTTATCGAACGCCGGCAACTCCGACTTGTATGCGATGCTCGGTTATCTTTTTAGTTGGAAATCCATTCTTCTGGTCGTTTGCATTGTGGCTTGCGTGTTTATTTACAGGGCGTTCTGCCGCTTTATTTGCCCGCTCGGCGCTATTTACGGCTTCTTTAACAAAGTTGCGCTTTTGGGCGTTAAGCTGGATAAAAGCCAATGTATCGACTGCGGCGCGTGCATAGCGCATTGTAAAATGGATATCAAGCACGTGGGCGACCACGAATGTATCAACTGCGGCGAATGTATCAGCGTTTGTCCCACAAAGGCGATTAGTTGGAAGGGCAGCAAGATATTCCTTAAAGCCACGTCCGTTTCCGTTTCTGCGAACGGCGCGCCGGCGGAGGAAATCAAGCCGCTTAACGTCTTGCTTACAAACGGCACAACAGCGACTGCGGAGACGGCGGCTGTCGGATATGCGGCAACGGAAAGACCTGCCGAAGAAGCGCACGCAACGCAGCCTGAAAGCGTTAATGACGGTAATTCAACCGAACCTGCACAGCCCAAGAGTAAATTCAAAACTGCTTTGAAAAGGCTGAATAAGCGCGCGTTCGTTTTGGAAGCGGTTGCCTGGGTGCTTGCCACGGCGGTTGTCGTAGGCGCGCTTGTATATTACAATATTCAACCCTCGTCGCTCACGACGATAGGCGCGAAAATCGAAGATTTCACCGCAAAGACATATGTAACGGCTTACGGCGGCGATGAATACAATTTCTATCAGGACTACGAAACCGACAGAAAACCCGCAGTGCTCGTATTTTGGAGCTCGCGCAACGAAGCAAGTAAAACCTATCTTTCGTCTTTGGGCGAAATTCAAGAACAGATTAAAGATACGGCGAAAGTGGTTGCCGTGCACATAGAAAACAGCGACACCGCCGAAATCGTTCAGGGGATAATCGACAGCGAGGGCTGGAACAAATACGATATACCGTTTATACAGGATACGCAAGAAATCGGTTTATACGCCGAATGTGGCGGCGACGGCTCGTTCCCCACGACGGTCTTTCTGAACGAAAACGCCAGATTCTATTCCCGCCACAACCGCCCGCTTGCGGTTGAGGAAATACAGGAAGAGTTGAAGGCGGTTCAAAAGGATACCCGGTATGTCGTAGGCGATAAAATTATGGACTTCACCGTAGATACGTTCGAAAGCGCATATAAGGGCGAAACTTTCTCGTCGAACGACGCGCTTGGAAAGGTATTCGTGCTCAACTTCTGGTTTGCTTCGTGCGGACCTTGCGTTGAAGAACTTCCTTATTTCGAACAGGTCAAAGAGGAATACGGCGACCGGATAGTAATGGTAGCCATTCACGCGAATAACGACGAAGTCGGCAGGGCGCAATTTTTTATCGACGCCGAGGACGCAAAGAATAATAAGACTTCATGGTCCGACTGGCAGATTATCTTCGGTAGAGACAGGAGTTTCGAGGACATGCGCGACGAAATATTCACCAGATGCGGCGGCAAGGCGTCTTACCCCATAACGCTTGTGGTCAACGCGGAGGGAATAATAACCTTCGTAAGACAGGGCGCAATAATCAATTCGGGCAAGGACGACCTCCGTCCCGCAATAGAAGCCGCGCTGAACGGTTAAACAATACAGTTAATTAAACTCCCCCGCCTTTTAAAGGCGGGGGAGTTTGTGTTTTGTGTCAATAATATCAGATTTCTGACTTAAATAACTTTCTTAAATAATTCGAAAAAATTTTCTTGCTTTTGGAGTGAAATTATAGGAATTTTAATGTTGAATGATAATTTGCATGAATCTTGCCCTGTCAAGAAGCAGAAACAGTTTTGCCGTCGGAAAGGGTGATAATTCTTTCGGCTTTACGGGCGTCTTCGGGGTCGTGGGTTACCATAACCACAGTTTTGCCGAGGCGGTGCAAACTTTCAAGTATGCGCATAATGTTTTCGCTGTTGTGCGTATCGAGATTCCCGCACGGCTCGTCGGCAAGGATATAGGAAGGGTCGTTAATTATTGCCCGAGCAATGGCTACACGCTGTTGTTCGCCACCCGAAAGATTAACTGCTTTTTCTTTGATTTTCGAAAGAAGTCCTACTTCACTTAACGCCGCTTCCACAAAGGAGCGGTTGTTTTTCTTGTTTCCCGCAAGCACCAAAGGAAGTTCTACGTTTTCAAAAACGGTATAACCGGGTTCAAGGTAGAAACTTTGAAAAATAAACCCTACTTTTTTATTACGGTATTCCGAAATCTGTCTGCCCGAAAGCTCGGCAAGATTTTCGCCGTCAACGCAGACTCTGCCCGACGTCGCCCTTTCAAGAGTGCCGATAATGTTCAGCAGGGTGGATTTTCCGCTGCCAGACTTGCCCGTTATTGCTACAAATTCGCCGTCGGCGATTGTCAGAGAAGCGCCGTTCAGAGCCCTGAACACATTTTTTTTGCTTATAAATTCTTTGATGACGTTTTCAACTTCTATCATATATTTTTAAATTTTAAACCGCTATATATTGATAACAAGCAGTTCCTTGACTGTTTTTTTGCGCACGTGCAGCGAAAGTATTAAAAACATTATAAACGAAATAACCGCGATTACGGCAATGCCTGCCGCAAGCATTGCAAGAAGTTTAAAAATGGATATTTCCATGACCACTCCCGTTACGGTAAGCATAATTTTGCTTATAATAAAGTAGCCCAAAGCCGTCAAAACAAAGGCGACGGGCACGGAAAATAACGCAAGAATGGTAAGTTGGCGGATAAGTAAACCGTTTATTTTGTTGCGCGGCATTCCGAACGTCATAAAAATCCCGCATGCACGCGAAAAGATTTTTATATATTTGCCTATCATCAACAAAACCGTAAGAATCAATCCTACGACGAGCGCAGAACCGATTATAATATACAGCGTGTTGGCAAGAATCAGTACGTTGTCAAGAGTAGTTGCGGCGCTTATAATGGCTTTTCCGGCATATATAAAACCTTCCGAGGTTATTTCCGTTGAAAAATTTTCCGTCAGGATTTCGTTAACTTCTATAAAGGCAACCGTAGTGGTATTTTTCTTAAAAATTTCGCTGCCTTCCCATATCAGTAGCATGGGGCGAAGCTGCCCCGTACGTTTATGACCTGCAAGAGAGTAATATCCGCTGTTTATCACGCCGACTATTTTGCCTTCAAATAACGGAGCTTTATCGTTTATGACGCCGATTTTTATCTCCGAGCCAATCGCTTCCGCGTTAAGCCCGTAATTTTTCAGAAAATCTTCCGAAAGGGCTATTTCTTTTTCGTTTTCAGGCAATTTACCTGTTAAAATCGGAGTCTGGAATCGTTTATCCATTTCGGCGCAATCGTTTTCCGTAAAAGGGAAATCCGCGCTGTATGCGTTTATTCTGAAAGCACTGTCGGAAGGAGTAAGTTTCTCGTTTTCGTAAATAAAATCAAAATAGCGCGCTATGGGGGTTTGAATTTTGTTCTTTGTTACGTTGAATATTACATTTGCCAGTTGAAAGCTTTTGAACGTAGAGCTTTTACATTCGGGGAAGTATGCGTCTTTCTTGTCGTAATATTCTTGCGCCAAAGGTTTGTTTGCCGAAGAAAAATATATAACATAATTTGACGAAGAAATATTTTCAAGCATTTCTTCCTTTTTATTGTCGAGCGACGAATTGTAGCCCGTAAACAAGCAGATTAAAAAAGTAAGACAGGCAAAAACAAAGCACAGTTTGGCATTTATCCATGCATATGTCTTAATGTTTTTAGCCGCAAGTCTGAAAAGCGGGTATCGTGCGGCGGAACGCTTATTCATGCTTTATCTCCCGCGCGATTTGCGCATTTTTTATTTTTAGACCAAACGCAAAGTACAAAATTAAAATAAACAGCGAAATAATTATAAAAAGAGATAGCGGAATAGTAAAATGGAAGTGCGGTGTAAAAGGTTGCTCGAATAGAATCGTACATAGTTTCATAAAGAATATGTTAAAAACAAAGGACAACCCCGTTCCCGCGGTTACGGCAAATAAGCCGATGGCTACGGCGATAAAGCAATAGACGGCGGCAATAGTGCCGTTTCTTGCGCCGAGTAATTTTAAGCGACATATCTGCGCTTTCCGATGACGGTAGAATATCGCAATCAAGGAATAGAGTATAAACAGCACCATTATGCCGAGCACAATTCCTATTGCGCCGAAAAGCGATTCACACAAATCGATGTTTTCGAATACGCCATATAAATTATCGGGTATTACTGCGTCAAAGCCTTGCCGCAGTAATCGCGTATAATCGGCGCGCATGGACTTCAACGTGGGGTGGTTTATATAGCAAAAGTCCATATTTTCGCTTTTATCCACGCATATGTAAAAAGAACATAAGGGCGGCAGTCTGTTGCTGAGATTTTCGCGTATGTCTTCGCCTGAATATATTCCGACCACCGTAAATGGCATATCTCCGAGTTGTACCTTATCGCCTGATTTCACTCCGCCGAGCATAGTGGAAAAAGATTTTGTAACCATTATTTCGCCCGGATTTTTAAACCATCGCCCTTCTGAAATGATATTTCCCAAATCGTCTTCGAATTTCTTTGCGCCGTCGCTCGTTACGGCGTAAGCGCGATAGGTGGAATTGTTTACCGTAAACGGAGATTCGGCTGTTTCGAACGGCTCTATAATTAAGTTGCGTTTAGCTTTAATCTCCATATCGGTAGTAAGCCCCGCCTTTGTGCCGTAAACAAAGTTTTCGCCAAAAGCTTCGGCTTCGCCTAAGGAAACGTCGGTAATGCTTATAGGTATGCGCTTGCTTTTTATGGTGAAATAGTTGTAAAGACCTTCGGGAACGTCGAAATATACGGAAACCACGGAGAGAAAGGCGGCGCAGAAAATCGCCAAAATCAGCCCGATAAGTATTATCGTGCCGCGCAAAAACGCCGCTTCGCGCTTTATAAGCATAAAAATCCGCATCATCGACCGCTCCCGTCAAAAATTCAAATACATTTATTACATTATATATACCCTGGTTTTTTATGTCAATTTATTTACGGCGCGCTAAGTATGCGTTTTGAAATTTTAATTTATGCAAAGTTTATTCTTTCCGCAATCCGATTGCAACATTCTGTTTTCTGTGGTATAATGCGGCTTGTGAAGATTGACCTTTCAAAATACGCAAATCTTAATATCTGTGTAGCCGTTTCCGGCGGGCGGGACAGCATGGCGCTTCTTTCTTATTTGCTTGAACACGGTGCAGAATTTAATATATCCGTGTGCGCGGTAAATTTCGACCATAAGATGAGGGGTGAAAGTTCCGCGCGCGACAGCGCGTTCGTTTCGGCGTATTGCCACGAAAAGGGCGTGCCTCTTTTGTTTTTTGAATGGGACGAGGACATAGCCAAAACCGAAACGTCTGCGCATAATTGGCGGTTTTCAAAATATTGCCAGGCGGTTTTGCCCGAAATTTTGCCCGACGGCACGCTGTGGAAAGGCGCGGATGCGGTCGCTACGGCGCACCATTTGAACGATAATGCGGAAACGGTTTTATTCAATCTTGCGCGCGGAAGCGGGCTTGCAGGGCTTACGGGCATAGGCGATTTAAATATTACTTCGGGGAATAAGCCGTGGAAGCTTATCCGTCCGCTTGCGGAGGTTTCCCGCAAGGAAATAGACGGGTACGTATTGCAAAATTCAATTCCATTTGTAGATGACGAAACTAATTTCACCGAGGATTACACCCGCAACAAAATCCGCCGCCGCGTTTTACCCGAACTTGAAAAAGCCGTTCCGGATGCGCCTAAGGCGATATACCGATTTTCGCGTATTGCCGCCGAGGACGAGGAGTACTTTGAAAATCTTATAAACGAGCGCGGGCTGACGGTTAAAACGCCATACGGATACGAAATTTTGCATTGCCCCGAAAAACCCGTTTTTAAACGCGCCGCGCTGAAAGTTTTGCGCGGCGAGGGAGTGCGTGATTATACCTGCGAATGGCTTGATAAGCTGTATTCTCTGCAATTCGCGCAAAAGGGCAAAAAGTTTGAATTTTCCGAATATACCGCCTATTGCGAAGATGGCAAAATAGCGATATGTATTACGAACTCGCGGGAAAATCCCGGGGAATGTATTCCGTTTTCCGAATATTTGAAAGAGAAACGGACAAGTTTTTCGGGTCGGCAATTATATATAGGAAAGGAAGAATATATAGGAAAGGAAAAGGATTTCGACGGCGGAAACGCAGGTACTTCCTTAGTAAAAACCCTTCGCTTCGATTTCGGTAAGATACCCGAAAACGCCGATATACGCTTTATGCGTACGGGCGACGTTTTTGAAAAATTCGGCGGCGGCAGGAAGAATTTGGGCAGTTATTTTACCGACATCAAAATTCCCGTACGTATAAGAAAAAATGTGCCCGTAGTAGCTTCGGGCAACGAAATTCTCATTGTTTGCGGCGTTGAAATTTCAGATAAAGTGAAGATAGACAGCGGGACCGAAAACGTCGCGATTTGCGCGGCAGAGGATTATTTAAAGCTTTCAAAAAGTTAAAAACGCAATACGTATCGCGTTTTTTGGAGTGGTTTTTAAGATTATGGAAAAATTTATTTTTGCCGACGGGCAGGACCTCTGTCTTTTTTCCGACGGCGCGGTAAAAAGGTATCCCAGCAAATTCATAGAAAAATACAAGAACGGTATTCAGGATTCCGAACGCTCCAAAGAATGGAAGTACGGCGGCGAGGGTGCGCGTTTCCGCGGCGATATTGCCGAGGCGCAGACCGTTGAAAGCTGCATAGAAGGGGTATATCTTACATCGGACGACGACGCGGCTGTATATGCGTTTTCCGTAAATTCCACCTCGGGCATTTACAAACGCAGTTTTTCGGATGAAAAAACGCCCGAAACTCACGTAATAAACTCGGTAGAGTATTCTTTTTCGGGCGGATGCCTTGATTCGGCTAACTGGCGGCTTGCCACTTCGATGAAAAGAAATGCGGTAAATTCCGATATTGCCGTTTTTGACTTGAAAAACGGCAGCTATGTCACCGTTACGGGCGGAGACACGCAGGATATCGACCCCTTTTATTCTCCCGAAAACGCGAATTTGATATATTTTTCCTCGCGCGGGGCAGGCAGGGATATGAACGGAGATTTCGTGGCTTTTTCTCCCGCGGCGATATGCACAATAGACCTTTCGGTTATGGAGGTGCGCGAGGTTAAATCCGACGAAAAGTTTTCTTACTTTAAGCCCGTGCCCTACGGCGGCAAGCTTTACGCGATAAAAGCGCCCGCGCGCGAGAAACGGACGAACCCCTTAATATCTTTTATTTTGATACCGTACCGCATTTTACAGGCTATTGCAAATCTTCTTGCGGTGTTTATTCACGCGTTTACGGGCAAAAGCGTGACGTCGGGCGGCAGTAATCCTGCAAAGGGCAGGGAGTACGACAGCCGCAAACTTTATGTGCGCGGAAACCTTATCGACGTGGAGCGCGAAGTGAAGAAGAACAAAGGCAAGCGCGGCAAAGACTACGGCTGGGTGCCTTCAAGCTGGCAGCTTGTGGAGGTTGAAAGCGGCAAAGTTCTCGCAAACGGAGCGGCGGATTTCGATATAGCCGAGGACGGCATGATAATATATACCGACGGCAGGCGCATTTACAGCTTAAAGGACGGTAAAAAATCGAAGCTGTGCGACGCGGAAATGTGCCTTAATCTCGCATTCAGACATTCCGCGCAAAAATCTGACGAACTTTTTTCTTTTTGAATAAGTTTTTAAGAACGATATTTTCTGTTTAATTTAATACATATATGATTTAAGGGGGATACGGATGATGCACAGCGACTGCGAAAGAATACTTTTTTCGGAAGAACAAATCCGCGCGCGGGTCGCGGAAGTTGCGAGCGAGGTGGATAAACGTTACGTCGGCAAAACTCCGCTTTGCGTGGGGATTTTGAAAGGCGGGATAATTTTCTATTCCGACTTTATAAGGCATTTAACTTCGCCCGTGGAGCTGGATTTCATGGCTGTGTCTTCTTACGGCGGGGGCGCGGTTTCCTCGGGCAAGCTGAAAATCCGAAAGGATTTGGACAAAGACGTTAAGGGCAGGGATGTAATAATCATAGAGGATATAATAGACAGCGGATTCACCCTTGCAAACCTAAAACGGCTGCTTTTGGAGCGCGGCGCAAATTCTGTGCTTATAGTTACGCTTTTAAATAAAAAGGGGAGAAGAAGTTACGATATTTCCCCCGACTTCAACTGTTTCGATATAGAGAACGAATTCGTTATAGGATACGGTTTGGATTACAACGAACGCTACCGTTCCCTTCCGTACATAGGCGTGTTAAAGCGTTCGGTATATGAAAAATAATCCGCTATTTTAAAAATTAAAGTATAACTTTCGGGGGCTTCCACATACTGCTGTTGTAAATTCGATTTATAGGAGTGGATATGAAAGCAACCGGTATTGTAAGAAGAATAGACGAGTTAGGCAGGGTGGTAATTCCGAAGGAGATAAGATCGACTTTGAGACTTAAATCTGGCGACCCGTTGGAAATATTTACCGACCGCGACGAGCTTATGCTTAAAAAGTACTCGCCGATAGCCTCTTTGGAAAAATTTACCGAGGGCACGGCGAAATCGCTGTCCGATTTGTCGGGGCTTGTAGCAGTTATTTGCGACACGGACGAAGTTTTGCACGCTTCGGGAAAGAACAAGCGTGAATACGACGGCAGAAGCATTTCGCAGGATATGGACAAAATTTTAAAGGACAGGAAAAGCTACGTAGCCAACCTTTCGGAGGGCGGCGACATAGTTCCAATCTGCGAAGGTCAGGAAGGACTTACCGCGCAGGTAATCGTTCCCATTGTCTGCAACGGCGACTGCCTCGGCGCGGTGGCGCTTGTTTCAAACGAGCAGGGCGCGCGCATAGAGCCTTCAAGCTGCAAGCTCGCACAGCTTTCCGCCAATATTCTTGCGGGGCAATTCGAATAATCCGTATTTTTGCCCCGCCGCGGCGGGGCTTTCTTTTTATGCAAAATCAAAGACAGTCCTATTTAAAGGGCGCCGTGATAATCTCTCTCGGCGGCTTTATTTCAAAAATTTTGGGGGCGATATACCGCATACCCCTGACCAACCTTCTTGGGGGCGGGGGAATGGGAATTTATCAGATGGTATATCCGCTTTACTGCATACTTCTGACGGTTTCCGCCTCGGGAATACCCACGGGGATTGCCCGCCTTATATCTTCCGGGAAAACGGGCGCGGAGAGTCGGGCTTTCAGGCTTTACGGAGCTGTTGGAATTTTCGGAACGGTTCTGATGTTCGCTCTTTCAACCCCGCTCGCCGTCTTGCAGGGAGAGCCCGCCGTTGCGCTTTGCTGTAAAATGCTGTGCCCGTCCGTTTTTTTTGTGTCGGCGCTTTCCGTTGTGCGCGGATATTTCCAAGGGCGCGGCAATATGTATCCGACCGCCGTGACGGAAGTTGCTGAGCAAGTCGTAAAGGTTTGCGTCGGCGTTGCGCTTGCCTACGTTTTCAAAGGAAATCCCGCCTACGCGGTGGCTTCGACCCTTTTCGCCGTAACGGTAAGCGAAGCGGTAGCGGCTTTGGGCGCGATTTGGTATTATCTGAAACGCCGTCCCCGCCGCCCTCTTTTCAAGGCGGAAGAACCGCCCGCGTCCTCGATTCTTAAATATACGATTCCGCTGACGCTTACGGCTATTGCGCTGCCGCTTTCCCAGCTTGCGGAAAGTGTAGTCGTCGTGCGGCTATTAAGGAACATAACGTCGGACGCCACCGCGCTGTACGGTATTTATTCTGGGTGTGCGATGACTATAATAAATCTTCCCGTATCTGTGACGTACGGACTTGCGGCTTCGAGCGTCCCGCAGATTTCGCCCCTTGCCGAAAAGGGCGACCTCGCCGCGGCAAAAAGAAAGACGTACAAGGCGCTTTGGATAACTTTGGCTGTTTCGGTTCCCGCCGCCGCGGCGCTTTATATTTTCGCCCCCCTTGCGGCAAGGCTGATTTTCGGTTCGCTTTCGGAGGTGGAACGCTCGCTTCTCGTAAATCTTGTAAGAACAATGGCGGTAAGCTCGGTAACGCAATCGCTTGTGCAGACGTCGTCCGCCTGCCTAACATCCCTCGGCAAGCCCGTTCTTAGCACTGTTACGCAATGGGTAACGTCTGCGCTCCGCGTAGGGCTTGCCGCCGTTTTAATAAGGTTTACCTCGCTGGGAATTATCGGCGCGGGTTGGGCGGCTAACGGCGCGTTTTTTGTTGCAACCATGCTGAATTTATGCTATATTATCGGTATAGGTGATAAAAATGAAAATAACGCTGATAGGATTGGGAATATCCGAGGGCGACTTAACCCTTCGGGCGAAGGCGGCGCTTGACAGCGCGGCGTGTATTATCGCGAGGACGGAAAATTCGGAAAGTTTTAAAAGCTTAAAGGGATATGAAGTCCGCACCCTCGACGAAGTGTTCGGGCGTAGCAGAAATTTCGACACGCTGAATAAAAATCTTGCGGCGGAAGTTTTAAAGGCGGCTAAAATAACCGACGTCTGTTATTGCGTTGACGGCGCCGTGTGCGAGGACGAGGCGTGCAAAATAATCCTTTTGAAGCATAAGGACTGCGAAGTTTTGGACACTCTTTCAAAGGCTTCGCACGCCTACAATACGGCGCGCCTAAAATGCGGCCAGCCCGTATGCGTTTCGGCGTATTCCGTTGCGGATTTGAAAAGCTGCCGCGCAGCCTGCGTTTACGATATCGACTGCGACTTTGCCGCTTCGGAAGTCAAGCAAAAACTTTCCGATTTATTCGGCGAGGAAACGGAGTGTGCTTTTATCCGCGGAAATTCCGTCGAAAAGATAAAAATATACGAAATCGACCGTCAAAAGCAGTACGACGCGACGTGCGCCGTAGCTGTCGAGGAGGGGGATTTTTTAAAAAAGGAACGCTACGATTATTCCGACCTCGAACATATGATAGAGCTTCTCCGCGCGCCGGGCGGGTGTCCTTGGGACAGGGCGCAGACCTCCGAGACGATAAAGAAAAATATGATTGAGGAAGCGTACGAGTTGGTTGACGCCATCGAGCGCGGCGACATCGACGGAATGGAGGAGGAGACGGGCGACGTTTTGTTGCAGGCGGCTTTTCATTCCGTAATGGCGCGGGAGCGCGGAGAATTTTCGGGCGCGGACGCTATCACGCGCAACGTCAAAAAACTTATTTTCCGCCATTCGCATATCTTCGGCGCGGACAAGGCGAAAAACGAGGGCGAAGCTTTGGGCGTATGGGAGAAGAACAAGGCAAAGGAAAAGGGGCAAGAAAGCTATGGTGAAACTCTGCTTGCCGTGCCCAAAAATTTCCCCGCGTGCATGCGCGCCCAAAAAGTGGGCAAACGCGCCGCAAAGTGCGGTTTCGACTTTATGTCCTCTGTCTCCGCGTCGGAAAAACTCTGGGAAGAAGTGCATGAAATGGTGGACTGCCAACGCGCGGGCGACGAAAAGGGAACGTTTGAGGAGGGCGGCGACGTTCTGTTCGCCGCGGTGAACACCGTTCGGCTTGCGGGCGTTGACTGCGAAGAAGCCCTGCGCGCCGCAACGGATAAATTCGTAAGGCGTTTTGTGGAATGTGAGCGGCTGATTGCCGCGGACGGAAAGGACATAAACGAGGTAACAAAGGACGGGCTTTTGTTCGACTATTATTGGCAGAAGGCGAAAAATGCGATTGAATCGGATAAAAATCGGTAATTTTACTACTCCCAACAACGTGTTTTTAGCGCCGCTTGCGGGCTATACCAACGCGGTTTTCCGCGATATGTGTTTGAGGCTTGGCGCGGGACTTACCTTTACGGAAATGGTTTCCGCAAAAGGGCTTTGCTACGACAGTAAAAAGACCGAAGAACTTTTATTTATAACCGGGGACTACCCCGGTATCAAGGCGTGCCAGATATTCGGCAATTCTCCCGATTTTATGCGGCGCGCGTGCGAAAGCGAAGCGCTTGCGCCTTTTGATATAGTCGATTTGAATATGGGCTGTCCCGTGCCTAAAATTTATAAAAACGGCGAGGGCAGCGCCCTTTTGAACAATTTGCCGCTTGCGGAAAAAATTATTTCCGAATGTAAAAAAAGCGGCAAAACAATAACGGTAAAAATCCGCATAGGCACGGAAAATTCCGAATACGTAACCGAAGATTTCGCAAAAATGTGCGAAGCGGCGGGGGCGGATATGCTTACGGTTCACGGCCGCACGAGGGAGAAAATTTATTCGGGCGAAGTCAATTTAAAGGAGATAGAAAAAGCGAAAAACGCGGTACATATCCCCGTAATCGCCAACGGCGGAATATTTACCGCCCAGGACGCAAGCGTAATTATGAAAAAAACGGGCGCGGACGGCGTAATGATTGCCCGCGGCGCAATGTATAACCCGTGGCTGTTTGCCGAGCTGACGGGCGCGGAGTGCGGCGATAAGCGTCAGACAGTCTTAAACCAAATTACAAAAACTCGCGAAATTTACGGCGAGCGCTTCGCCTGCGTGTTTATGCGCAAAATGGTCGGGTTTTATTTAAAGGGTAAAAAGGGAGCGGCAACTGTCCGCGGCAAACTTTTATCCTGTAAAACATCTCATGAAGTGGAAGAAATAGTAAATACTCTCGATTTTTAATACATTTTTATAACCAAATAACAAGCCCCAAGCATGCGACTTTTTTAAGCATAATAATATGGCGGCGCGGACAAACGTCCGCGCCGCCGTATATTTTCAAAGCGGGCAATTTACGGCAATTTCACTCGCCGCGCTTCCAATAATAATCGGTATATCTACCTTTTAAATTATTTGCATTTTGCTCGGGGTCATTAACATTTATTTCTTCGGAATTTGACATATCCGAATGGTAGGAAACTTTCCAACCTGCGGTATTTTCAAAAATTACTCTTTCAAGGCTTGTGCATTCCCTAAAAGCATTTCTGTCGATAGAAGTTACGCTGTCGGGTATGGTTATTTCTGTAAGGCTTGTGCAACCATAGAACGCTTCAAAGCCGATAGAAGTTACGCTATCGGGAATGGTTATTTCTGTAAGACTTGTGCAACCTGCGAACGAATATCTGCCGATAGAGGTAACGCGATTGGGGATGGTTATTTCTGTAAGACTTGTGCAACCATAAAACGCAAAATCACCGATAGAAGTTAAGTTGGAATTATCGCAGAAATAAACTCTTTTAAGGCTTGTGCAACCTTGGAACGCACGCTCTCCGATAGAAGTAACGCTGTTGGGAATGGTTATTTCATTAAGGCTTGTGCAACCTGCGAACGCACTCTCACCGATAGTAGTTACACCTTCGGGAATTTTACTTGATTTACAGCCGACAATTAGCGTTTGGGTTTCGGTTTCGATAATGCAGTTGCTTTCGCTGCGGTAAACCTTGTTCTTTTTATCTACTGTTATACTTTCAAGGCTTTCGCAACGTGCGAACGCACCACTACCGATAGAAGTAACGCTTGCGGGAATGGCTATTTCTGTAAGGCTTATGCAATCTTCGAACGCATAATCTCCGATAGAAGTAACACTTTCGGGAATTTTACTTGATTTACAGCCGACAATTAGCGTTTGGGTTTCGGTCTCGATAATGCAGTTGCTTTCGCTGCGGTAAACCTTGTTCTTTTTATCTACTGTTATACTTTCAAGGCTTGTGCAACCACGGAACGCATATTCACCGATAGAAGTAACGCTTGCGGATATGGTTATTTCTGTTAGGCTTTCGCAATTACAGAATGCACACTCGCCGATAGAAGTAACGCTGTCGGGAATTGTTATGCTTTCAAGGCTTGTGCAACCACTGAACGCATATTCACCGATAGAAGTAACGCTTGCGGATATGGTTATTTCTGTTAGGCTTTCGCAATTCAGAAACGTATAGTCACCGATAGAAGTAATTCTATTAGGAATGGTTATTTCTGTAAGGCTTGTGCAACCTTGGAACGCACCGTCGATAGACGTTACGCTTTCGGGAATGGTTATTTCAGTAAGGCTTGAGCAACCTTGGAACGCACCGTCGATAGACGTTACGCTTTCGGGAATGGTTATTTCAGTAAGGCTTGAGCAATGCTGAAACGCCCTCCCGCCGATAGAAATTACAGGTAAATTATTATAAAACGAGGGTATAAATATATGGCTGTCCGTTGCCGTACCCTGTGAAACGGAATAGCCGACTGTTTTTTCGTTTTCTTCAATTTCCGTAAATTCAAGCCCTTCGGTGCATTTTTCCACATATCCGCAGGCGGGGCAAACCCCGTCGGATACTTTATGCGGGGTATGTGCAGTTTCTTCGCCGCAGTCTGTGCAGACTTGCCAATGCTCTGTTTGGCTGCATTTAAATTTATGATTATGAGCATTAGGGTCGATACTGATTTTCAATTGTTCAAGCGTAGTTTCGTGCTTTTCGCTGTCAAAATATTTCTCGCAGCCCTCGCAATAGTAGTGCGCCTGCAAGCCCTCTTTTTTACAGGTTGCTGGCTGTTCGGGGATTAGTTCGCCGTAAATATGCGCGTTAAGGTCTATATCGATTTTCAATTGTTCAAGCGTAGTTTCGTGCTTTTCGCTGTCGAAATATTTTTCGCAGCCCTCGCAATAGTAGTGCGCCTGCAAACCCTCTTTTTTACAGGTCGCTGGCTGTTCGGGGATAAGTTCGCCATAGTTATGTACGTGTTCGTCCGAGTTTCCGCCCTGCTCACCGCCTTGTCCGCCGGGATTATCTTCGCTGTCGGAACTGCCCGAACCCTGTCCTTCGGGAGTTTCCTGTTGGTCGCCGCTTTGATTTGCAGCGGGATTACAGCCTGCCAAGCTAAACACAAGGCAAAGCGCGCAGGTCAGCGCAATAAGCGCAAGTAAAAGTTTTCTTTTCAAATTTTTTTCCTCCTAAAATTTTCGGTAACGGGAAAATCGGATAAAAATAAGGGCAACCGCCAAGGGCTGCCCGCATAAAGTACCCTTAACGATTGCTTAATACTCTATATTTCCGCCAAAATAGAAGGAAACGGATACAATTATGCCGTTAGGTTATTTCTATTTTGAGGCGAAAATAATCCTACTTTCCCATTATCAAGAGTATTAAGCATTTGGATTATATCACTTATTTGTTAATAATACAAGCGTTTTAGCGAAAATGCAGCCCGACTTAATTCGGCATTTTCCGACAATTTATTTTACTTTTTGCCGCGGCGGCTTTGCTATAATTCATTTTGCAATGCAGGTCTATGTAGAGCTTGCCGTGCTTGAAAATTTTTGCATGGACTTCACTCTTTTGTATTGCGCCAAACTTACCGTAAAAAACACGGCAAGCCGCAAAAGGGTGGGCGTCGCTGCCGCGCTGGGCGCGTGCTTTGCGGTGGCGTTTCCGCTTTTCGGGCTTAACGGCGCGTGGGCGGCGGTTGTAAAAATAATTTCGGGGCTTATGATATGTCTTTGCGCGGGCAAGTTCGGGTCGGTCAAGGGCTATATTAAATTTACGGGCGCATTTTTACTGTATTCCGCAGTGCTTGCGGGCGCGCTTTACGGTATTTTTTCGCTCGCGGGCATAGAGTACGCCGAAGGCGGGGGATATATTCTTTCGTCTGTACCCGTGGGGATTCCGCTTTTCGGCGCGCTGTGTCTTGTGGGCGCGGCAAGGGCTTTGAAAAACAAATTCACCAAGGCTGAAAAATCCACCGTGACCTGCAATATATTTCTCGGCGGAAACAAAATTTCTCTGCCCGCCTTTTTCGACAGCGGGAATAAGGTAAGTTTCCGCGGCGAGCCTGTTTCGGTGATACCGCAATCGTTCGCAAAAAAACTTATAGATACAGAGGGAATAAAAGACGAAGTAAAAATACATACTGTTGCGGGAAGCAAAAAAATAAAGGTGTTTACCGCGGACAGGCTTGAAATCGACTACGGTAAAAAATTTTCAACGCTTTACGGGGTGAAGATAGGCGTAAGCTATGCGCAAATAAACTGCGCCGTACTGCACCCCGACATATCGGAGGAGTAAATGCTTGAAAAAATAAAACATATTATTTCACTGCTTCTCGGAAAAAACACTCTCGACTACATCTGCGGCACCGAGGCGCTGCCATTGCCCTTTTCGCAGGAGGAGGAGAGCGACAAAATCACTCTTTTGGAAAACGGCGACGAAAAGGCTAAGGCGGAGCTGGTGGAGCATAATCTGCGCCTTGTGGTGTATATAGCCAAGAAATTCGAAGGTTCGGGCGCGGACGGCGACGACCTTGTTTCGGTAGGCACGATAGGGCTGATTAAGGCGATAAATTCATTCAGGTCGGATAAAAACATAAAGCTTGCCACGTACGCGTCGCGCTGTATCGAAAACGAAATTTTAATGTATCTGCGCAGGATGTCCCGCCTTAAACAGGAAGTAAGTTTCGACGAACCTTTAAACACCGATTGGGAGGGGAACGAACTGCTTTTATCGGACGTAATGGGCACGGACGCGGACAGCGTGTATTCGGATATAGAAGGCGGCGTGGAGCGCGAACTTTTGAAGTCCTCACTTTCCAAACTGACCCCGCGCGAACAGCGGATTATGAATATGCGCTTCGGGCTGGACGGCGGCGAAAGCATGACTCAAAAAGACGTTGCCGATAAGCTGGGCATTTCGCAAAGTTACATATCGCGGCTGGAAAAGAAGATAATTTCAAAACTAAAAAAAGACATATCCAAACAAATAAATTAAAAAACGCAATACGTATCGCGTTTTTTAAAGCGTTTTGCGCAAGCTATCCCTTCTTACATATTCTGTTAGGAGGGATTGTGTATGTTGCAGAAAGTTGTTATTTGCGGAGTGGATACTTCGGGGCTTCCCTTGTTGTCCTCCGCCGAACAGGAAGAACTTATGAAGCGTTTAAAGGCTGGCGACGAAGCCGCGCGCGAGCGCTTTATCGTGGGCAATATGCGGCTTGTGCTGTCGCTTGTGCGCAGATTCTGGGCAAAAAACGCCAACGCCGACGACGTTTTTCAGGCGGGTTGCGTAGGGCTTATAAAGGCGATAGACAATTTCAACGAAGGTTTCGGCGTCCGCTTTTCCACGTATGCCGTGCCGATGATTTTAGGGGAGATAAAAAGGTTTTTGCGGGACGGCAATTCTTTGCGCGTATCGCGCTCGATAAGGGATACAGCCTACCAGATATTGAAAGTGCGCGAAAAATTGGAAGAGACGGACGACGACGTCACTTACGATAAAATAGCGCACGAAATGAATATCGCCGTTTCGGAAGTGGCGTATGCTTTGGATGCGATATCTGACCCCGTCAGCCTTTACGAACCTGTTTACAACAAGGCGGGCGACACGCTACTTTTAATGGATCAGATTTTCGACGACAAGAACAACGACGAGGTGTGGACGGAAAAAGCCGCGCTGTACGAGGCGATTGACCGCCTTGAAAACAGGGAGAAGAAGATTTTGTTTTTGAGATATTTCGAGGGCAAGACGCAGACGGAAATTTCTGCGGAAGTGGGAATTTCGCAGGCGCAGGTCTCCCGCCTCGAAAAGACGGCTTTAAAACAGATAAGGGCTTGTATTTCGTAAATTAAAGAAAAATTTTAAAAAAAGGCAATTAAATTTGCCTTTTTTTTATTTTTGCGGAAACTTTTTTACAAATCCAAAGTAAATAGATATACATACTATTTTATTGCTTTTTTTACCGATGATTGACGCAAAAATTTTTAACGAGCTGCTGAAAAAGATTTATTCCGACCCCGAGGCGCGGGAGCTGTTTTTCAAAAACTATTACGAGCTTATTAAGTCGCGCGCAAAATGGAAGTTGGGGAATAGACCGGAATGGGAAGACGTGGCGCACGATGTGGTGCGAAAACTGCTTGAAAAGGACTGGACGGATTATCCTTACATAAGCTATCCCTTGGTCTGGCTTAATACTATCGTGGATAACCGCGTAAAGGATATTTACAGGCAAACAAGCATACTTTTAGATATTGACGAATCTATCGCCGTTGCAAACACTATGGATTCGGTTGCCCAATCGGCGCTTGAAGAAAGGCTTGAAAAATTTCCGTGCGACGTAAGATTTATAATCTGTAAGCACTTTTTCGATGGCTATACATATCTTGAAATTTCCAAAATTTTGGGGATGTCGCATGAAAACGTGCGTGTCAAGGCATTCAGGGCGCTGAAAAAACTGAAAGCCTCGCTTAATCTAACTCTCAAAGAATAGGTTTCGTTCTTGACAAAACCGTCGAAAAATAGTATAATCCGAAGAAAAACGACGGACGGTGTTGATATGAAACGCAAGGTTTTGATTTCTGAGTTGGAAAATCAGCTGAAACCCATAGCCGAAAGGCTGGATTCGCTTGAAAACAGGTTGGGTCGGCTTGAAACGGAGGTCGCCGCGTGCAAATCTCAGACGGAGCTTTTCCAAATCGGTTCGGAAATCGAACAGCCCGAAATACCGTGCGGCGAGATTATCGGAAAACTCGATAATGTGATTGCGGAACTGCAAAAAGTATGGACGGTATTAACTTTTATGTCTAAACCCGAGCCGCCCAGGGAGTATATACAACCACGGCATGAAGAATACAACCGTCGGCACGAATATACGCAGCCTTTACGGGAAGAACCCGCAAGCGGATATGAGCCTTACGAAAAAGACGCGGTAGCCGAAGAAGAAATTCAAATTTCCCGACCTGCGGAACCGATTTCTGAATCTGTACAGCCGATAAGCGATAATAAATCCACATATTCCGACGGTTTGCCGCCTAAACGCTCGGGTTACTTCCATGAATTTCCCGAAACGGGAGAGGCGGATATATCCGACGTGGATTTTGTAAACGTACAAAACGAAAGCGCGTCCGGCACGGAAGGACAAGCTTTTGAAGAAGTTACGGAAGCGCGCAGGGAGGACCCGTTGTTTTCGGATACGCAGGTGTTCTCCAATACAAGGTTGCTTCCGTTTTTGGAAGGCAGGGAATTTGTGGTCGTGAGGGACAGGAAAAAGCCCGCGACCGTCAGGTTTGACAGAAGCGCCGAGGGCAGGGGAATAGTCAGATATACGGATAACCGCATGGTAAGTTTCTTTTCGACCCCGAAGTTTTTGGGTGAGTACTATAACCTCGGTAAAACCCGTGAAATATCCGCGGTTTCTGTCTGCGGAAGCGAATATTCCTTTCCGCGCAGCGGCGACATTAGCGAACAGGCGGTTTTCAAATTTGTCGTGGAGGACGGGGTATTGTGCCTGTACCTTTGCACCCGAGTTTGGGGCGACGAGGAGAAGGGCTTCGTCTATGGAAACGAACAAGTCGTGAAACTCGCGAGAGTGGATTAAGCCTAATGCGATATATTTGACGGCATTAACAAAAATTAAACTAACAGTCCGTGCTAAGTTAAGAACTATTGCAACGGCTTTCAATTAAATTTTAACCTCTGAATAATACAGGGCGGCGGCGCATATTGCGCCGCCGCCCCTTTCGGTAAAACTTGATACGTACTGCTTTTTTAGGTTAAAATTGCTTCACTACCAGCTTCTCCATGAGCGCGATTATCGCATACATCCCGCCCGTAAGCACGCAGAGTATGAATGTCGATGTCATCACAAGGTCAAGCTGCATTACCTGCCCGCCATAGTTTATCAAATGCCCCAGCCCCGCCTTGGATACAATGTATTCGCCCATAATCGAGCCTATCCAGGCAAGCCCCACGGCGACTTTAAGCGTGTTCATAAGCGCCGGAAGGGAAGCGGGTATAACAAGCTTCAAAAGGGTAGTCGGCTTGCCCGCGCCCATTGCCTTCATAAGGGTCAGTTTAGTGGGGTCAACTGCGGCGAAACCGGCAAACGTGTTCATTATGCACAGAATTATCGCTACGAGCACGGTCATGAAAATTATTGCTTCATAGCCCGTGCCTATCCAGATGATTATAAGAGGTCCGAGCGCGATTTTCGGCAGAGAATTCAATACTACGATATAAGGCTCTACGATTGCGTGGAGAGTATCGCTCGCCCAAAAGATTATGGCTATAACATATCCTACGATAACTGCGATGAAAAAGCCGACAAGCGTTTCGCAAAGCGTTATGCCTATGTGGTAGAACAGCGAGCCGTCGCGGTAAAGCGAAACTATCGTCTGCGCCACGCGCGAGGGGGAGCTCGTGATGTACGGGTCTATCGCCTTGGTTTGGGCAAGCAATTCCCATATTCCCAGAACAACGGCAAGAATCAGCACGCGCGAAAGTATTACCGTCACCCGTTTTTTCTTTAATTTTTTCAGATACGCGAGGTGCTCGCGCGAGTAGTTTGTTTTTTTCATCTTTGGAAATTCCTTGTCAGTTCATATGCCCAATTCTTTTCTCAAAATTTCGAACGTTCCCGCAAAATGCACGTCGTTGCGGCGCGCTTTGGGCGTATCGGCGAAGTCTATCGGGTGTTCCGCCACGACGTGCGCGGGGCGCGCGGACAGTACTACCACCTTGTCTGACAGCGCGATTGCCTCGGATATGTCGTGGGTGACAAGCAACGCAGTCTTTTTTTCGGATTTTATGATAGCCTGCACGTCGTCGCACACTTCAAGCCGCGTCTGATAGTCGAGTGCGGAGAACGGTTCGTCCAAAAGCAGGATTTCCGGCTCGGCGGCAAGCGTTCTGATAAGCGCTACTCTCTGCCTCATTCCGCCCGAAAGCTGCGAAGGGCTCTTTTTCAAAAAATCTTTAAGACCGTATTTTTCGGCAAGCGCCACGGCTTTCGCCCGCATTTGGGCGGTGTTGCGTTTTTTGACTTCGAGGGGCAGAAATATGTTCTGTTCCACGGTACGCCATTCGAACAGCGCGTCGCGTTGAAGCATATATCCGAATTCCCCGCCGCCGCGGGATATTTTGCCTGAGGACGGGAATAGAAGCCCCGCCGCAAGTGACAATATGGTTGATTTTCCGCAGCCCGAAGGTCCTATGACCGAAACGAATTGCCCCTTTTCAACCGAAAAACTGAGTTCTTTTACGGCGGACGTTTCGCCCGATTTTGTGTGATAGGTGTAGGAAACGTTTTCAAATTCAAGCATTATGCATAAACTTCTTTATAGATTTTGTCTGCAATCGCAGTGTTGACCACGTCGTTGAAAGAAACGCGCCTTTTAAGTTCGCCCGCAAGCTCCATGACGTCTTGCAGCCTTGTCAGCGCGGATTCTTTCATCGCCATATTGGTTACCCAGGCGTCTATTTTTTTATAGCTTTCCACCGAAGTTTTAAGGCTTGCTTCGCTTGTGCCCGCAAAGTAGGGCGCAAGCATGGAAGCTACCGTTGCGCTGTCCGCCGAATTGACGTATTTCACGGCTTTGGTTATTGCGCGCACCAGCCCTTCAATTTTATCCGTATGGGCGTCTATATAGCTTTGCTTTGCCATAAAGCAGGTATAGGGTATTTCGCCCGATTCCTGCCCCACGGAAGCCACTATGTAGCCCTTTCCGGCAGCCTGGTATTCGCTTGCGACGGGTTCGAACATCGTGCAGTAATCGGAGATTCCGCTTTCGAATGCGGGCGTCATCATGTTAAACGCCACGTCGTAGTTCAGGGTTGCGTTTATTCCGTTCTCGTGCAGAATGTATTCGAACGTCATTGCGGGAACTCCGCCCTGCCTGCCTGCAAGCACGTTTTTGCCTTCGAGATTAGACCACTTGAAGTCGGGTTCTTCTTTTCTTCCCACAAGGAACGAGCCGTCGCGTTTGGTAAGCTGCCCGAATACCACGGGCTGGTCCTTGCTGCCGCCTATATTGACGTAAATCGCCTGTTCGGGACCGCAGAAGCCGACGTCCGCGCCGCCCGAGAGCACCGCAGCCATCGTTGCATCCGCGCCGCCGCCGTTGGTAAGTTCTATTTCAAACCCTTCGTCTCCGAAATATCCCAAAGCGTCCGCAAGATAGAGGGGGGCGTAGAATACGGAATGGGTGACTTCGTTTATTCTAACAACTTTGTCGTTGCCTTTTTTTGTGCATCCTGCCGCCGCGAAAGGCACTGTAAAGGTGCATACGGCGGCTAAAATAAAGTAAATCAGCTTGTTTTTCACATAAAGCTCCTTAAAAATTTAATAATACATTCTATGCGTACCGCCGTTTGGTTTGACAACTTGCAATGCGTTAAGCTATAATATCTCTGTATATCGTCTATTTTAAAGAGCTATTCAAAATTCAGAGGTCGTATAATATGGAAAAGAAGTACAATCCGAAGAGCTTCGAGGACAAGCTGTACAGGGAATGGGAGGAATCCGGCTGTTTCAAAGCGGTGCGGGACGATAAAAAAGTCCCCTTCACGGTCATGATGCCGCCGCCCAACATCACAGGGCAGCTGCATATGGGGCACGCCATGGACGAAACTTTGCAGGACACGATAGTGCGTTTCAAGCGTATGCAGGGGTATTGCACCCTTTGGCTGCCGGGCACGGACCACGCGTCTATCGCCACCGAGCTTAAAATCGTTGAGGATATGAAAAAGGAAGGGCTAACGAAAGCCGACGTCGGGCGCGAGGGATTTCTCGAACGCGCTTGGAAGTGGAAAGAAAAGTACGCGGGGAGAATATGCGACCAGTTGAGAAAATTAGGTTCTTCCTGCGACTGGTCGCGCCTTACCTTTACAATGGACGAAAAATGCTCCAAAGCGGTAAGGGAAGTTTTCGTAAACCTATACAAAAAGGGCTTGATTTATCGGGGCGACCGCATTATAAACTGGTGCCCCTGCTGTAAAACCGCGCTTTCGGACGCGGAGGTGGAATACGCCGAGGAATCGGGTAACTTCTGGCACATAAAATACTTCGTCGAGGGCGAGAATTTCTTTCTTGAAGTCGCTACGACCCGTCCGGAAACCCTTTTCGGCGACACTGCCGTCGCTGTCAACCCCAAGGACAAGCGGTATAAGCATTTGATAGGCAAAAACGTTATCCTGCCCGTCGTAAACAAACTTATCCCCATTGTCGGCGACGAACATGCGGACATGGAATTCGGCACGGGCGTGGTAAAAATTACTCCCGCGCACGACCCCAACGACTTCGAAGTTGGTTTAAGGCATAACCTGCCCGTCGTAAGAATAATGAACGACGACGGAACTATGAACGAGGGTGCGGGCAAATACTGCGGGCTTGACCGCTACGAATGTAGGAAACAGCTTGTCAAAGACCTCGAAGAAAGCGGACTTCTCGTCAAAGTGCAGCCGCATACCCATAACGTCGGACATTGCTACCGCTGCGGCTCTACCGTAGAGCCGATAGTTTCCAAACAGTGGTTCGTCAAAATGGAACCTCTCGCCCGCCCCGCGATAGACGCGGTGATGGACAAAAAGGTAACTTTCGTACCCGAACGTTTTGCAAAGACCTATTATAATTGGATGGAAAACGTCAAGGATTGGTGCATTTCCCGCCAGCTTTGGTGGGGACATCGCATACCCGTGTGGTATTGCGAGGACTGTGGCAAAGAAATTTGCGAAAAACAAGACCCCGCAGTTTGTCCTGAGTGCGGAAGTTCGAAGCTTAAACAGGACGAAGACGTCCTCGACACCTGGTTTTCCTCGGCGCTGTGGCCTTTTTCGACCCTCGGCTACCCCGACGATACCCCCGATTTGGAATATTTCTATCCTACAGACGTCCTCGTTACGGGATATGACATAATTTTCTTCTGGGTTGCCCGTATGATTTTTTCGGGGCTCGAACATATGCGCAAAGTTCCCTTCCGCGACGTGCTTATGCACGGTCTTGTCCGCGATGAAAAGGGGCGCAAGATGTCCAAAAGCCTCGGTAACGGCGTAGATCCGTTGGACGTAATAGATAAATACGGCGCGGACAGTCTGCGTTTTTCGCTTTTGCAGGGAGTAGCGCCGGGCAACGACACCCGTTATTCCGACGCAAAGGTGGAAGCGTGCTCCAACTTTATGAACAAGATTTGGAACGCCAGCCGCTTCGTTATCGGCAATGCGGAAGGCAGGAAGGTCAAGCCTCTTTCGGAAGTAAAGCTGTGCGCGGCGGACAAATGGATTATTTCGAAGCTGCAATCGGTCATCCGCGACGTGACTCTTACGTTAAATAAGTTCGAGCTGGGCGTGGCATGCCAGATTTTGTACGACTTTACGTGGTCCGATTTCTGCGATTGGTATATAGAGCTTTCCAAACCCGCCCTTTACGGCGAGGACGAAGGCAAAAAGGACGCGGCGCTTTCGGTATTGACGTTCGTTCTGGAAAACACGCTTAAACTTCTGCATCCTTTCGTACCGTTTATAACGGATGAAATTTACCGCGAACTTCCGGGCGCTTCGGGCACTATTATGTTAAAGGACTATCCCCGCTATAATTCCCGCCTGACCTATAAAAAGGACGCCCAGGCGTTCGAGGGGGTAATGGATATAATCAAGGCGGTCCGCGCCGCAAAGACGGAGCTGGGCTGCCCGCCTTCCAAAAAAGTAAGTTTGCTTATTCTTACGGAGAGCAAGCGGCTTATATCCGCCAACCGCGAAAGTATTTTGAAGCTTGCGGGCGCTAAGGATATTACTTTTATAAACGACGGCGCGGAAGCGGGCGAAAAGTCTGTTGCCAAGGTTTTGCATATAGGCACTGTGTTTATCCCTATGGGCGAGCTTGTCGATATCGATAAGGAACGCGAAAGGCTTTCTTCCGAGCTTGAAAAGGTTACGGACGAAATACGCCGTGCGGACGGAAAGCTGAATAATCAGGGCTTTATGTCAAAAGCGCCCAAAAAGCTTATCGACGATGAAAGGGCGAAGCTGGATAAATACATCGCCATGCGCGAAAAGATTTTGGAACAGCTCAAAAGCCTGTGACAGGGCGGCGGAATATGTCGAAAGGTAATTTTAAAAGGACGGCGAAAAACGCAAAAAAGCACCCCGTGCTTGCGTTATTTGTCGTTCTGTTGCTTGTTTTAATAATATTCGGAACGGCGGCGCTATGGTATTTCCGCCCAGACGTCTTTCATATTTATTTGGGTTTGGGCGAACACAGTTGGGGCGAATGGCAGACGGAAACAGAACCTACGTGCGTGAAAACGGGGTTTAAATTCCGCGCCTGCGAAACTTGCGGCAAGCGCGAGGAAGAGATAATCCCCGCTACGGGCAGCCACAGTTGGGGCGAATGGCAGATGGAAACAGAACCCACGTGCGTGAAAACAGGCTTTAAATTCCGCGCCTGCGAAACTTGCAGTAAGCGCGAGGAAGAGATAATCCCCGCTACGGGCAGCCACCTTTACGGCGAGGACGGGATATGTTCGGCATGCGGCTTCGATAAAAATCTGTTTGTCGCCCAAGAGGACATAGCGCAGGCGGAATTTTCAATACATATCATCGATTTGGGCAAATACGCGGGGGACAGTATCTACATAAAAGCTGCGGATAAAGATATTCTCATTGATGCGGGTTCGCGCGCGGAGAGCGCGGAGCTTATATGTTCTTATCTTGATAATTACGTGTCGGACGGCAGGCTCGAATACGTTATAGCGACCCACGCCGACCAGGACCATATAGCCGCTTTTGCGGGAAAATCAAAAGGCGAAAGCCGCACGGGAGTGCTATACAGGTACGGCGTGGATACGCTGATAAGGTTCGACAACGTCAAAAAAGATAAGCTTGCGAACGAAAGTAAGCCCAATACGGTTTACGGCGGTTTCAAGGAAGCGGAAAACTATCTGAAAGAAAACGGAACAAAGGTTTTCACCGCGGGGCAGTGCTATAACGAAACTGACGGCGCAAAGCGGCAATTCTGGTTGGACGGCGGCAGGACGCTATCAATGAACATCCTGTACAACTACTATTATTACAACACGGATAATAACGACGAAAACAATCACTCCGTAGTTACTCTTTTTACGAAGGACGTAGGCAAGGACAGGCATAATTTTCTGTTCACGGGCGACCTCGAAAAAGAAGGGGAGGAGCGCCTTGTTGAATACTATTCGCATCCTTCCAACAGTAAATCGGAATACGACGTGCTGCCCGAAGTCGATTTTTATAAGGCGGGTCACCACGGTTCGGGAACGTCCTCGTCCGAAAAGCTGCTAAGCTCGATAAAACCGAAGTTCGTTGCGGTAAGTTGCTGCGCGGGTTCGCCCGAATACACTTTGAACAACTTCAACACTTTCCCGTACAGGCAATCGCTTGAAAGAATACTGAAATACACCGATAAAATCTATTGTACGGGTCAGGCGACGGAACTGCCCGAGCTTGACGCGGACGGCAAATTCGCCGAGAAAAAGTGGGAATACGAGCCGCTTAACGGCAACATTGTATTTCTTTTGGAATTACGCGCCGCCGGTCAGGGTACAGTTGGAAACGTAAAACTTTGGTGCGGCAATTCTTTTGAATCTTTAACCGAAACCGAGTGGTTTAAAAATTACAGAAATTTATGACAAAACGCCGCATACTTGCGGCGTTTTAAAAAACACTTGCCTTTTAGATACTGTTGGGTTATAATAAAAAAGACTATGGAAGAAACCGAAATATCCGTACGGCGGGCTTCCGCCGACGGCGCAGGGAAGATTAAAAGCATACATAAGCGTTGGGTGGATTTCCCCACGGGAGCCAAGGCGCTTTTCACCGACTTCTGTATCGTTTTACAGCTTGCCGTGCTCGCTTGTTTGTACGCGTTCTTGTCGTTCGTGTCGAAAATTTTTTTCTATGTTTCGTTGGCGTTGACTCTTCTTTCCGCCATACACGCGCTCATTTTCGAACGCGACCCGCAGGCTAAGTTCAGTTGGCTGGTTTTATTCGCGGTTTCATTCGGCTGCGGTTATATCGTATATTTTCTTGCCGATAAACGTATATGTTACGGCTTTAAAAGGCGAAGATATTCCAAAATCTTCGCACGTTCGGAAGGTTGCATAGGTAAATTTTCAGTCAACGGCAACTCGGCGACGGTCCTTTGCGACTGCGAATATATACGCGATAAAGGCGGATATATTCCGTACGACGGTACGGATTTGAAATATTTCCACGACGCCGCGCCGTTGTTTACTGAGATGGTTGCCGACCTTGAAAAAGCCGAACATTTCATATTTATGGAATACTTCATCGTTTCCGAGGGGCGGCTTTTGGAAAAGCTTATCGAAGTGCTTTCCCGCAAGGCGGCGGAGGGCGTGGAGGTCAGATTCCTCTGCGACGACGTGGGCAGCCAGGGCGTTTTAAGGGGCGAAACTAAAAAGCGCATAAAAAGCGCGGGCATAAAATTCAAAGTGTTTGCAAAGCTTTTAACCCTTTTCAGCTTCGGACTGAACTTCCGCGACCACAGAAAAATCGTCGTAATAGACGGAAAATACGGTTACGTCGGCGGCTGCAACATTGCCGACGACTGCATAAATTACCGTAAGGCGCAGGGTGCGCGCTGGAAGGACGCGGGACTTCGGCTTGAAGGCGCGGCGGTTGACGGTTTAAGCCTGTGTTTTTTAAGGCAGTGGGAGTTCGCCGCCCGTGAAAAAACCGATTTCGCCAAATATCTGAATAATTACGTAAAAACGCCGAACGTATCCAACGTTGTTCCCTATGGGGGCGGGCCCGAAATTAAAGAAGCGCTCTGCCGCGGTGTATATGAAAACGTCATTAAGGGCGCGCAGGAAAAGCTTTATATAATGACGCCCTATTTGATTCCCGACGGAAAGCTTTTCAAAATGCTGAAAGAAAAGGCGCAGAATGGCGTGGATGTAAGAATTGCTCTTCCCGCCGTGCCCGATTATCCTTTCATATATCTTGTAACGCGTTCCAACGCCGACCGCCTGCAAAAGTGCGGAGTTAAAATTTTCTACGCCAAAAACACATTTTTGCACAGCAAGGTGACTTTAACGGAAAACAGTCTGACCGTCGGTTCGGTGAATATGGACATGCGGTCGTTCTATCAGGAATTTGACAACGGAGTATATACCGACGACAAAGTGGCAATGAATGCGGCGGAAGCCGATTTCAACGAGATATTCGCCGCAAACCCCGAAAGACCGCCCGAAAAACGCAATATTTTCGTGAAGTTTGCAACTGCCGTTCTGCGCGTCGTAAGTCCGCTGATGTAAAAGATATATTAGTATAGATGTAAAGATATATGCGCATAAATAAGAATTAAATTCTGTTTTATGCTTTCAATATAAGTTGAAGTTTTAAAATCTAAGTGAGTAAAGCATAAGCCGCCGCGGCGTTTTGACGCCGCGGCGGCTTTCAAATGACCGCTTGAAATTATGATTTTACGATATGTCGCGTATCCTGCGCTTTATGGGGAACGCCCAGAAAACCGAAACAATCCAAAGCGCCAGGTAGCATGCGCCGCTTATCCAGGTCAGCGAGGAGATTGCGCCGATAATAGCCGCTATATTTAAGGGCGCGTCGGCAAACAGCAAGCCTGCTGTCATTCCGCCGATAAGCGGCAGAACGCCGAAGATAAGACAGGGATAGAAGCCGAATAATTTAACGTACCACATTGTAAAACGCTTATTTTTCAAGAAGAGGTGAATACAAGCAAATACGAAAAGTATCAGCCATATTCCCGCAAACCCGAACATAGCGTAAACCGCTATCTGCATAAACGGCTTGAATTGGTTTATTGTCGAGTTGAGCTCTTCCGTGGGGTCGGACTGTCCCTCGCCGCCCGAACTGCTCAAAATCCCGCCCAAAAGGTCCTCGTACGTGGTATATATACCGTCGTTGGTATTTTCGGAAGGAGCTTGCGGTTCGGGATTTGCGTCGTTGCCGTCGTCGGCAATGAAAAGGGGTTTGGAAGCCGCGCGGGCATTCGGATTGACGCCGCCGTTTTCGTTCATCAGCTTGGATATCGTAATGCATATAAACGATTCCATGGTAAGTTCTTCATCACCTACTACGTCTTTGGCTTGCCGGTAAAGTTCCTTGATTGTGTCTGCAATTTCGTCCTGGTATTGCTCGTCTATGAGCGGTTGACCGTCGGCAGATACCGCTTGTTTGCGTATTTCATCCACAAGCTCATTGATTGCACCGTCGCTTTCTTCGATACCCGCTTTCAAAACGTTGTCGAACTTATCCATAACCGCTTCGACGTCTATATTTTCCACGTCGATATCTACGTCCAATTCGCCGCTTTCTATAAGTTGCGGCAGCATTTGCACGGCAACCCCCGCAACAATTTTATCCTCCGATTTTTTTATCTCTCCGGCTACTACCTGCGTCACCGCCTCCGCGGGCGCGTCCGAAAAAGCCGTCTTTGCGAGAGAAACGGTGGAAAAACTTAAAGTAGTGCCGTTAAGACATTCCGCAATGGTTTTAAAGTAATCAGCCGAAAATTCGGGAGAGCCGTTCTCCGAATCGTCCGCACTGCTTTGCTGCATTTTTGCGATTTCTGCGGCAACCGTACCCACATCCACCGTGAGCAGCGGCGCAACAAGAATACTTATCGCCGCTACAAGTGCAAGGACCATAACCACTATGTTTACAGGTATAAGTTTGCGCTGTAAGCGCGTCATTTCGTCCATAATTACCTCCGTTTTTGAAATTATACGTGTATTTTATCATTGAAACATATCTTTGTCAACATTATATTCGCTTACGCCCCGCTTTTTCCTTGCCAAAAATTCGCAATTTTTATATAATATAGTCATGGGCAAAAAGGAAAACATTCGCAATTTCTGCATAATAGCGCATATAGACCACGGTAAATCCACTCTTGCCGACAGGCTTATGGAGAGTACGGGGCAGGTTTCGGAAAGGGATATGGAAGCCCAGCTACTCGATTCCATGGATATAGAGAGGGAGCGCGGCATAACCATTAAACTTGCGCCCGTGCGTATGTATTACAAGGCTTCCGACGGCAAAGAATATGAATTTAACTTAATAGACACTCCGGGGCATGTGGATTTTACGTACGAAGTGTCGCGTTCGCTTGCCGCGTGCGAGGGCGCGATTTTAATTGTTGACGCCACGCAGGGGGTAGAAGCACAGACGCTTGCAAACGTCTATCTTGCGCTTGAAAACAACCTTGAAATCCTGCCCGTGATAAATAAAATAGATTTGCCCTCCGCCCGCCCCGAAGAGGCTAAAAAGGAAATAGAGGAAGTTATAGGTCTTGACGCGTCTTACGCGCCCCTCGTTTCAGCCAAGGAGGGCATAAACATAGGCGAGGTCCTCGAAGACGTCGTTAAATACTTTCCCGCGCCGCAGGGCGACGAAAACGCCCCTTTGAAAGCGCTTATTTTCGACAGCTATTACGACAATTACAAGGGCGTAATACTTTTTGTGCGGATAAAGGACGGCTCGGTTAAAAGCGGCGACAGAATTAAAACCTTCCGTTCCGATAAGGAATACGAAGTGGTGGAAGTGGGGGCTTTCAATCCTGCGCTTGTTCCCAAGGACATTCTTTCCGCGGGAGAAGTCGGGTATATTGCGGCTTCGATAAAATCCATTCAGGACGTGGCTGTCGGCGACACCGTAATCAATCCTTCGCGCCCCGCCGCACAACCTCTGCCCGGTTATAAAAAGGTGCAAAGCGTGGTTTTCTGCGGAATATACCCCCTCGACGGCAGTAAATTCAACGACCTTAAAGACGCCCTTCTGAAATTACAGCTTAACGACGCTTCGCTTCTGTTCGAGGCGGACAGCTCTGTCGCCCTCGGCTTCGGTTTCCGCTGCGGGTTTTTGGGGCTTTTGCATATGGAGATTATTCAGGAAAGGCTTGAAAGGGAGTTCGGGCTTGAAATAATCACGACGGCGCCTTCCGTAAGTTATAAGGTCATTAAGACGGACGGGGAGGAGGTTTACGTGGATAATCCTTCCCACCTGCCGCCCGTATCCGAAATCGAACACATAGAGGAGCCGATAGTCAAAGCGGATATCTATTCCCCGCCCGATTATTTGGGGCAGATAATGGATTTGTGCCGCGAAAAACGCGGTACGTTCCTGCAAATGACCTATTTGGACAAGTCGAGAGTGCGGCTTGAATACAACCTGCCGCTTAACGAAATAATCTTCGATTTCTTTGATTCGATAAAGTCCCGCACGCGCGGTTACGCAAGTTTCGACTACGAGCTGATAGGCTACGAAAAGAGCAAGCTTGTAAAAATGGATATACTTTTAAACGGCGAAGTGTGCGACGCGTTGTCTATGATAGTGCACGAGGACAGCGCTTATCCGCGCGGCAGAATGCTCTGCGAAAATTTAAAGGAAGCGATTCCGCGCCAGCTTTTCGAAATCCCCGTACAGGCGGCGATAGGCGGCAAGATAATTGCAAGGGAAACGGTTAAGGCAATGCGCAAAGACGTGCTCGCCAAGTGCTACGGCGGCGACATCACCCGCAAGAAAAAACTTCTCGAAAAGCAGAAAGAGGGCAAAAAACGCATGCGCCAGATAGGCAGCGTGGAAGTGCCCAGCGAAGTGTTTATGCAGATTCTTAAAACCAATAAGGATTGATATGGGTTTTTTCGAAAGAGTATATAACGTCGTAATGAAAATCCCGCGCGGCAAAGTCCTGTCATACGGCGACGTCGCGCGGCTTGCGGGCAGCCCGCGGTCCTCGCGGCAGGTCGGCTGGGCGCTTCACTGCAACCCGCGCCCCGGAGAAATTCCTTGCCATAGGGTGCTGTTTAAGGACGGTTCCGTAAGCTCGGGTTTCGCTTTCGGGGGACCGCATGTACAAAGGGCGATGCTCGAAGCCGAAGGCGTAAAATTCGGCGAGGACGGCAAAACAGATATGAAAAAATACCGTTGGGAGGCAATGTAATGGCGGGTATTTACGTCCACATACCTTTTTGCAAATCGAAGTGCCGCTATTGCGATTTTGCTTCTTTCCCCGATAAAATCCACCTTGCCGAAAGTTATATGGCGTGCGTTTACCGCGAAATGTCTATGCGCAAGGAAGATTTGAAAGACTATGAGTTCGACACTCTGTATATAGGCGGCGGCACGCCTTCCGTCGTCGATGAAAGCTATATTGCCATGCTTGTTACGGCGGCAAAAAAATATTTCAACGTAAAAAAAGGCGCGGAGATAACCATAGAAATCAACCCGGGCACGATAAGCGCGGGAAAAGTGGAAATGTATGAAAAATGCGGCATAAACCGCTATTCGGTGGGCTTGCAGACGGCAATAAACAGCCAGCTGCGCGAAATAGGCAGAATCCATACCTTGAACGAGTTTGTCACCTGCGCAAAGCTTTTGAAGGGCAAAAACTTTTCGGTTGACGTCATGATAGGTCTAAAAGACCAGACGGCGGACGACGTAATAAAGACGATTGAAGTCGCCTCCGCTTTCGGCGCAAGCCACATATCCATGTATGCGCTTTCGCCCGAGGACGGCACGCCCATTTACACCGATTATCTTAACGGCGAACTACCCGACGGCGACGAGGTCGCGGAAATGTATGAAGCGGGCGTAAAAAAACTTGAAGAACTGGGTTTTTTCAGATATGAGGTTTCGAATTTCGCAAAGAAAGGAAAAGAGAGCCGCCATAACCTCAATTATTGGCGGCGTGGAGAATATATAGGCTTCGGCGTCGCGGCGTCGTCCTGCATAAACAACATAAGGTTTACCAACACTTTCGATTTGGACGAATATTTCAAGTGTATTCTGTCCGGGCATCTTGCCGTCAAATCGCGCGAGGAGATAGACGGGGAAGGACAGGAGGAGGAATTTATTTTTCTTGCGTTGCGCACGGCGGCGGGAATAGATTTAGAAGAATATAAAAAGCGTTTTAATTGCGATTTTACCGAAAAGTATTCTTCGGCAATAGCGAAAACGAGTAAATATACGGAGCTTTCGGACAAACGTTTTTATATTAAGCCCGAATATCTTTTCGTGCAGAATTCGGTAATAGTAGAATTTATGAGGTAGATTATGAAGTATAGCTTTTCAAAGTCCAAAATTTCGCAGTTGAAGGAAATTATGGCGATTTACGCGTCCGCGCAGGAGTATATGGCTTCCCTCGGCAATCCGCAGTGGGGAAAGGGCTTCCCCGAAGAGCATGACATACGCGAGGGGATTTTGGGCGGAATATTATATACCGTCAAAATAGACGACGAAATAGCCGCCGTTTTTTCCGCGCTTACGTTTGACGAAAATTATATAGAAATAGACGGGAAATGGCTTACCGAAGGCAATTATCTTGCCATACACCGCGTGGCGGTAGCCGAAAAATTCAGGGGAACGGGGGTAGCGACGTATGTTTTGGACGTGGCTGCGCCCCAGCTTGCGCGCCTCCGAGGAAGGACCAGCATAAGGATAGATACGCACGAAAAAAATCTGCCCATGCTTTCCCTTTTAAGCAAGCTGGAATTTGTCCGCTGCGGGACGGTAACGCTTTTCCGCGACGGAACTTCCCGCATTGCGTTTGAAAAACTTATTTAATCACGCCGATAATTTTTTAGTGGAAATAACCTTACCGATACCGCCGTCCAAAAGATAGGCGGTTATATTTTTGTTTCTGTCGCATAGCCCCACGTAATAGTAGCAGCCGTCGTCGTACAAAAGCCGCACGTAAATTTCTCCCGCGAAGTCGCGGCGGGTTTTAAGGCTGTCGAAAAGTTCTTTGTCATAGGCATAGGCGCATTTTACCGCCTGTTCGCAGCTTAAAACGCCCTTGTCCTTTACGTTCAGCGCACGGTAAATTTTTTGCTCGCCGTCGCAGTTAAGAGTAATATCTACGCCGTCGCGTTGAAGGGGCGGGGCGGAATAGTAGAGGGTGAACCTTTTATCCACAGCCTCGTAATTCATATCCGCATGCAATCCGTCAACCGAAATTTCAACGGCTGCGGGCGTCTTTGCGAATGTGACGTAAATTTCTATTATATCGCATACGTCCCCGCAAATTCCGTCGGCGGCATATGGTTGCTCGCGGGAAACGCAGTAAAGCTTTATTTCCGCGTCGTCGTCACTGTACAGGTAAATTTCGCTTCTTTTTTCGGATATGTATTCTGATAAATCGACTTGTGCCGAACAGCCCGCAAGCTGGCAGATTAACACTGCCGCGCAAACGAGCGCTATAAAAAAACGTTTCATATGTTAAATATATTTTTTTTGCGGCGGATTATGAAAAGAAAGCCGCGGAAACCGAAAAATCCGCAAAAATTTTTATGCTCTTGCCGAAAGCTCGGCGTTTAAGCGGTTTGTTTAATAATTTTTCGTCATATGCAATTAAATCTGACGATAAAATGTTCGTCAAAAGGCAAATCGGCGGTAAATTTGTTGCAAAAGCTTGTTCCTTCTGTTAAAATAGATTACGCGGGAAGTTTGAATTGCCGCTGCGGCGTATTTCACCGCCCCGTTAAAAACTTTATAGAGTAAAACACTGTCTTTGGAGGAATACATTATGGATGAAGAGAAAGAGGGCGTCTCCATAGCCGACATATTCAAAATAATTTTTTCGGAAAAATGGCTGACGTTGGTTATAGCCGTTCTGATTACCGTGGGAGGTACGCTCGGGCTGTATTTCGGGTATAATGCGTACTCGACATACTACGTAAGCACATTTTCCGTAAGTTTCCCGGGCAGTGACGAATCCGTTCCCGTCTATCCCGACAACACGCCGTTCAACTATCGCGACATAATTTCGCGCTCCAACCTTTCGGAGATAAATTCCGACGAAAGATTCAAATCTATCGACGTGATAGATATGTACGCTTCCAGCGCGTTAAGCATTTCCCGCAACGACAGGGAATTGTCGGCGGACAAGCTTGAAACTACTTATACCATAAGGATAAAGGCAAAATATTTCGCCAACCAAAGCCAGGCGGAAGCGTTTATCGACGAGCTTGCCCAAACCCCTATGCGCTATATAAAAAAGCTTGCGGTGGACCAGGACTTGTATCTCAGCGACTACGGGAATACCGATTTTTACGAGGACAAGGTTGAGCTTTTGAAAAATCAGGTTGATTATCTCAACTTAAATCTTAAAAACTTGTCGCGTTTAACGGGCGGCACTTTGAAAAGCGAATGTTTAAGGCTTATTACACAATTAAGCCAATATACCCAAAAGCTGGATACCGCAATAGGCGAAATGCGCAAGAATTTATACGTGCACGACGTTGAAAAGGTAAAAGAAAATTATTCTTCGATGCTTATATCGCTTGAAAGCCGTCGCGAAAACAAAAGGAACGAACTCAACCTGCTGTTCGGTAAAATTAACGAAGGCGACGCGACGGTCGATATAATGCAGACCTCGGAAAGAATAGAAACGCTCGCCAACGAAATAGCCGAGTTGGAATCGCGTATAACAATCTACAAGGCATATACGGCGGAAGGGGCAGCGCTTAAATTAAATCCCGAATTTTCGCAAAGACTTGCCGATTTGAATGCGCAGCTGAAATCCGTAACGGACAGCTACGAAAGCTATCTTGCGCAATATTATGCCGGTTCTTCTTTGGTGGCTTATGAGGGGGCGATTCATCCCGAAGGAAATCTGGGAGTTATCGTAAGTATTCTGATAGCTCTTATCGCAGGCGTGATAATTGCCATGGTCGTCGGGTTTGTCGTAGGCTATTTAAAACTTTCCAAAGCAAAAAAAGCAGAAAAGAACGATAAAAAAGATGAAGAATAAGAATACGGTTGCCGTAAATATAGCGGAATGTGGAATTTTCGTTGCGCTGATGACTGCGGCGGCGTATATCCAGATACCCTTTTTTCCTCTTGTTCCGCTGACGTTTCAGACGGCGGTAAGCGTGCTTGCGGGGTTGCTTCTCGGCGCAAAAAAGGGCGCGGTAAGCATGTCGGTATATGCTTTCGCGGGGCTTGCGGGATTGCCGCTTTTTTCTGCGGGAGGCGGCATATATTACGTTTTAAAACCGTCTTTCGGATATATCCTCGGGTTTATTGCCGCGGCGTTCGTTGCGGGAATTATAGCGGGCAAAGCCGACCTTCCAGTATGGCGCTATGTGGTTGCGGCTATGGCGGCTTTCCTTGTGAATTACGCGATAGGAATACCCTACTGCATAATCTGCGCCAAATTTTTGGGCGTTGAAAATCTTGTAAATCTCCTAATCACGGGCAATTTGATTTATATGCCCAAGGACGCCGCTCTTTGCGCGCTTGCGGCGATACTTTCCCGCCGCGTCTGCCCTGCGATAGGCAGGGCGGTTAAGAACAGACGCTGACTTCACCTCAAAATGCGGTATATGCATATTATGATGGTATGCAGAAAACGCTTGCGGTTATAAATTTAAGCAACTTAGTAAAAAACGCGCGCACCGTGCGCAGTTTAATAGGCGAAAGAAAGTTTTATGCCGTCGTAAAAGCCGACGCTTACGGTCATGGCGGCGCAGAGATAGCTTCCGCGTTGGAGGACGTGGTTGACGGCTTCTGCGTGGCGATAACCGACGAGGGCGCGGCGTTGCGCCTTGCGGGGATTTCCAAGCCCGTGCTCGTTTTAACGCCCCCTTTGGGCATTGACGACGTTGCAAGGGGGGAATTTTACAATCTTTCGTTTACCGTAAATTCCGCGCGGACCGCGCAAATGATAGGCGGCAATCCCTGCCATATAAAAGTCAATACGGGAATGAACCGCTTCGGGTGCGGCATAGAAGAATTAACGGATATTTTGAAAATTCTTTCCGCCGAACAGATAGAGGGGGTATATTCCCACTTGTACGACCCTGCGGACGAAGCGGCAAGCGAACGTCAGCTTGACCTGTTCGACAGGGCGGAAAAGCTTGTAAAAGAAAAAAATCCGCAAGCCGTATCCCATTTTGCGGCAAGCGGGGGTATTCTTTCGGGCGGCAAATATCTTAAAGACGGCGTGCGTTGCGGCATACTTTTGTATGGGTATTCTCCCGAAGGATTTTCCGCCGGCGTTACGCCCGTTATGAAAGTCTATGCCCGCAGGGCGCAGATAACCCGCTTTACGGGCGGGGGAATCGGGTACGTCCGTGCGCGGAAAAATTATAAAAATATAGGCGTTTATCGCCTCGGCTATGCCGACGGCTTTTCAAGGCGTACGCCGCTTGGCGAAGGTCCGCTGTGCATGGATTCCTTTTTAAGCGTGGAGGGGGAAGAACTTAAACTTGTTTTAAGCGACGCCGCCGTCTATGCCGAAAGGTGCGGCACTATTCCTTACGAGGTGCTATGTTCCGCCGCAAAAAGGGCGGAGAGGATGTATATTTACGATGGGTAAAAATGATTTAAGAGTGCGTTTGAAGTTTGAACGCCAGCGCTTCACAAGCGATAAAAGAAGGTTTGCGGATTTGGATATCCTGAGTATTTTTATGCGGGAATTTTCGCATTACGACAGTTTCTTCATTTATAACGGATTTTCTTACGAAACCCGTACAGACCTTATAATATCCAAACTGTTGGATATGGACAAAAAAATTTATCTGCCGAGGGTAGAGGGCAGGGAAATAGTCGCTGTGCCCTTCGGAGAAATGCAGAAAAGCGCGTTGGGCATTTCCGAACCGATGGGGTTGCCCTATAAAGGCAATATCGACGTGACGGTTATTCCCCTGCTTGCAATAAATTCCCGCGGGTTCCGCATAGGCTACGGCGGCGGATATTACGACAGATACCTTTCGCGCGTAAAAACGTTGAAAATCGGTTTGGGTTATGATTTTCAGCGTCTTGAATTTAAAGAGGACGAATTTGACGTTCCCGTCGATAAATTCCTGTGCGAAAAGGGGGTTGACGACTTTGGGAAATAATCCGGACAAGCGTTTGAAATTCCTGTACGAAGTCAAAGATATGCTTGCGGGCGCGGCGTTTCCGCTTATGTTGCAGCTTATTTTAAGCGTATCTTTCATAGGCATGGCGACCGCCATTACCGAGGACTTCGCGCTGTCCGTGGTAATGCTTGTTCTGGGCGAGATTTTGCTTTGCGCTGCGTATGTGATTTTCGGCAGGCAGAACGGCATAACCGCCGTAAGAAAGCTTGTGGTGCAGGCAAAAAAGCGGGATATAGGCACGGCGGACAAGCAGGCGCAATACGGTACGGGCGAATATTCGGCGTATAAGGGCTTTTTGATAGGCTTTATTACCTGTATCCCGTACGCTTTGGTTCAGCTTATAGAGCTATGCGCGCACAACAGCTTCTGTTATTTTCTTCTGCAATACGTTTTCGGCTGGGCTGCGATACCTTTCACCTACGCAAATCTTTCGGGTTGGCTCAATTTTTTATGGATAATCCTGCCAACAGCCGTGCACGGCGTAACGTACATTATTGCCGCGCACAGGGAATGGGCGAAACAGCGCGAAATCGCGTCGAGGCAAATCGTTAAGGAAGAAAAGGATAAAAAATGAGGATAATAAGCGGCAAATACCGCTCTTTGACGCTCGCGGAGTTTAAGGGCGAAGATATCCGCCCCACAGCCGACAGGGTGAAGGAGAGCCTTTTTAATATAATAGCCGCGCATGTGCCGTCGGCGCGCGTTCTCGACCTGTTCTGCGGAAGCGGCGGGCTGGGGCTCGAATGTATTTCGCGCGGGGCGGCGGAAGTCGTTTTCAACGATTTTTCACGCGACAGCATTGCCGTCCTCAAAAAAAATCTCGCGCGGTTAAAGGGCGCGGAAAATTACGAAATTTTCAATTTGGATTTTGCGGACTGCCTGAATAAGCTGTCGGGTTCGTTCGGCTTGATTTTTTTGGACCCGCCTTACAAGCAGGAATCGGGCGTGCGCGCGCTTGAAATCATTGCCCGTAAAGGACTTTTGGCAGAGGACGGCATAGCCGTTCTGGAACGCGACAGACCTTTTTCGGGCGAAATCCAAAAGCTTTCTTTATACGACGAACGCAAATACGGAATAACTTATCTCAGTTTTTTAAGACTGAAAGGTGAAATATGAAAAAGTGCGTGTTTTCGGGCACTTTCGACCCCCCTACGACGGGTCATAAAAAAGTTATAGAAACCTGCCTTGCCCTATTTGACGAGGTGGTGGTCGCCGTGATGATAAACACCGGCAAAACGCCTTTGCTTTCCGAAGAACAGCGCAAATTTTTGCTTGAAAAGCTGTTTAAAAACGAAAAACGGGTGCGCGTGGAGATTTTCGAAGGCGCGGCGGTGGATATCCTCGAAAAGGAAAACACCCCTTTTTATGTGCGCGGAGTGCGCAATACGATAGATTTCGAATACGAAAACGCCAATTTTTTCGCAAACAAAAAGTTGAAAAAGGACATAATAACGCTGTACGTTCCCGCCGAACAGGACAGCCTGCAAATAAGCTCCACTCTCGTGAAAAATTCGGTTAAATTCAAAAAGGCGTACGCCGATTACGTGCCGGCGGAAATTTTAAAGGACTTAGAGCAAATGCTGCGCGTAAAGCGCGGGGAGGGGGATAATGTTTGAAAAACAGCTGAAAATTCCCGAACCAGAAGAAGTGATAAATGAAGCGCCGCTGCCCGAAAGCCTTAAAAAAATCAAGGCGGAACGCGACAAGCTTATCGCCGACGTAATAACGGGCAAAAGCGATAAAATGCTTGTAATAGTCGGACCGTGCTCCGCGCACGAGGCAGCGCCCGTGCTGGATTACGTAGAGCGCCTCGGCAAGCTTAATTTAAAAGTCAAGGATAAGCTTGTGCTTGTGCCAAGGGTATATACGGGCAAGCCGCGCACCCGTGGCGTGGGATATATGGGCATGTTTTCACAGCCCGACCTTACCAAATCGCAGGATATACCCAAAGGGCTTAAAGCCATGCGCGAGCTGAACTTAAAGGTCATAGAGGTTAGCGGGCTTACCGCCGCTGACGAAATGCTGTATCCCTCCGACGTGCATTATATAGAGGATTTGCTTTCTTACTTCGCCGTGGGCGCGCGTTCCTCTGAGGACCAGCTTCACCGCAGCGTGGCAAGCGGATTAGACGTGCCCGTCGGCATAAAAAATCCTACGGGCGGTTCTTTGGAGGCTATGCTTAATTCCGTTTTCGCCGCTCAGAGCGGACAGATTTTCAAATTGAACGGCTGGCAGGTTAAAACGCATGGCAATCCGCTTGCCCATTCCATTCTCCGCGGCGCGTCGGACGGCTGCGGGAACGATACGCCCAACTTTCACTATGAAACGGTGATGAAAGTTGCGGAAGGCTATAAAAAAGCGGGACTGAAAAATCCCGCCGTGATAATAGACGCCAACCACTCGAACAGCGGCAAAAAATTCAAAAGCCAGATACGTATTTGCGGCGAAGTTATGCTGAACCGCGGTTACGACGCGGATTTCAAAAAAATAGTCAAGGGCTTTATGATAGAGAGCTTTCTTGAAGAGGGCTGCCAGACGGAGGACGTAGTTTACGGCAAATCCATAACCGACCCCTGCCTCGGCTGGGAAGATACCGAAAGACTTCTTTTGGATATTGCGGAAAAAGCATAAGGTATTTTCGGCATTATTTTGGCATTATTAAAGTTTTCGTCGATTATTAAAAGGACTGCATTTCTTTAAAAGCGCGGTTTTATAACGTCAATAAAAACGTTAAAAGGAAACATAAAATTCCCTGCGCGAATTTTATAAGAATAAATTTAATCGGGCGCACGCCCGTTTTCGTAAGGTAGCTTAATTGCTGCAATAAAATCGAAAGTCCGCCGAACGTAATTATAAATCCCGCAACCGCTCCTTTCAAAGGCGACGCGCTTTCGGCAAGAAAACGGCAGCCCGTAGTGGCTTCGGCAAGCCCCATACACAAAGCTTTTGCCGCTTTTTCTTCCATAAACAGCTTTAAAAAGCTTTCCGCGGGCAAAAATATATTAAAGTCCTGCAAAAATTGCGCCGCTACGTAGAAAAAGGCGATAAATCCGCCCGCCACGGCTACGGAAACCGTCGCGCCGTAAAAAACGTTATATAAAAGGTTTTCGTCATTCAGTTTCGCAGGCGGGGGTGCGGGGCGGCTTTTCGGACGGAAACGGCAGTAAATAAGCGTGAAAATAATCGCAGACAACGCGTGCGCTATAAAGATTTTAACGCCGAGAATTTTATCTCCGAACATCTTATATCCCACGCTGCCGAGAATAAACAGCGGCCCCGAAGTCGAGCAAAGGGGGGCAAGTTTGTCGCAGTCCTCGCGCGTAAGCGCGCCGCTGTCGTAAAATTCGGCTATCATTCTGCTCCCCGCGGGATATCCCGAAAGTATTGATAACACAAAACATACCGCCGCGTTCTGCGGAAGATTTAGTTTGTTAGTCAGTTTTTTCAGCGGAAGCGAGGCTTTATCCGCCATTCCAGTCTTTATAAAGATAAGCGAAATTACAATAAACGGAAAAAGCGACGGCAGTACACATTCCGCCCATAAAGCGAAACCCTGAAAGCAGCAGTTTACATATCTTTCGGGGAAAATTATTATTGCCGCGCCGAAGCATAACAAAAGAACGCACAGCGCGGCGTATCCGATTTTTTTCAAAGCCATACTTATTTTTATTTCTTTCGGAGGTTTGTTATGAGTAAAACATTGGGACTTGCCCTCGGCAGCGGCGGCTCGCGCGGGATTTGCCACGCGGGCGTGCTTTTCGCGCTGGAAGAGGCGGGCATAAAACCCGATTTCATAGCAGGTTGCTCAATGGGCGCGGTCGTGGGCGGTTGCTACGCTTCGGGAATGTCCGCCGAAAAAATACGCGATATCGCGCTTCAATTAAAGGCTCGCGACCTTATAGATATAGGACCGGGCGTAGTTTCGAGAATGTCTGTGCTGCGCTCTAAAAAGTTGGAAGAATTGCTTGCCGAATATTTCGGCGACATAAAAATAGAGGATATGAATATCCCTTTCCGCTGCGTCGCTACCGACCTGATTTCAGGCAAACTGCACGTTTTCGAAAGCGGGCAGGCCGCCGTTGCTGTACAGGCTTCGAGTACGATACCCTGCGTTTTTAAACCCGTGGAACTTGACGGTAAATTGCTGATAGACGGCGGTTGCCTTTGCCGCGTTCCCGCAAAGCAGGTCAAGGAAATGGGCGCGGACGTGGTTATAGCCGTTGACGCTCTCGTAAACACTTATGAACCTGCCGACAAGGTGGAAAACATTTTATCCCTTGTTTTGCGCGTGTTCGACATAATGGACAGCCAGCAGACGGCAATGCACGCCTTGCTGGACGGCAATACCGCGGACATAGTGCTAAAACCCGAAATCAAGGGAATGAGCCAATATCAGATAAAGGATATGGACAGGGCTTTCGACGAGGGCTATAAACTCTGCAAGGAAAATTTGGACAAAATCAAAGAGTTGCTATTATAGACCTAAGGTACATTTTAGAGAAACAATATGGATTTATTTGATTTTAACGGCAATGAGGAGGGCGCAAAGCCCCTCGCAGAGCGTATGCGCGCAAACAATTTAAACGACTTTATAGGTCAGAAGCATATCGTGTCGGAGGGCAGTCTTTTGCGTCGTGCCATTTCGCTGGACAGGTTGGGAAGCTGCATTTTCTGGGGACCTCCCGGTACGGGTAAAACCACGCTTGCTAACATAATTGCCCAGACCACTCACGGCGAATTTATCAAATTGAACGCCGTTCAGGCGGGAGTTGCGGACGTTAAAAAGGCGGTGGAGCAGGCGCGCGACAATCTTAAAATGTACGGCAAGCGCACATATCTTATGCTTGACGAGTGCCATAGGTTCAATAAAACGCAGTCGGACAGTCTTTTGCCTGCAATCGAGCAGGGAACGGTAATTTTCATAGGTTCTACTACCGAAAATCCTTATGCCTCTATGACGCCCGCAATCGTTTCCCGCTGCCGGGTATTCGAATTTAAACCGCTTTCGGAAAGTGAAATCTGCGCGGCGCTTAAAAAGGCGCTATCGGATAAGCGCAGGGGGCTGGGAAACTATTCTGCGGAAGTGGAGGAGGCGGCTTTCGCACATATATCGCGCGTCGCGGGCGGCGATTTGAGGACGGCTTACAATGCTTTGGAGCTGGCTGTGCTTACTACTCCGCCGCAGGCGGACGGCAGTATCCGCGTGACCCTTGCCGACGCCGAGCAATCCATTCAGCGCAAGGCGCTTTCTTACAACGAGGACGCCTTTTACGATTATCTGTCCGCCTTCTGCAAATCCCTCCGCGGCAGCGATTCCAACGCCGCACTGTACTATGCGATGCGCCTTATTGAGGGCGGTTGCGACCCCATGATTGTTGCGCGCAGGCTGGTAATACATTCGTCCGAGGACGTGGGCATGGCAGACCCAAACGCGCTTGTCGTGGCTTCTTCCGCGATGTACGTCCTCGAAAAAACGGGTTACCCGGAGGGGCTTATACCCCTTTCCAACGCTATAATTTACGTATGCGAAGCGCCGAAAAGCAATAGCGTGGTTCTCGCCAAAAACGCCGCCCAACACGACGCGATAAACGTCCGCGACGACGAGGGAATACCGCCGTATTTGAGAGATAATACTTTCGGCGACAAGGAAACAAAGGCGCAGAGCTTAAAATACAAATACCCGCACGACTATGCGGGTGGTTGGGTGGACCAGCAGTATCTGCCCGACAAGTTGAAGGACAGGATATATTACACGCCTTCGGACTACGGCTATGAAAGGACTGTCAAGGAAAACCGCAAAAACAAGGGCAAACTTAAATAGCGAAACCGCAGAAGTTGTAAATATCACGTTTTCAAGATAATAAATGTGCGCGGACCGTTTTTAAACGGTCCGCGCACATTCTTTTACAGGTTTTATTTAAAAACTTTTATTTAAAAAACCCCGCGGAGGCGGGGTTTAAGGTCTGTAATCTGTAAGTTATACGTTATGCGTTATGCGTTTTCCTGCTGTTGGACGGCGGGCGCATCGCTTTCTATTGTTGCAACGCCGCGCTTTAAAATAATGTTTCTCGGGCACGCCTCAACGCATTTAAGACAGCCCGTGCACTTCGTGTAGTCGAATACGGGCAGATTGTCTTTCATAGTGATTGCGCCGTGGGGGCAGGTTCTCGCGCATTTGCCGCAGCCGATACAGCCGACCTTGCAAACGCTCATTACTTCCTTTGCCCTGCAAGGCGAAGAGCATGCCACATATACGGGCGCGGAAGCTGGTATGCGCTCTATAATGTGTTTGGGACAGGTATTTATGCACGCGCCGCAACTTATGCACTTGTCTGGGTCAACCTCGGCAAGCTTGTCGGTCACTTCTATCGCTTTTTCGGGACATACGACCTTGCAGTCGCCGCAACCGAGACAGCCGAAAGTGCACATCTTGTTGCCGCCTAAAAGGGAGTTGCACGCGGCGCAGGTGGGATTGCCTTTGTATTCGAAGTTTTCCCCGCAGTTTTCCGCGCCGCCGTGGCATTTTACCACCGCCACGGTGCGTTCCTCGTGCGTAATTTCAACGCCCAGCAGCTTTGCTATTTCTTCCTTTTTTTCGGGAGAGGTAACATGGCAGTCGCCTAGCGAGGCGTCTCCCGAAGCCAGCTTTGCGGCAAAACCCGAACAGCCCGAACAGCCGCAGCCGCCGCAATTTGCGCCAGCAAGATTTTCGAGGATTTTTGTGATTTTTTCATCTACGTTCACTTTGAATACTTTGCCCACAACTAATATCAGTATTGCTATAAGCAGTGCGGAGCCGGCAAAAATCGCGGCGACAATGCCGACGGTAGTCCAAGTATCCGAAGTTATTTCAAGCAAATTAAACATATTTTCTCTCCTTACAGCTGAATGTAGGTAAACACCATAAACGCCATACATATAAGGCTTGCGGTTACCATTGCCGTGGGGAAGCCCGCAAGCGCCTTGGGCGTCTTGTAATAGTTCAGCCTTTCGCGCATACCGCTCATCAGAATCATAATAAGCGTAAAGCCCAGCCCCGCGAACAGCGAATAGAGCACCGCCCAGCCGACGTTCATAGAAGCGCCCGCAAGGAATTGAGACATATCGCCTATAACAAGCTCCGTAACGCCCAAAACGGCGCAGTTGGTAGTTATGAGCGGCAGGTAAATACCCATAGAATTATATAGTGCGGGGGAAAGCTTGCGGATTATCATTTCCAGCATCTGCACAAGCGAGGCTATGATAAAGATGAAGAAAATGATTTCAAGGAAGTCGAATTTAAGGGGCACCATTACGTATCTGTAAACGGGGTAGGTGACCAAAGTGGCAAGCACCATTACTATGGTTACGGCAATGCCCATGCCCGCCGCGGAAGAAGTCTTTTTTGACACGCCGAGGAAGGGGCAAATACCGTATGTCTTTACGGTTATGAAGTTATTGGTAAATACGCCTGCAAGGATTATCGCTATCATTGTTCCCATATTAAGCCGCCTCCGTGTTCAAAAGATTTTCGCGCGCAAGCCTGTTTACTTTTACGCGCTTGTGCTGCTCGAATAAATTCAGAATATATACGAACAGCGCAATGCTTATGCCGAAAATCAGGAAAGAGCCCGCGGGCGAAGCAAATATGCCTATTTTGAATTTCATAATCTGTAAGCCGAATACCGAGCCTTTGCCGAGAAATTCGCATACGATACCCATAACGGTAAGCGCGGCAGTGAAGCCGAAGCCGTTTGCAAGTCCGTCAACCGCCGATTCAAGCACAGTGTGCTTATTCGCGAATGCTTCCGCCCTGCCGAGAATTATGCAGTTTACCACAATCAGCGCAAGGAAACCGCCCAAACTGTCGTATAGGTCGGGCACGAATTTTTCAAGCACCATTCTCGCGAATGTCACAAGCGTCGCTATTACCACAATGTAGCAAGGAATACGCACTTCGTTGGGTATTAAGTTTTTCAAAAGCGAAATAAATACGTTCGAAAGGGTCAGAATCACCACAACTGTAAGCCCCATGCCCGCTGCGCTCGAAGCGGAGGAGATAAGCCCGAGGGTGGGGCACGTTCCTAAAACCAACATAAAGGTGGGGTTCTGAAAAATAAGCCCGTTCAGCGTTATATTTTTATACTTGTTCATTATGCGTTACCTCCCGTATAATTGTCGATATTGGCAAGCGCAAAAGCGCAGGCGTACGCGCATATAAAGTTGCTCTGCGTAGCGCCCGAAAGCACTTCGTTCATATTATCGCTGTATTGACCGTTTGCCGTTATGTTCTCGAAGTAAGCCAAATCCTTACCGGCAAAAAGCGTTCCGTTTAATATGTCGGGGTTCATTTTATCTATGTTTTTATCGCTGGTAGAGCCGTTAGCGATTATTTCAAAGCTTTCGATTTTCTTATCGGCGGTTACCGCGATTTCAAAAGTAAACGGTTTTGGATATAATCCTTCGGCTTTGTCTTTTGTAACGACGGTCAATTTTCCCGTTTCTTTATCAAAAGCCGTTTTTTCCAAATCGATATACATAGAATAGGGTTTTGAAGCTTCTATTTCCTCGCCCAAAAAAGTTTCTTTGATAAAGCTAATTGCGCCGTTTACGGAATTATCTATGGCGTTCGAGGACTGCGTCGCCCCCGAAACGAGGTAGCCGTCGGCGGTGGAGAATACCCGGTCGTTGTATTCGCCCTTGAATTTCCCGAAAAATTCGTCGTTGAAGCGACCGTCGGCATATTCCTGCGATGTGTTGGCAGTTATGGAAATATTGTAAATTTCGGAAATTTTTCCGTCCTTTATCTCTACCGCTACCCAGCAGGTGACGGTGCCGTTGTCGTTTCCGCCTTTGCCGCGGGATTGTACGAGGTAATGGTTATGCGTTTCTCCGTCCTGTACTAATTCTATCCTGTACGCCGCGAGAATGTCCGCCTTTTCGAGGGAAACGGTTTCGGAAACGAGACTTTTAGGCTCTTTAACCGAATCGTCTATTTTTACGTCGTCCATGCCGTAAATTGTGACTTCCGTGCCGCCATACAGTTTTTTTATGGCACGCTGCAATCTCTCGCCCTCGGTCACTTCCAAAAGCCCGTACATTATGGTCAGGAAAACTCCGCAAACAAGCAATATGGAAAGCAGCGCCGCTATGCATTTAAAGGAAGTGCTTTTAAAGAACTGTTTTACCGTCATTTATTTGCCCTCCTTTTCAGCCTTGGTTTTCACATAACCGAAAGGCTTTCTTATAAGATATTTGTCCATAAGCGGAACGAGGATATTCATTATAAGTATAACAAAGGAAGCAACCTCTATTTTCGTAAGATAGCGCAGAAGCGCCAAAAGCACTGCGCCGACTATGTAGTAGCAAATCTGTCCGTACAGTCCGCGGGGAGAGGTAACGTAATCGGTGAACATAAATACCGCCGCAAACAGCACGCCGCCCGAAAGGATAGAGGGCAGGAACAGAGATATGTCGAATTTATATGTATCGTAGCAGAAGCCGGTGAAAAGCACCGCGCATAACCCGAACACGGCTATGAACATAAGCGGCTGCCACCATTTGATTACTTTGCGTATGCAAAGATAAACGTAACCCAAAAGTATCGCCGCCTTGCAGGTTTCGCCTATGCAGCCCCTGACTCCCGTTCCGAGGAATAAATCGAGGTTTGAAAGCGCGCTGCCCTGTCCGTGCAGAAGATAGCCCGAAAGATTAGTTGCGTCGGAAAGGATTGCACCTTCGGAAGCGGGGTCGAGAATGGGACCGAAAATAACTTTCCCGTAAACCGTAAGACTGAAACTTATAAACATGAATACCCTTGCGGCAGCGGCGGGGTTTACAAGGTTTTTGCCCGTGCCGCCGAAGAACATCTTGACTATCGCTATCGCGAATATGCCGCCTATAATCACTTCGTACCAATTTACGGTAGCGGGGATTATAAGCGCGAGGATTAACCCGGTAACTACCGAAGTCAAGTCGAACTGTTTAAGCCATTTTTTGCATACTTTGCCGGCGTTCGCGCACTTTTTCGCAAATCCGCCGTTGGCTATGAAATAGTAGCAAAACTCCGTAGCCACGCACGAAGCGACAGCAACCAGCTCCAAAACAAACGCCATGTATCCGAAAAATACAATTCCGGCAATGGCGGCGGGGGCGAGGGCTATGCACACGTCGCCCATTATCCCGCGTGTAGTTCTGCGCGACTTGACGTGAGGGGGAGTGGAAATCACTATTGTGTTGTCAATCATTATTTTTTACCTCCCGCTTTTCTCATTTCCGCTTTGGTCTGGCGGATAGCCTGTATAAGGGGACGTTTTGCGGGGCATATATATTCGCACGCTCCACATTCGATGCACGCAAGCGTATTTCCGTATTTTGCCGCCGCCGCAAAATCCCCGGCAGAAGCGTAAAACGCGGTATTCATAGGCATAAGGTGCATGGGGCATACGTCCGCGCACTTTCCGCAGTTTACGCAGGGAGTAGGCTCGTAAGCGGCAGCTTCCTTTTCGTTCATAAGCAAAATGCCCGAAGTCGTTTTATGCGTATAGACCTCGTAGCTTGCAAGCGCAAGCCCCGTCATAGGACCGCCTTGGACAACCTTTTTGGGCTTTTCGTCCTCTGCTCCGCAGTAATCCACTATTTCGCGCACGCTTGTGCCAAGCCGCACCCACATGTTTTTGGGATTTTTAACGGCTTGACCCGAAACGGTCACTACTCTTTCGAAAAGCGGTTTTCCAAGCTCTACCGCCTCGCATACGGCGAACGCCGTAGCCACGTTCTGCACCACTACGCCGCTGTCTGCGGGAAGGGCGGGGGGAAGCCCTATTTTTCTGCCCGTCGTGACATAAACAAGCTGTTTTTCGCCGCCCATAGGGTATTGCTTTCTTAAAATCACGACTTTTATGTCGTCGAACTTCTCGAACTTTTCAATGCAATCGGGCTTGTTCGCCTCTATGCCTATGATTATATTCGTCACGCCCAACGCCTTTGCGATATATCTTGCGCCGCGCGCTATTTCTTCCGATTTTTCAAGCATAAGTCGGTGGTCGCAGGTCAGATATGGCTCACATTCGGCGCCGTTCAGAATAAGCGTATCCACGGGCGTTTTAGGCGAAGCCTTGACGGCTGTGGGAAAGCCCGCGCCGCCTAAACCGACAATTCCCGCTTCCTTAATCCTCGTTTTAATTTCCTCCGCCGAGGGAGAGGACAGGGGGGGGAGATACGCCTTTTCGTCAAGTCCGTTGTTTTTAATAACTATAAATTTTTCTCTGCCGCCGTTCGCGCCCGTACCGTCGAACACGGCTTCCACCCTGCCGCTTACGCTTGAAAACACGTCGGACGAGATAGGTCCGTCCGCCGCCGCGATAAGCTGACCCATTTTGACTTCCTGCCCGACTTCTACAACGGGCTGCGCGGGTTTCCCAAGCGATTGCGAGGTGGATATGGTTACCGCTCCGGGGGCGGGCATGGTTTCGAGAGCCGCCGCCTGCGACAGCTCCTTACGACCGTGCGGATGCACGCCTCCGAAGTAGAATTTTCCTCTTACAGCTTTCAATTTTTACCTCCGGTTTTTAATACGTATAAAACAGGCTCAGCCTGATTTTTCACGGTAGTCCTTTCCTTCCCTAATTACTTTTTCGAATACGTTTATGGGCATTTTTTTGAATACAAGCTCGACGGCAACGCCCACGACCGCGCCCGAAACCACGCCGATAAGCGCAATGTACGGCATATATCCGAGCATCAGCGCAGAGCCCGTTAAGAGTATGAAAACAAGATTTTGCGTTATGTTATGGGCAACCGCGGCGGCTACGGAGACAGCCATAACCGAGACGCGCGGGTGCACGGCGTATATCAGCAGCGAGGAAACGCCCATCGAAACCATTCCGCCCGTGAATGAATATAAAAGAGCGGCGGCGTTCCCCGCGAATAACGCCCCCAAAAAGGTGCGCGCCGCCACGACGGCGAAAGCTTCCCACGGGGAATACATGATAAGCGCTATGAAAGAAAATATATTTGCAAGCCCCGCCTTTGCCCCGGGTATTCCCATAGAGGGCAAAAGACTTTCTATAATGAACGCTATAAGCCCCAGCGCCGTAAGAATGGCAAGAACCGCAAGCTTTTTGGCGGCAAAAGCTCTGTCTTTCATAATAAAACAATTATACAACAATATAAAAAATACGTAAAGAATTTTTCCCGCCGAAAATTAAAAAAATTTACTTGATATGATAAATAATTTCTTGACTTTGTTATTTATTGTCATTTATAATTCTATCGGATAAGGAGATTTACATAATGGAACTTAAATACACTCGTAAAAATGTTTACAAAGAGGCGGACGGCAAGGAGCTGGAAGCCATCTACGGCTATGCCGAAGGCTACAAAAAGTTTCTCGACAACGCCAAGACCGAACGCGACGCCTGCGTGACGGCGGAAAAGCTTGCCATTGAAAAGGGATATAAGCCTTTCTCGTTCTCCGAAAAGCTGAAAGCGGGCGACAAGCGTTATTTTATCAACAGGCATAAGAACATATTCCTCATCAAGGTCGGCACCGAGGATGTTGCGAAACACGGCGTTAGAATTATGGTAGCGCACGTGGATTCGCCCCGCCTCGACCTTAAACCCAACCCCGTATTCGAGGACAGCGGGCTGTGCTATTTCAAAACGCACTATTATGGCGGCATCAAAAAATATCAGTGGCTTTCCATTCCCCTTGCGTTGCACGGCGTAGTAATGACCCCCAACGGCAAGCGCGTGGAGGTCTGCGTGGGCGAGGACGAAAACGACCCCGTATTCTGCATTACCGACATTCTGCCCCATTTGGGCTCGGAACAGGCGGCAAAGCCTTTGGGTAAGGCGATAGACGGCGAAAGCCTTAACGCCGTTATAGGCGGACTTCCCGAAGTCGGCGGCGAAGAGGGCAAGGAAGAGGAGAAGGAAGCCGTAAAGGCGGCGATTTTAAAACTTCTCAATAAGAAGTACGGCTTGACGGAAGTGGATTTCCAGTGCTCCGAACTCTGCTTTGTTCCCGCGGGCAAGGCGCGCGACGTCGGGTTCGATTCCGCACTTATTTCCTCGTACGGGCATGACGACAAGGTTTGCGCTTATCCCGAGATGACGGCTATCTTCGACAGCGAAAACAGTCCCCACACTTTGGTCGCCGTATTTGCGGATAAGGAAGAAATAGGTTCCGTCGGCACGACGGGTATGCAGAGCTGGGTTATAAGCGACGTCATAGACACTATCGCACATTCTTTTGGCGCAAATCCCATTGAAGTAAGATATAATTCGAAGTGCATTTCAGCGGACGTGACCGCAGGTTACGACCCCGCGTTCCCTTCCGTTTTCGAAAAGCGCAATACTACTTTTCTGCACTGCGGCGCGGCAGTATCTAAATACACGGGCGCGCGCGGCAAGTCGAACACCAACGACGCTCCCGCCGAATACGCAGGCTGGATACGCGATATCTTCGATAATAACGGAGTTTATTGGCAGACGGGCGAGCTCGGCGCGGTTGACGCGGGCGGCGGCGGTACGGTCGCAATGTATATAGCCAACCTCGGCATAGATACAATAGACGTCGGCGTTCCCGTGCTCTCCATGCACGCCCCTTACGAACTGATTTCAAAAGCCGATGTGTATTCGCTTTACAAGGCTTGCCTTGCGTTCTGCAAATAAATCAAATAAAAACAGATAAGATATATTATTGAATAGAGAGTAAAATTAAAAGTTGCGCCCGCGGATTTTCCGCGGGCGCAGCTTTGACGTTTGAAGTTTATGAGTTTATTATTTCATAATTTTTATAAACATAATAGCGCCGCAAAACTGCGGCGCTATTACGAAATTCATTTTTAGAGGTGCAATGAAGTTATTGTCTGGGAATGAAGCTGTAAATGTTGCGTATCTGCTGGCGTACGAAATTCTTGTACTTGAAGCTTGCCGATTCGAAAAGCACGTAAACCCTGTCGCCCGTAGCGCAAAGCCCCTCGGACATTGAGGGTATGGAGTATTCGCGCACAAGCGAACTGTCGTCAACAAAATACACGGTGGGATTTTCAAAGTATCTGTTGCCCAACGTGGTCTGAACGCCCTCGTACTCGAAGCCCGCGGAAACTTCGTTGCCGTCCTTATCGGTAGTTTTTACCAGACTGCCGTAGGACGCGCTGTTGTTTGAGCGGATTTTCCCCCAGTCATAGAAGTGAAGGGTGGAGTTCGGCAGTCCCCAACTTTCGGAAAGCACTAATTTGCCTGCGCTCGAACTTGAATTTGCGGACTTGTCCCTAAGCCTTGCCATACCCTGTATTTTTGCGGGAATTGAATAAATATATTGTATTTTAGGTACTTGATATTTTTCGGCGATATTTTCAGAAGATAATTTTGAAAGCCCGTATTCCGACACGGTGCTTAGGCTGTATTCGTAGAGAAACGCTTTGTTTTCCGCACCGTTTTTAGTGGTTACATGGTGGGTGGAAACCGTTTCGTGGCTGCCCTTGCGGTAAAATTCGCCTACGTAAAATTTGTCGTTGGAAGTGCTGAAAGTAGTGGGGTCGGAGTCGGAATCGTAGTAGAAACAGAAAGAAGCGTTGCAGTTCGCCTTGAAAGAGGCGGTGAAATTTATTACGTTTTCGCCGTTGACCAGTTTTGCTTTCGCTATCACTTCTTCGGCAATGTTGCCGTAATTATCCGAGCTGCGTTTAGCGCAAAAAACCGTATCGTCGGAAGTAATCCACAGCGTGCCCGTGGTATATCCTTTGACGCAACTTGTGGCTATTCCGCCGCAGTGCCCGCTATAATCGCTTCCGTCCTCGTTCTTTATGGTTACATAACCTATAAATCCCGTGCGTGCGCCTGTTACGTAAATGCGGGAAGGACCTTCTTTCATATATGCCGATATGAACAGGTAATCCTGTCTTTCGGATGTGGCTTTTCCCTCGGCGTCGTAGATGTCGGTATTATAGTTAGCTATGCCCTGAGGTACGGCGTTTTCGTCAAGACCGGGAATTTCCACGCCTTCGGTAAAGTCCTCGAAATCTCCATAGCTGTCACCCCAGAACCAAATCATTACGAATGTGCCAAGACATACGATAACGCTGAATATCGCTATCAGGGCGATAAAAAGTTTTTTGTGTTTCATACATACCCCGTTGCTTTTGTTATGTCTGTTTAATGCTATTTTAACAAATCCTGTTTGAAAAAGCAAACTATAAAGGGTTATTATTTGAAATTGCGGCGCCGAAAATAAAATTTTTTCTGCGGCGGGTGAAAATTTTGCCTTACCCGAACAACCCTTTTAAAATAAGTCCGAAAACGAAAGTGGCAATAGCCCCCAGGAAAGCGAGAAAAATTTTATAGGAAATATCCCGCTGTTTCTGTTTGGAAGTCCGTTTCCACGCAAAGCCGCTGTCTTTCAGATTTATTACGTACATTCTTTCGCCCTTGCGCTCGGAATAAATCAAGTCGAAAAATCCGTTGCAGCGCAAAGTGTTCAGTATAGCTTCCAGCTCGTCGTAATCCACGCGCCTTTTGGCGGGCATTATCGCAAGAATGTCCGCCGGAGAAACAAGACAGCTTTCCGTGCCGTCGCAAAGGCTGTATATTGCCGTCATAACTTCATTTTCGCATTTACTCAGCATAATAAAAACAACAGCGCAAAAAGCGCGGTGACGATACCCCCCGCCGCGCCGCCCGCAAACGCGTAAAAAAACAGCGGGTAATAGGGATTAGGCTTCCGCTTTTCCGTTTCGGCGGGTTCTTCGGGAACATAATTCTTTATAAGCGCTACGCAGAACATTCCGCCGCCAGAATATTTGACGTCTATAAATCCCTCCGCGGCGAGGCTTTCAAGCGCTTTTTTAAGCTCTGTTCCGCTGCGTTCTGCGCCTTCGGGGAAACATTCCAGAAATTCTTCTTCCGAAACGATAAAATAGCGCCCGACAGTGCCGAGCGCCTCTATTTTTTTCAGAACAGCTCCGCAAATTCCGTCCATATACTGAATATGCCGAATTGGGCGGATTTTTATACTTGCGGAGAGTTTATAAGGAAGTAGATAAACCCGCCCAAAAACAGCGCGGAACTTAAAAATAGCAATACGTATGCGATTATTTGCACAACTTTCACCCCGTTGAAGTCGCTGATTTTTTTCTGCGAGGATAAAAAGGACAGGGCTGAAATTTCAATCATTATGGAAGCGATAAGAAAATATACTCCGTAATTCGGCAAAAACGCAAGTCCCAGCGAAACCGCCGAAAGCGTAAGTGCGGCAACCGCCGCATAAAAGCGGGTACGGTTTTTCTCTTTGCCGTCCGCGCGGACGTCCGTATCAAGCTTTTCCGTGGTTTCTTTGTCAAATTTTTTCATCTGTATGCTCCTCGGATTCGTCGGCGTGGTTCTTCGGCTCGACGAGAATGGTTTTATAATCGGTGTATGTCACGAATCCCGCATTTGAAGCGGGGGGCTTTCTGACGAATTTTCTCTGGGTGTAATCCACGGGAATTTTCGTGCCGCCGCGCCCGTCAGAATAGTAAGCGCATATTTCGGCAGCCGCAAGCAGCGTTTCGCCGGGGACTTCCCGCCCCTCTGTTAAAATTGCGACGTGGGAGGAATGGTAGCCCTGCGTGTGCAGCCACAAGTCGGAGGGGGCTATGCGCTTCAAAAGCCTGTCGTTCTGTATGTTGTTGCGCCCGGCAAGCACGGTAAATCCATGGATTTTAAAGGCGCGGAAAGGCAGTATTTCAGGCTTACGCTTTTTTTGTTCGTTCTCTTTTATAAGCCCTATGCGCTTCAATTCTTCGCGTATTTCTTCGAGGTCGGAAAGATTTTCCGCCGTCTTTATGTGCGCGCGTATGCTGTTGAGATAGTCCAGCCTTTCCTCCGTTTCAGTTTTCTGCGCGGTGACGGCTTCCTGCGTTCTTTTAAGCTTTGCGTACCGCTTATAGTACTTTTGCGCGTTCTGCGAAGGGGAAAGGGAACGGTCGAGGGGTATTTTGATTTTTCCGCCCTTTTCGTCGTAGTAATTGATTGCCTCGAAGCTTTCGTCTCCTCGCGAAATGGCGTATATGTTTGCCGTTATCAGCTCGCCCTTTAATTTTACGCTCTCCGCGTCGCGGCAATCGAGAAGCCTTTCCTCTATTTGTTGAAGCCTTTTTTCAAGTTTTTTTTCGGCGGAAGATACCGCGCCCGCAAGTTCCTTTTCCGCTTCGTCGAATACCTGCTTTTCGTAAGCGTAATCGTAAAACGCCTTCTGCGCTTCGAGCACGGTTTGATACGGCTTGACGTTCCCGCCTTGGTTCTTCGCCTTGAAATCCACGGGCGCGCCGCCGTCATAAACTACGCACGGGGAAAGCTTGTCCCCGCAGATATATTCCTTTATATCTTCGGCGGAAGGCGCGCCGCCGTATGCTTCGGCAATGTCGCAGGCGGTGGAATACGCCACGCCTTTTACCCTGTTCGATATAAATCTTGCCGCGTCGCCCGAGTTTTCTGAAAGCGCCCTTTTGAGCGCGGGCAAATCGTCGGGAAGTATTTTGTCCTGCGGTTCGGGCAGTGAGTACTTTACGCCCGAAAACAGCACACGTCTTGTGTTTTCGCCTATCGCCGTGGTTTTAAGCGCGCCCAAAATAACACCGTCATGCGTCAGCACCGCGTTGGAGTACTTGCCCATAATTTCTACGTACAGCCTCATCTTCAAACGTTCGAATTCGGACGTGCAGTCGAAATCGATTGTAACCACTCTCTCGAAAGGGATTTGCGCCACGTCGGTAATTTCGGCGTTGGCGAGGTGCTTTCTCAAAAGCATGCAAAACCCGGGCGCGACTTTCGGCACGGGCTTGTCGCAGTCCGTAAGACTTATTCTGCATCTCCGCGCGGAAAGACAAATATCGAGTTTAACCGTGCCTTTTCGTGTGTATATAATAAATGTAAGGCTTTCGCGGTCGGTCTGGGTTATTTTTGAAATTTTCCCGCCCGTCAGTAAGTCTTTTAGCTCGTCGGTGACGAATTTAATTGTGAACGCGTCTTGCGGCATACTTCCTCGCAAAGGTTTTTTGTCATTATACAGCAAAAAAATTCAAAAGTAAATTGATTGACGCGCGGCAAAACGCTTTTCAAAATCAATAAATTGTGTTAAAATTAGTTCTACACGAAATTATATAATAAAGCAATCAGGAGATAATTATGAATTACACGCAGGCTACCGGAGAGAAAAGCACGGTAAAACTTACAATCACGTTTACAGAGGAAGAGTGGAAAAACGCCATAAACAAGGCGTATATAAAGACGCGCGGAAAATACACCGTGCCCGGTTTCCGGAAGGGCAAAGCCCCCCAGCCCGTGCTTGAAAATTATTACGGCAAGGGCGTATTCTTCGAAGAGGCGTTCAACGCGCTTTATTCGGAACATTATTTCGCTATCCTTGAAAAAGAAAAGGATAACTTTACAGCAGTAGGCGAGCCCGAACTCAGCGTAGAGAGTATGGAGGAGGGCAAAGGCGTAGTGCTTGGCGCGGTAGTGCCCGTAAAGCCCGAAGTCGAAATAGAAAAATATACGGGTTTAAAAATCAAAAAGTATGAGTATAATGTATCCGACGAGGACGTGGAAAAGGAAGCCCGCAGGCTTCAAGCTAACGCGGCGGAAACCGTTGAAGTCACCGACAGGGCGTGCAAAAACGGCGATATAGTCAATATCGACTTTTCAGGCTCTATCGACGGCGAAAAATTCAACGGCGGCACGGCAAACGGCTACGATTTGGAACTCGGAAGCGGCGCTTTCATCCCGGGCTTCGAAGAAGGGGTCGAGGGAATGAAAATAGGCGAGCAGCGCGACATTGACGTCACTTTCCCCGAAAACTATCAGGAGGAAAGTCTCCGCGGCAAGGTTGCGGTATTCGCGATTAAGCTCAATAAAATTACCGAAAAGCATTATCCCGAACTTACGGACGAATTTGTTAAGGCTCATTCGGGTTGCGAAACAGTAGAAGATTATAAAAAGAAAACTCGCGAAAGACTTGAAAAATCGGCAGAAAAACGCGGAAGGGATGAAACGGAAGGCGAAATTCTGACCGAAATTGCCAACTTCACGAAGGCGGAGATTCCCGACGCGATGATTGAAAACGAAATAGACAGAATCGTACAGGAATTTTCATACCGCCTTATGTATCAGGGCTTGAAGCTCGAAGATTATCTTAAATATACCAACCAGAAGATGCCGGAGTTCCGCGCGCAATACGTAACGGAAGCCCGCAGAAGGGTGCTCAGCCAGCTTATAATCGATAAAATCATAAGGACGGAGGGCATTAAGGCGGAACAAGAGGAAATCGACGCGAAAATCGAGGAGCAGGCAAAATCCGTTGACAAGACTTTCGAAGAATACAAGAAGTCTATCGAGCCCAGACAGCTTGAATATATCACCAACGATATAATAATTACCAAACTTTTCGACTTTTTAAAGGCGAATAACGAGCTGGTAGCCGACGACGGCAAGGCGGAGAAAAAGCCCGCGGCGAAGAAGTCGGCGCCTAAAAAGCCCGCGGAGCAGGCCGGAGAAAAAGACGGGGATACCCCTGAGAAGTCTGCCGAAAAACCCGCTAAAAAAACGCCTAAAAAAACAGCCGAAAAGCCGACTAAAAAGGAAGAGTAAAGGAGATAATTATGCAGGATATCAAAGGCGCGCTTGTGCCCTATATTGTCGAGCAGACCTCGCGCGGAGAGCGCTCGTACGACATATACAGCAGGCTTTTGGAGGACAGAATCATATTTTTATCGGGGGAGATAGACGACGCCGTTGCAAACACGGTTGTAGCCCAGCTTATCTATCTTGAAGCGAAAGACCCTTCGAAGGATATTTCTCTGTATATCAACAGCCCCGGCGGTTCCGTTTCCGCGGGACTTGCCATTTACGACACGATGAATTATATCAAGTGCGACGTATCCACCATATGCATAGGCATGGCGGCAAGCATGGGCGCGTTTCTGCTTTCCAGCGGACAGCGTGGTAAGCGTTTCGCCCTGCCCAACAGCGAAATTATGATTCACCAGCCGCTTGGCGGAGCGCAAGGACAGGCAAGCGACATAAAAATCGCCGCGGAACACATATTAAGGACAAGGCAGAGGCTGAACGCCATACTTGCGGAAAATTCGGGTAAGCCGTTGGACGTAATCGAGCGCGATACCGACCGCGACAACTATCTTTCCGCGCAGCAGGCGCTTGAATACGGACTTATAGACAAGGTATTCTATAAGAGATAAGTTTTCGGGCGGTTTGCGGGAAACCTCAAAAATTAAGAATAAACCTTCCGTCCGACGGCAAAGCTTTACGGGCGGAGCAGGAGTTTCATGAAAGATCAGAAATATTGTTCATTCTGCGGAAAACCGGAGGATTTGGTAAAACGGCTGATTGCCGGCAGAAACGGCGCGTGCATATGCGACGAATGTATCGAAATCTGCCGCGATATGGTAAAGGACCTCGATACGGACGTTGCTGCGCCCGTTCCCCTGATGCCGCCCGCGGATTTGAAAAAAGAGCTTGACAAGTATATCGTGGGGCAGAACGAAGCAAAGGAAGTTCTGTCGGTTGCGGTGTATAATCATTACAAGCGCATAAATTGCCTCGGCAGCAATAAGGATGCGGACGGAGATGTGGAGATTGAAAAGAGCAATATACTCCTTCTCGGACCTACGGGTTGCGGCAAAACGCTTCTCGCCCGCACGCTTGCCAAAATTCTCAACGTGCCTTTCGCCGCGGCGGACGCTACGACTTTGACGGAAGCCGGCTATGTAGGCGAGGACGTTGAAAACATTCTTTTAAAGCTTATCCAGAACGCCGATTACGACATCGCGCGCGCGGAACGCGGAATAATCTATATCGACGAAATCGATAAAATCGCAAGAAAGGGCGAAAACGTATCCATTACCCGCGACGTTTCGGGCGAGGGCGTCCAGCAGGCGCTTTTGAAAATTATCGAAAGCACCGTCGCAAACGTTCCTCCGCAGGGCGGCAGAAAGCATCCCCAGCAGGAGTGCCTTCGCATAGATACCACGAATATCCTTTTCATATGCGGCGGGGCTTTCGTGGGGCTGGATAAAATAGTGCAGAAACGCAGGGACAATACGTCGCTGGGCTTCGGCGGCACGGTCAAGAACACGGAGGAAAACATTTACGAAATGCTTTCCGACGTAAAGCCGCAGGACCTCACGCAGTTCGGGCTTATTCCCGAATTTGTAGGCAGGATACCCATAGTGGTAAGTTTGCATCCTCTGTCGGAGGACGCGCTCGTAAACATTTTGACCCAGCCTAAAAACGCTATAATCAAGCAATACCAGAAGCTTATAGCAATGGACGGCGTAAAGCTTACCGTGGAAGATTCCGCCGTGCGCGAAATTGCCAATACGGCAATCCGTTTAAAGACGGGCGCAAGGGGATTGAGGACAATTATCGAAGGCTTTATGACCTCGGTTATGTATAAAATTCCCTCCGAAAAGAACGTTGAGGAAGTAATAGTAACCAAGGAATGCGTTACCGACAGGGCTGAACCGAAAATCGTTTACAAACAGACGGCGTAAGCTGAAAAACGCAATACGTATTGCATAATTTGCATAAATGACAGCTTTCGCGCAATTTCTTTCAAATAGAAATTGCGCTTTATTCAAGGAGATGAAATGGCAAAATCGACAATCGAAAAAGTGCCCCTTCTGGCTTTGCGCGGCAGGGTGGTGTTTCCCGATACGGCCCCTTCGTTCGATATAGGCAGGCTTGTTTCGCTGAACGCCGTCAGATATGCTTCGGACGGCGATACCTATCTTTTCGTCGTCGCGCAAAAAGACGCCGAAAAGGAGCAGATTGTTCCCGACGACCTCTATTCCGTGGGCGTGGTTTGCAAACTCAGGCAGGTCACCCGTCTGCCGGGCAATACGGTGAGAATTTTTGTCGAAGGGCTTTTCAGGGCAACCGCCGTGCGCGTGGAGGAAGTCGAAGGCTGTATGCTCGCTGATATTGAAAGGCTGGAAACAGTCCATTCGGACGACCGCCTCGAAGAAGCGTATTTCCGCACTTCTAAGGACATGGTGCACGAAATCTGCCAGACGGAAGCCCGCATTTCCAAAAATGCCGCGTCGGAGCTCGAACTCTGTTCCGACCCCGACCAGCTTGTGAATATCGCGGGGCACTATTTGCGGATAAGCGTGGAGCAGAAACAGACGCTTCTCGAATGTAGCCGCCTAATCGAACGGCTTAAAATGCTTGATACGATTTTGAACGACGAACTTGAAATTGTGCGCCTCGAACGCAAAATCAACGCCATGGTTCGCCAGAATATAGATAAAAACCAAAAGGAATACTACCTGCGAGAGCAGCTAAAAGCTATTCACACCGAACTCGGTGACGACGAGGACGAAAAGACCGAACTCGAACGCAAAATCAAGGAGCGCCATATGCCCGCCGAAGTGGAGGAAAAGGCGCTTAAAGAACTGTCGAGAATGAGCAAAATGCAGACGTCCTCGCCTGATTACAACGTTTTAAGAGTATATATCGATTGGCTTCTCGACTTGCCGTGGGCGGAAACGACCGAGGACACAAAGGATTTGAAAGACGCCGTAAAGGTTTTGAACGACGACCATTACGGGCTTGAAAAAATCAAGGAGAGGATAACGGAATATCTTGCCGTTTTGCAGCTTACCGGAGGAATGAACGCGCCTATCTTATGTTTTGTAGGTCCTCCCGGCGTCGGCAAAACTTCTATTGCAAGCTCTATCGCACGCGCGCTCGGCAGAAAATTCGTAAGAATGTCTTTGGGCGGCGTAAAGGACGAATCGGAGATTCGCGGGCACAGAAAAACCTACGTCGGCGCGCTTCCCGGGCGAATAATCGCGGGAATCAAAACGGCGGGGACAAGCAACCCCGTATTTCTTCTTGACGAAATAGACAAGCTGTCGTCGGATATGCGCGGCGACCCTGCCAGCGCCCTTCTGGAAGTGCTCGACCCCGCGCAAAATTCCACTTTCCGCGACAGATATCTTGAAGTTCCCTATGATTTAAGCAAGGTACTGTTCATAACCACCGCAAACGGGCTGGATACAGTTCCCGCGCCCCTTCTCGACAGAATGGAAGTCATAGAACTGAACGGCTATACACAGGAAGAAAAGCGGGAAATAGCAAAGCGCTATCTTGTGGATAAGCGGCGGGAGGCGAACGGCGTAAAAAAAGAACAGCTTACCGTAACTGACGACGCCATAGACGAGATTATAAACGGATATACTTTGGAAGCGGGCGTAAGAAATCTTGAAAGGAATATAGACGCAATATGCCGCAAAGCCGCCGTAAAACTTGCTTCGGGCGGGGTCGAAAATATAACGGTGAACGCCGGACTTGTGAGTGAAATGCTCGGCGCAAGAAGGTACGACAGGGATAATTTTATCGCTTCCGACGAAGTGGGCGCGGCTACGGGGCTTGCCTGGACGGCAGTCGGCGGCACAACTTTGACGATAGAAGTTTCGGCAATGCACGGCAAAGGCGATATTTTGCTTACGGGCAAGCTGGGCGACGTTATGAAGGAGAGCGCCCGCGCCGCAATAAGCTATATACGAGCCAATTCTCAGACATACGGCATAGACAGCAGTACTTTCGAAACTACCGATATTCACATTCACGTGCCCGAGGGGGCGACGCCTAAGGACGGACCGAGCGCGGGCATTACGATGGCTACGGCAATTCTTTCTGCGTTTACGGGCAAACCCGTAAAAAGTTCCGTTGCAATGACGGGCGAAATCACTTTGCGCGGCAAAGTCCTGCCGATAGGCGGGCTGAAAGAAAAGGCGCTTGCCGCCTACCGCGTGGGAGTTAAGGACGTAATAATCCCCGCAGATAATAAAAAGGATTTGGAAGAAATCCCCGAAAATATCCGCGAAAAGCTGCATTTCATTCCCGTAACCGACGTTGACGCAGTGTTTAAAAGCGCGATTATAGGTATTTAAACCACGGATAAATAATTATACTGCCCGCCGGCAATGCCGGCGGGCAGTAAAGGCAGATAAAATGTTAAAAATCAAGGCGAAGTTTCTTTTAAGCGCGGCAAACGAATCGCAATTTTTGAAGTCGGAAAAGCCGATGATTGCCGTCTGCGGTAAATCGAACGTCGGTAAATCCAGCTTTATAAATATGCTCGCCAACGAAAAAAAACTTGCCAAGGTTTCCAAAGACCCAGGCAGGACGCGGCTTGTCAATTATTTTGACATGGGCGAATTTATTTTGGCGGATTTGCCCGGTTACGGTTACGCCCGCGTTTCAAAGGAAGAAAAGGACAGGTGGGGGCGGCTTTTGGAGAATTTTTTCTCAGATAAGGAGAGGATAAGTCACGTTTTTTCGCTTGTGGATATACGCCACGACCCCACCGCCGACGACAGACAGATGATAGAATTTCTAAACTATCATATCATTCCATTTACGATAGTCGCGACCAAGTCGGATAAACTTTCCCGCGCGCAGATACAGCGTAGCGTTATAAATATCGCCGCGACATTCAAATGCGGCGCGGGCAATGTGCTGGTAACGTCCGCCCAAACCCGTTTGGGGCTGGATAAGATGCTGGAAAAGATATCCCAAGTGATTGAAGGTTGTGAACAGATATAAAAAATGCGGAAACGAGTAAGTTTTCCGCATTTTTTTAGTTATCCGCAGACAATTAAACGGTTATCGTTAGTTCAAATCCCAGTCTATGGGAGTTTTGCCGCGGGAGATAAGGTATTCGTTGGTCTTTGAAAAATGGCGGCAACCGAAAAATCCGTTATAGGCGGAAAGAGGGGAAGGGTGCGCGCATTGTAAAATCAAATGCTTGCTTTCGTCTATAAGCGGCGCTTTGCTGCGCGCGTTTCCGCCCCATAAAATGAATACCGTACCCATAGTTTTGTCGGAAATCAGCTTTATTACGCTGTCCGTAAACCACGCCCAGCCGCATTTTGAGTGGGAATTTGCAAGGTGCGCCCTCACCGTAAGCGTCGTGTTCAAAAGCAACACGCCCTCTTTCGCCCACTTCGTCAAGTCGCCGCAGTCGGGCTCTTTTATTTTTAAGTCGCTTTCGATTTCTTTATAAATATTTTGAAGCGACGGGGGGAGGGGCACGCCCCGTTTAACCGAAAAGCAAAGCCCGTGCGCCTGCCCGGGTTCGTGATAGGGGTCTTGCCCGAGTATCACCGCTTTAAGGCTTTCAAAGGGCGTAAAACGGAAACAGTTGTACAAATCGTACATATCCGGATATATGGTATAGCGCGAATATTCCTCTTTTAAAAATTCGCGGATTTTAAGGTATTTTTCGTCTTTAAAAAGGGGAGCCAACAGCTCGTCCCAACCGCCGCCTAATGGTTTCATATCACACCGATTTAATTATTTTTTCAAGATTATTTTTCAAAGAAAGGAAACACGTATCTAAGTTTTTCAGATATTGTTCTGTCGTGGAGCCGCTTCCCGCGATGTCGGAAATTATTTTAAATGCGCTGCACGGCAGATTTGCGTGCATGCACACCTGCGCAATCGCGCCCAGCTCCATCTCGCGTATATCCGCGTTCAATTCCTTTGTAAGAAGCTTATAATCGTCCGGACTGTCGTTGAAGCGGTCGCCCGTGGCAACCCGCCGTTTTTCGAATCCCTTTGCCGTAATAAGCGGAAGATAGTTTTCCGTACATTCGTCAAGCGTGCCGATTTTCGTGCCGTTAAGCTGGGTTAAGTCGAAGTCGTACTGAACAACTTCGGAAACGGAGTAAATTTTTCCGACCTCTACGGACGGATTAAGCCCGCCCGCGACGCCCAAATTTATTATTTTTGTCGCGTCTAAGCAGTCTATGGCAAATTGAGTGCCGCTTGCCGCGTTTACCTTGCCCACTCCGCAAATAACGACAGCCGTTTCTACGCCGTAAAGCGTGCCATAAACGGCGCGTTTGTCGTTAAAAATTTTGTCTTTTTGGATTTTCATTGCTTCGAGGACGGGGCTTGCCTCTTTCGGCATAGCGATGATAAAGCATTTCATATTCTTATTATAACAAAATACGTGCGGTTTGGCAATAATCTGACAAAAAAATAAAACGGCTTTCGCCGTTTTTTGTAAGATAAGAAGTTATTCTTTGCCGCTTTCCAAAAAAGTTTAATTCTCCGTGCAGACCGCCGCCATTCCGTAGCCTAAGTCGTAATGCCGCAGAAAAAGTTTCTGAGGTTCGCCGTCAAACAGCAATTTTCCGCCGCAAAACTCAACACGTTTCAACATTTTTGCCAAGGAATACCCGTAAAGTTTTATATACGCTTCGCGCGCGGTCCAATGCTTTAAAAAGTCTTTTTCGCCTGAAATTTCGGCTTTCTCGCTTTCAGACCAGCGTGAAACAACGCTTTCCCGGTCCCGACCGCGGTAAATTTCCAGGTCAACCCCTACGGGCTTGTCGGAAAGCGCTATCAAAGCCCTGTTTCCGCTATGAGATAATGAAAAATAAACGGGATTCCCCTCTATATACGGTTTGCCGAGAGGAGTGCGTAAAATCGTAAAATCTGCGGGTACGTATGCTTTTAAAACGTTTTTAAGCCGTTCTTCCGATGAATCCGCATATGTGCAATACAATTTTATCATAACATAATTTTTTCCACGCTTGCTATCTGTTCGCGCGTGGCGATATTTTTAGTGAAAGCGCACGCGCTTCCCGCCGCCGCGCCGAAATTCAAAGCCGAAAAATAGCTGCCCGTACTTATAAATTCGTGTATGAAGCCCGCGATAAGAGAATCTCCCGCGCCGACGGAATTTATAAGCTGACCTCTCGCGGCGCGTACGTATAATGCCTGTTCCGTTTCGGTCACCATAGCCGCGCCCGAGCTTCCCATTGAAACTATGACGTTGCGCGCGCCCATTTCACGGAATTTCCGCGCGTAAGCGAACACGCCCTCTATGTCGGGCACTGTTTTCAGCCCGAAGATTTCGCACATTTCGTAGATGTTGGGCTTTATAAGGAACGGTTTGTATTTAAGCGTTTCCGTAAGCAGGTTTCCGCTTGCGTCGATTACCGTCTTTACGCTTTCGTTTATGTTAATGTGTTTTAAAAGGTCGGCATAGGCCGAATCTTTGAGGGTGGAGGGGACGCTTCCGCTTACAATCAACCAGTCGCCCGCCTTTAAAAGGGCTTTCAGTTTATGCGCAAGCTTATCAACGTCCTTTTGAAAGACATTCGCTCCCGAACCGTTTATGTCCGTTTCTATGTTGCTTTTGATTTTAACGTTGATGCGGTTTTGCCCCGATACGTTTATAAAATGGCAGTTTAACCCGAGGGATATAGCCCGTTCTTTTATAAATTTCCCCGTAAATCCCGCCACGAACGCGAAAGCCTTGTTTTCGTCGCCCAACTCGTTCAAGGCAAGCGAAACGTTCAGACCTTTGCCGCCCATAGTCAGCCTTTCGTCAGTAGTACGGTTGACTATTCCGCTTTTAAGACTATTCACTTTTACGTAATAATCCAGCGACGGATTAAAAGTAACCGTGTAAATCATACATTAAATTTAAAACAATTAGGCAAAATTGTCAATAAAAAACAAAATAAAGCGCTTGATTTTTTATCGCCCGACACTATATAATATTGTTACCGTAAAAATTAACGGGCCAGTTCCAGATTCGATTGCGCAGGGAGGAAAGGAGAAGCATACCAAAGGCTCGGCTTTGTAAAAACGGAATTTAAATTTAAACGCAGAAAATAATTCTGAAAAGGTTGTAGCTTTCCCTGCATTCAATGCGGGAAGCTTCGCCGCTTGCGCCGCTTAACTTAAAGCGGTCCGTCCTCAGCCGCGCTCCGTTGGCGGTTTCGGGCGTTAATTAAACGGATAGCCCTCGGATTGCCTGCCGCGCGATTCATAAGGCGAAATTTTTACGCGGTATGCGCCGATATTCTCCCCGTCCGTCGGGGGATACGGTCAAGTTTAAAGGCGGAATAAGTATGTAGAAGTCTTTTCCGAACTATGTAAGACTCGGGTGCAAGTCCCGACTGGTCCACCATAACAAGCAAATACGCACAGGGTTGGCGGTGCGTATTTGACACGAACAAGTCCACCAAAGGCGCCCCGAGGCATTTAGCCTCGGGGCGCTTTTGGTTTCAGCCGCATATTTGCGGCGCAATACAGTATCAAACTACGCTTGCCTCAGGTCATTTACTCCAAGTAAACTCCCCGTCGGCAGTGCTCGTTTTCCTTGTCTTGCTTGCATCTCTACGGCTGAAAGGGGGCAAATTTGGCGCAAAAACCCAAAAGTTTGTTTTGTATTTATGGGGCTCAATACAGTATCAAACTCCGCTTGCCTTGTGTTATGGGCGTTAACTGCGGAAAATTATTTCAGCCCGTTATGTACCCGTCCGTAATAGCGGACGGGCAGCGGTTAAGCTTTGTTTTTACAGCTTTCCACGCTTTTGCTGTCCTTTTTCAAATCGTAAAGGGTAGATTCGATTTGTCCTTCAATCCAGCTTGTCAGCTCGCCGAAGTTTTCGGTGATATATTTTTTAACGCCGTCCGACATCTTCGTTTCGGCGGCTTTTACCGCCGCTTCAAGAGCTGTTTTTTGCGCGCTTTCATCAAACGCGTCTTTGTTTTTCAGCTCCTCGACGTAAGTCTGGTAGGTGCTTTTTACTACACCCGAAATTATATCCAGCGCCTCGTTCAGCAGTTTCAGCGCCTCGGCGTCCTTGATTTTTGCGTTCAGGAAGGCCGTAAGCCTGTGCACAAGCCAGCTTACAAGCGCAGTTACGATTATTCCGAGAGCCGACCAAAGAATGTGCTGCCATTCCATAAAATCACCCCCCCCCTAATCCATAATATGAAAATCCCGCCCGAAGCGTTTAGGCGCGGGAAGGTTAAAGGTAATTTTAATTGACAAAACCGCGGCGAAGAAATATAATATATAATACCGTATTTGGAGACATCATGAAAATATGCGTATTCGGCGCGGCAAGCGCGCACATAGAAAAAAGATATATAGATTACGTCGAACAGCTTGGGGAAAAACTTGCAAAACGCGGACATTCCCTCGTTTTCGGTTGCGGCGCTTCGGGACTTATGGGCGCGGCGGCACGCGGAGTGAAGCGGGGCGGCGGCAGAGTTCACGGCGTAGTTCCCAAGTTTTTCCGCGACGAGGGTATAGAACAGCTCTTTGACGAATGTGATGAAATTACTTACACCGATACCATGTCGGAGCGCAAAAAAACTATGGAGGACGAGGCGGAAGCTTTTATAATCGTTCCCGGCGGTATCGGCACTTTCGAGGAATTTTTCGAAGTGCTCACATTAAAACAGCTCGGCAGGCATGAAAAGGCGATAGCCATCTACAACATCGACGGCTATTACGATAATCTTGAAAAATTTATGCTTGAAGTGGCGGAACGCAAGTTCATCACTTTCAAGGCCTACGAAATGTACACGTATTTCACTTCCGACGACGAAATACTCGATTATCTCGAAAGCTACAAACCCGACGGCACACCCTGGCAGAAGCTTAAAATAGGCGATTGAATGATATCCGTAATTTTTGTCTGTCTAGGCAATATCTGCCGTTCGCCTATGGCGGAGCTTATCTTCAAGAAAATGGTAGAAGAAAGGGGGCTGTCTTTAAGCTTTAACGTCTCCTCTTTCGGCACATCGGATGAGGAAACGGGCAATCCCGTATATCCCCCTGCGAAGAAAACGCTTGAAGCCCACGGCATAAAAGAAGGGCATACCGCGCGGCAGCTTACACTGCGGGATGTGATTAACGCAGATTACGTGCTCGTTATGGATAGCATGAATTTAATGGACGTGCTTCGCCTTACGGGCGGGAAATTCGGGGAAAAGATTTTTAAGCTTTGTTCTTTTACCGCGAACCCGCGCGACATAGCCGACCCATGGTACACACGCGATTTCGAGCGAGCGTATTCAGATATCCGCGACGGCTGCGAAGGCTTTCTCGGATATTTAATGCGTGAAAAATCCGAAGCGTTGGCTTACGACAAGCGGCATTGAATCTTTCCGATAGAACTTTAAGGTTTTTTAACTTTATATGGATTTTATATGGATTAAAAGGTCTTTCAAAAACTAAAACTATCAGCAATATAAGCGGCGGGCGGTCCGTACGGACCGCCCGCCGCTAAATTTATGATGAAAGTTCGGTTCAATTAGACTGCTTCAAACGTTTTTTAAACTTGCTAAGTATCCCTTCCTTGGGTTTTACGCCCGTCTGGCGGTCCTTGCCGTAGAAGAAAATCGCCACCGTTCCGGGACCGACGTGCGAACCTGTACAGAGGTCGTAATATTCCACAATCACGTCCTTCGCGCCCCTTTCTTTCAAAAGTTCGGCAACGGTTAATGCGTCCTCCTCGCAATCGCCGTGGCAGACGGCTACGGTCTGGTTTTCGGGGTCAACAACATTAAGCGAAAAGTTTTCCGCAAGCGCTTCCAAAGCTTTTTTGCGCCCGCGCGCTTTTGAATGGAACACAATTTTCGCGTTGTCGCCGCCGTCCGCCATAAGGACGGGTTTTATGTTCAGTAAAGTGCCTGCAATGGCGAGAGTCGCAGAAATTCTGCCGCTCTTTTTAAGATATTTCAAATCGCCCACGGTCAGATAGCTGTTTATTTTGTATCTGTTGTTCTCTATCCATTCCGCGCAGGCTTCGGCGCTTTCGCCCATATCCCTTAAATCGCACGCCCTTAAAACCTGCAAGCCTTCGCCCATGGAGGCGTTGGCACTGTCGCATACGAAAATTTTCCTTTCGGGATATTTCTTTGAAAGCTCTTCTGCGGCGGCTTTCGCCTGATTGAAAGTGCTGCTTATGCCCGAGGATATAAAGGTGATTATCACGTCCCTGCCCGCATCGAGGGAGGGCGTTACCGCTTCCGCTATTGTATGCGAGCTGAGAAGTGAGGTTTTCACTTCCGCGCCCTCGCGCACTTCATTGTAAAATTTCTTTGCGATTTCGGCAAAATCGCGTTCGCCGTCATAACAGCTTCTTTCTTCGCCGTTTACGGTGAAAGTATAAGGAATAATTTTAATTCCGCGCTGTTTTACAAGCTCCAACGGGATGTTCGCCCCCGAATCGCAATATACGTCGAATTTAATCATTTCCGCTCCCGACGGCGCATGGATTTAAAGCGCCGCCATAAAATTGAAGTTTCCGCGGCGCGTCAATCGCACCGTTCACTTAACAGTATATTTATTGTTTGTGAAAAAACAATGAAGTTTTTCTCCACGCTTGGATTTTTTGGTAAACTGTTTATAAAAACAACTCTACCGACAAAAAAACCAACTCTACTCACGGTAGAGTTGCCGCAAACGCTTGTGTTTTTCGCTTGCGTATGCTAAAATACGGCTATGGAAGATTTGAAAGACATAATCGCCAAAAACCTTACGGAGTTGAGAACACAGGCGGGGCTGACGCAGCTTCAACTTGCTGAAATGCTTAATTATTCCGATAAAGCGGTATCCAAATGGGAGAGAGGGGAGGCGATTCCCGACATCCGCGTGCTTGTAAGGTTGTCGGATATTTACGGCGTTTCGCTCGATTCCCTTGTGAAAGGGGGCGGCGCGGCAGTGCAGACTAAGCCCCGGCGCAGGATTTCTTCCAACCACGCGTTTATTTCGGCTTTAAGCGTAGGTCTTGTGTGGTTTATAGCCACATGCTTATTTGTCGTGTTCTATTTCATTCCCGCCACGGCAACATATGCGTATCTCGTATTCGTCATCGCGCCTCTGCCTACGGGAATAGTTTTAACGGTCTTTTCCGCAAAATGGGGGAACAGGGTGACGAACGCGCTTGCAAGCTCGCTGATTCTTTGGGCTTGCGTGCTGATTTTTCACATATATGTAATAACATTCGCGCCGACGTTCACGCAGATTTATTTATTGTACATCGTCGCCGCAGTTTTCGAGGTGCTGATAATCCTGTGGTTCGTTTACAGGTGGTTCGCATCGCGAAAAAAATAATAACGGCAAAAAACGCAATACGTATCCGTATTTTTAATGAAAGAGGAAGAAAATTTTATGGATTTGGAAAAACTTGCTTCGGCGCTTATTCCCGACGAGGACCTTTTGGACCCCGACAAATACGAGGAAATTTATCCCCCGCGCGAAATGCCTAAGGGCGCGCAGGTCACCCGACTTGCGCCGTCGCCTACGGGCTTCATACACCTCGGCAACCTTTATTCGGCGCTTGCCGACGAACGCGCCGCGCATACCTCGGGCGGTATTTTTTATTTGCGCATAGAGGACACCGACGATAAGCGAAAAGTTGACGGCGCGGTGGAAAGCGTAATACGTTCGCTCGATTATTTCGGAATAAAATTCGACGAGGGCGCGGAAATCCAATCCCGCCTAAACATATACGGTCCGTATTACCAGCGGCAGCGCGCAAAAATCTACCGCGCTTTCGCAAAGCGGCTTATCGCGCAGGGCTATGCCTATCCGTGCTTTTGTACCGCGGAAGAGCTGGACAGGGTGCGCGAGGCGCAAAACGCCGAAAAGCTTACAACCGGCTATTACGGAAAGTTTGCCAAATGCAGAAATCTTTCGGAAGAGGAAATTTATTCCAACCTAAAAGCGGGCAAACCCTTCGTAATAAGGCTTAAATCCCAAGGGGATATTTCAAATAAAATAACTTTCCGCGACGCGATAAAAGGGGAAATTGCCGTTACCGAAAACGACCAGGACGTAGTGCTTTTGAAGTCGGACGGAATACCTACTTATCATTTCGCGCATGCCATAGACGACCATTTTATGCGCACCACCCTTGTAATAAGGGGGGAAGAATGGCTTTCCAGCCTGCCTATACACCTTGAATTGCACAAGGTTCTCGGGTTTAAACCGCCCGTTTATGCGCACACGTGTTCGCTTATGAAAGCGGAGAACGGCGGCAAGCGCAAGCTTTCCAAGCGCAAAGACCCCGAACTTTCGCTTGACTATTACAGAAAGGCGGGTTATTATCCCGCCGCTGTCGTAAAATATCTTATGACCCTTTTAAATTCCGATTTCGAGGAATGGCAGCTGAAAAATCCGGGCGCAGACTACCGGGAATTTAAATTCAAAGTGGAAAAAATGGGCAAGAGCGGCGCTTTGTTCGACCTTGACAAGCTGAACGACATTTCCAAAACGGAAATTTCAACGCTTTCCGCGGAGGAATGTTACGCTTTTCTTAATAGCTGGGTAGATGAGTTCGGAAGCGCTTCGGATAAACAGCATTTTGCCGACGGGGCATATATTATAAAAGTCCTCAATTTGGTAATGGGCACGGCGGGAAAGAAGCGCCGTAAGGATATCGAGCGCGCCGAACAGGGCATAAGACTTTTGGATTATTTCTTCGACGATACCTTTAAGCCCCGTTACGATTTCAGGTTCGGCGATGAAACGGTGAACACCGTCCTCGAAGAATTTGCAAAGGTATATGACCCAGACGACGACAACCAGACGTGGTTTGCAAAGGTGAAGGAGATTGCGCCCAAGGTCGGTTTCGCCGCCGAAACGGGCGAATATAAAAAGAATCCCGAAGCCTATAAAGGCAGCGTTTCGGATGTTGCGGAAATTCTCAGAATTGCCGTAACGGGCAGCGCAAATTCGCCCGATTTGTGCACAATAATGGGTATTTTGGGTAAAGAACGTACTATAAAACGGCTTGCCGCGGCAATCCGCTGATTTACGGAGGAGAAAATGGCTATTTACAGCGCGTTGCTTGTCGCTTGCTTTTTGTTCATAACGGGAAGCATGCTGGGCTGGGTCACGGAGGTGCTTTTCAGAAGATTTTTTACGGCGAAAAAGTGGATAAATCCCGGATTTCTGACGGGACCGTATCTGCCGCTTTACGGTTTCGGGATAGTGGGATTGTTTCTTATATCTTTCCTGCCTATATATACGGGCTATCCCTGGCTGGACGCCGTGCTGATTATTTTGATAATGGGCGCGTCAATGACTTTGATTGAATACCTTGCGGGCTTGATTTTCATCAAGGGAATGAAAATCAAGCTGTGGGATTATTCCGACAGGCGCGGAAACATTCAGGGCATAATATGTCCGTTGTTTTCCTTTTTCTGGCTGCTCATTGGCGCGTTTTACTACTTCGTAATACGCCTGTATGTGATAGACGCCGTGGTTTGGTTCGTGGAAAATATAGAATTTTCCTTTATCGTGGGGCTTTTCCTCGGCATATTTTTGGTTGACGTCGGACACTCGCTCAATCTTACGGCGAAAATCCGCAAATTCGCAAAGGAGAATAAAATCGTCGTATCGTTCGAAAAACTTAAAGAGAGCGTGCACGATAAAATCGAACAGCGCGAGCACAAAAAAGCGAGCTTCGTATTTCCTTTTAAGTCGTCGAGGTCTTTAACGGATGAATTGAGAAGCTATACCGAAACCAATTTGGGCGGCGGTGACAAAGACGGAAAAAAGAATAAAAATAAACCCGCGAAAATTTAAATTTTAACGGGATTTCACAATCCGTTTTCAAATTATACATTTTTTTGAATTATTATATACAAAATATATACGCGTATATTGTCACGGAGATTTATGCTTGAACTTTACGATATAAAAAAAGATTATCCCGTTGCGGGGGGAGTGGTGCACGCGCTGCGCGGCGTTTCCGTTAAATTCCGCAAAAACGAATTTGTATCGATACTCGGCGCGTCGGGTTGCGGCAAAACTACTCTTTTAAATATCATCGGCGGGCTGGACAAATACACTTCGGGCGACCTTTTGATAGAGGGCGTTTCCACCAAGAAGTACGGCGACAGGGATTGGGATACTTACCGGAACCATTCGGTAGGCTTTATTTTCCAAAGCTATCACCTGATTCCACACCAGACGATTTTGCAGAACGTGGAGCTTGCGCTTACCATTTCGGGCGTGGGCAAGGACGAACGCCGCCGCCGCGCAATCGAGGCGCTTGAAAAAGTAGGGCTTTCCGATAAGCTTAAAAGCCGCCCCAACCAGCTTTCGGGCGGTCAGGCGCAGCGTGTGGCTATTGCCCGCGCGCTTATCAACGACCCCGAAATAGTGCTTGCCGACGAACCGACGGGCGCTTTGGACAGCAAGACGAGCGTCCAGATTATGGAGCTTTTAAAGGAAATTTCGCAAGACAGGCTTGTAATAATGGTAACGCACAACCCCGAACTTGCGGAAAAGTACTCTACGCGCATAATAAGATTGCTCGACGGGGAAATTATCGACGACACCCGCCCTTACGACGGCGGGGAAGAACCCGCGCCTGAAAAAACCGCGGCGGAAACTAAATCCGAAACGGCGGAAAATGCCGACGAACAAAACGAAGTGCAACAAAACGGCGGCGTGCAGAACGCCGGACATAAAACGAATAAGGGCAGCAAAAAGAGGACGTCCATGTCTATGCGTATGGCGTTTTCTCTGTCCCTTAAAAATCTTCTTTCCAAATTCAAGCGCACGGCTATGGTTTCTGTCGCGGGCAGTATAGGGATAATCGGCGTTTCCATGGTGCTTGCAATTTCCGCAGGGGTTCAGAATTATATCGCCTCTATGGAAAACGATATGCTTTCGGGCTATCCTTTGCAGGTAACCGAAACGGCTATCGATTTTTCGTCGCTTATGGATATAGCGAGTTCGAGCGGGCAGAAGGTGGAAATCGAAAAGCTGAAAGACAAGGTGTATGTTGACAGCCTTTTGGAAACGCTTATGAATTTCGACGGCGCAATGACTACCAACGAAATAACCTATGATTACAAAAATTATGTCGAAGCCATGCCGCAGGACTATTACAATGCGCTGCAATTCGGCTATGCTTTCGATATGTCAAACTACATATATACGGATTTCAAGGTGTCTAACGACAAAATAGATTCCTCGCAGGACGTAAGCGGGCGATATTCCGTAACGGGGATACGTTCCATGTACACGTCCGTTTTGGGAGAAGTGGATGAATATAAACAGTATTCGTCAATGATAAGCACGGTTACGTCTTTCCGCGAAATTCCGGATAACTACGAATATATCCTTTCGCAGTACGATATTCTCGCAACCGACCTCGGCAAAACCGAAAATTTAACGGAGGATGAGCTTAAATCCATTTTCCGCGACAAGGAAAGCCTTATAATGGTGGTTGACGACTACGAATTTTCCGATTTGAATTTCGCGCAGTACGGATATCTTACCGAGGACGAATTTTTAAACTTCGCCTACAAAGCGGCGGGCGCGCCGGAGTTTTTCGAGGGAAAGATAAAGGACATAATCAAAAACGGCAAGGATTACGGCTTTTTTGTGGGCGAAAACGCAAAAACTTTCACCTGGTATCCCAACGATACTATTTACCGCACAGCGTCCGGCGACGAAATTTTCAGCCTGAATACTAACGCAGGGAAACAGGAATTACCCGCGAAAATGATAGGCGCGGCTTATACTTATAATATAAACGAAGCTTCGTTCGGCGAAAACAAGGACGAGGGCAAGATAGATATGAAAGTGCGGGTAATGCTGCAAAGGAAAAAAGGCGTAAATTACGGCTGTCTTTCTACGGGGCTTTATTATACGAAAGCGCTTACCGAACACACTATTCAAAGCGGCATGGAAAGCGAAATCGCCAAATATGTCAACGGTAACGAGAAAAAGAGCCTTTCTCTCCTTCCGTATAATTATGAGTTTACCTATTTGGAAAACGGCAAGCCTAAACTCGAAAAGGATACCGCGCTTTTAATCAACGCCGGAAACGCCATGAGCATGATGGGCGGAATGATGGGGGGAATGGGCGGAAGCTCGGGTTCTAATCCCTACGAAGTAACGCCCGGTATGCTTGCAGGTAACGATTTGCCCGTTTCTTTCAGCATATATCCGCTCGACTTCGACAGCAAAAATCTTGTTACCGATTGGCTTGACAAGTGGAACGACGCCTGCAATGAAGGCGGCGGAACGCTTAATTATACTAACGCCGCGGGAGAGACAATCGAGGTGGGCAATCTCGGCGAGGCGCAGAAAATAACTTATACCGACGCCGTGGGATTAATAATCACAATGGTCAACACTATGATACAGATGATTACGATAGCGCTTATTGCGTTTACCGCGCTTTCCCTTGTCGTTTCAACCGTAATGGTGGGAATAATCACATACGTATCCGTCGTTGAGCGCGTAAAAGAAATAGGAATTTTGCGCGCGGTCGGCGCAAGAAAGAAGGATATAAAGCGGCTTTTCAACGCCGAAACGTTTATAATCGGGTTTGCCGCGGGGCTTGTAGGCATAGGCGTAACTTATCTTCTGTCGGGAATTTTAAATCTCGCGCTCGGCGCGGCGTTCGGCATACACCGTATAGCGGCGCTCCCCTTGTGGCAGGCCGCCGTAATGATAGGCGTAAGCGTTGCGCTGACGCTTGTGTCCGGCTTGATACCCGCTTCCGCCGCCGCAAAGAAAGACCCCGTCGTAGCGCTTAGAACGGAATAGCGGCAATTAAATTTAATACGTAATGCGTTTTTTGCGGCAATTTAAAAGCCGCCCGTCCCCTCCGCGGGGACGGGCGGCTTATTGTATAAGAAATCCCCGCCATAGTGGCGGGGTTCAAAAGAGGTTAACCGATAGGACTTGAAAATAAAACTCCGATTGTGTAGAATCAAGTAAGACCTGCCAGTCTAAAAAATTTACACAATCGGAGGATAATTATAATGCCAGAGCAAAATAACATCACGAATAGTTTAGCACATACGAAGTGGAATTGCAAGTACCATATAGTGTTTGCACCCAAGTATAGGCGAAAGGTATTTTTTGAAGAAAAACGCTTGGAAATACGGGAGATATTAAGAACATTATGCCAATGGAAAGGTGTAGAAGTGTTGGAAGGGGAAATCTGCCCTGACCATATACACATGTTGGTAAGCATACCGCCCAAAATGAGCGTTGCGGGATTCATGGGATATTTGAAAGGTAAAAGTAGTTTAATGATATACCAAAAGTGGGGCAATATGAAATTTGCATACCGCAATCGCGAATTTTGGTGTAAGGGATATTATGTAGATACAGTAGGGAAGAACACCGCGGCAATAAAGGAGTACATAGCAAACCAATTAAAACATGATAAAGAAACAGACCAATTGAGCGTGTTTGACCCGAATGACCTTTTCAAGGGGAGCAAGTAACAAATGCATGGCTGGCAGGCCGATTCTCCGGCGCACTTGTGCGTAGCCAGTAACGATTAGGGCTTTGCCCGAAAATGAAATACCACCCGCTGTGCGGGTGGATTTTTATTCTGTTTTAGGTCTTTAAAACGACTTTACATATCGAATTTACATAACGACGATGTTGTTGTCCTCGAATATCTTTTTGTATTCCTTGGGGAAATGGTCGTCGGTGATAAGTACGTCTATGTCCTGGATTTTCGCAAAAGTATATGGATTGATTTTGCCTATTTTTGAGCTGTCAAGCATCATATATACCTGCCGCGCCTTCTTAAAGACTCTTTTCAAAAGGTCGCTTTCAATCTGGCTGTTGCAGGAGAACCCCTGTTCGGGAGTGAACGCCGTCGCCGAAACTATTGCGATTTCGAAGTTGGTAAGGTCGAAATAATCCTTTGAAGCGGGGGAAGAGGTGGAAAGATTGTCTTTCATAAGCTGTCCGCCCACAACGGTTATGTTCACGTTCTTTTTTTGCGCAAGTTCCATAGCCACGGCTATGCCGTTAGTAAAAATGGTACAGTTCCTGTCGGGAATTTCCTTTGAAAGATACATAGCGGTAGTGCCGCCGTCGATGAACACGCAGGAGCCTTCGTCAATAAGCGCCGCCGCTTTCTGCGCGATGATTATCTTCGCGTCGGTATTCAAAGCCGATTTTTTTGTATAGGCTTCGCCGGAAACTTTCTGCACTTCTTTAACGGACATTGCGCCGCCGCGGATGCGTATGATTCTTCCGTCCTCTTCAAGCTGGAACAAATCCCGCCTTAAAGTCATTTGCGAAACGTTAGGGAATATTTCTTCAAGCTGTTCAAGGGTCATTTTGCCGCGTTTATCCAGAATTTCGGCAATTTCTTCTATTCTTTCTCTTTTCATAAAACGCTCCGTTGTGAAAAATTAACAGCAAATCACGATTCCGTTAATATTGTAAACTATTAACATAAATATGTCAAGGATACAAGGGCGGTTTTAAACAAAAATTCATAAGTCTGTGAATTTTTTTCAAACTCAAAAAATTCATTCACAAGCTTGTTTTGCTTACGAAAATAGATTGATTTTGCCTGCGGTTGAGTATATAATACAGTATATAAGGCTTTCGCGGCTTCCGCGCACAGGAATGAGGGATTATGAGGATTTATAACAGTTTAACGCGGCGTAAAGAAGAATTTGTTCCCCTCGAAGAGGGAAAGGTGAAGATGTACGCGTGCGGTATAACCGTTTCGGGCGAAGCCCACGTGGGACACGGCTATCAGGCGCTTATCTACGACATAATGCGCAAATTTCTCGAAAAGCAGGGCTACGCCGTCACTTATGCGCGCAACTATACGGACGTTGACGATAAAATTATCGCCAAAAGCAAGGAGACGGGTATTCCCGCAGACAAGTACGCCGCCATGATGATTGAAAAAATCAACGGCGTAATGCGCGAAATGGAAATAGACGACCCCACTCTTTGGCTTAAAGCTACGGAAAATATCGATAACATTATCGACTTTATACAAAGACTTATCGAAAAGGGAAACGCCTATCCAGCCGCCAACGGGGACGTTTATTTTTCGGTGGAAAGCTTTAAAAGATACGGCTGTCTTTCCAACCGTTCGGTGGAGGATATGCTGAACGGCGTGCGCGTTGAAAACGACGAAGAAAAGCGCAATCCGGCAGACTTTGCGCTTTGGAAATCGGCAAAGGAAGGGGAAATCTGCTGGGATTCCCCATGGGGTAAGGGACGGCCCGGCTGGCACATTGAGTGTTCGGCGATGAACAGGGCGGCTTTCGGCGACCGTATTGATATCCACGGCGGCGGGCGAGACCTTATTTTTCCCCACCACGAAAACGAAATCGCGCAGTCCGAAAGTCTTACGGGCAAACAGTTCGCGAAATATTGGACACATAACGGGCTTATCAAAGTAAACGGACAGAAGATGTCCAAAAGTCTGGGCAATTCTCTGCTTCTCGAAGATTTGCTTAAAAAATACACCAACGAAGCCATAAAATTCGCGCTTCTGCAAAACAATTACAGAAACGACATAAACATAACCGACGACCTTTTTCCCGAAGCCGAAAAGCACCTTACCGCTTTTTACGAAACGATAGGGGCGGTAGAGAATAAATTCGGAAAAGGCTCGGCGGGCAACCCTGCGATAGACCGCAAGTTCGACGAGGACATGTCCGAGGACTTCAATACTTCGCTTGCGCTGTCCGAACTTTATCCGCTTTTCAAATCGGTTGAAAAAAAGCTTGCCGCAAACGATTCTTCCTGCGCGGACGACGTGGCGCAAATACGCAAAACGTATTCGCTTTTGGGACTTTTCAAAAAGGACGCCGCGTCATATCTTGCCGAAGTCGCCCAAAAAAATCCGCAGTCCGCAAAAGAGGAAATTCCCGCCGAAGTTAAAGAACTTGCGGAACGCCGCTGGCAGGCAAAATCGAACAGGAATTGGGTTGAAGCGGACGGCTTGCGCGCCCAAATAGACGGGCTGGGCTACGCCGTTAAAGACGGTAAGGACGGTTATACGATAATCAAAAAGTAAGGTATATATATGAAACGGTTTACATCTGAAACTTTACGCGAAATGTTTTTGGAATTCTTTCGGGAAAAGGGTCACGCCGTAATTCCTTCGGCTTCGCTTATCCCCGAAAACGACCCCACAGTGCTGTTTACGACGGCGGGCATGCACCCCCTCGTACCCTATCTGCTGGGCGAAAAGCACCCTGCGGGCAACCGCCTTTGCGACGTGCAGAAATGCGTGCGCACAGGCGACATAGACGAGGTGGGCGATTCCTCGCACTGCACCTTTTTCGAAATGCTGGGCAACTGGTCGCTCGGCGATTATTTCAAAAAAGAGATGATTCCCTGGTCGTTTGAATTTCTTACTTCCGAAAAATACCTCGGAATACCCGCGGACGATATCGCGGTAACCTGTTTTGCGGGCGACGGCGATTGTCCCCGCGACGAAGAAAGCGCGGCTATATGGGAAAAGTGCGGCATTAAAAAGAACCATATATTTTATCTTCCCAAATCTGGCAACTGGTGGGGACCCGCCGGCACGACCGGACCTTGCGGTCCCGATACGGAAATGCATATAATCCGCAACCGCGCCGAAGCGGACAAGTTGGGACCTTTCGATTTTGAAAAAGCGCCCGCGGGCACTTTCCTCGAAATATGGAACGATGTGTTCATGCAGTATAATAAGAACGCCGAGGGCAAGTTCGAGCCTATAAAACAGAAAAACGTGGATACGGGAATGGGGCTTGAACGCACGCTCTGTATCCTGTGCGGGAAGGACAGCGTCTATGAAACGGACGTGTTCGAAAAAACCATAGAAAAGATAGAATCCCTTACGGGGAAAAAATATTCGGAGGGCGGCGAAGTTACCCGCGCATTCCGCGTGGTTCTGGACCATATCCGCACCGCGACTTTCATGTTGGGCGACCCGAAAGGGGTAGTTCCCTCCAACACCGACCAGGGCTATATTCTGCGCAGAATTATCCGTCGTGCGGTGCGCTTCGGCAGGAACATAGGGCTTCCTCAGGGTTCTTTGAAGGAAGTCGCACTGACGGTTATCGAAAAGTATTCGCCAGTATATCCCGAACTTGCGCAAAACCGCGCGCGCATAGAGGAGGAGCTTGAAAAGGAGGAGCTGAAATTCTCCAAAACTCTGCAACAGGGCTTGCGCGAATTTGAAAAAGCAACCGCAAATCTTCCCGCGGGCGGCGAAATCGACGGATTAACCGCTTTCCATTTGTACGATACTTACGGTTTCCCCGTTGAAATCACGGGCGAAATGGCGCGCGAAAGGGGATTTACCGTTGACGTAAAGGGCTATTCCGCGGCTTATGCCGAGCACCAGGAAAAAAGCCGCGCGGGCAGCGAACAGAAATTTGCCTGCGGGCTTGCAGACCATAAAGAGGAAACTACAAGGCTTCATACCGCTACGCACCTTTTGCACGCGGCGTTGAAAATAGTATGTTCGCCCGACGTGGAACAGAAAGGCAGCAACATTACGGAGGAAAGGTTGCGCTTCGACTTCAACTTCCCCCGCAAGCTGACGCCCGAAGAAGTGGCGGAGGTGGAAAGGCTTGTAAACGAGCAAATCGCCCTTAACGTTCCCGTCGTAATGAAAGAGATGTCCCTTGAAGAGGCGAAGGCGCAGGGCTTTACGGGTCTTTTCGAAAACAAATACGGCGAAAGAGTTAAAACTTATACAATAGGCGAGTTTTCGAAGGAGATATGCGGCGGTCCGCACGCGAAAAGCACGGGAGAGCTGGGCGTTTTCAAAATAGCCAAGCAAGAGAACGTATCCGCAGGCATAAAGCGCATAAAGGCGGTGCTCGAACCCCGCTGAAAGGGTATTTGCGCCAAATTCCGTTAAACTATACGGCGGGCGGAACAAATCCGTCCGCCGCGGATTTTGCATACCGAAAGGCTTATATATACCATATATATATTAAAGGGCGTAAAGCCGGCGGAAATCGGGGGAAAAAGCCCGAAAACGCCCGAAATACGGGCGGGATAAATTTAATACAAATTTTTAAAAAACTTTGTAAACCAAACTCAAAACAGCTTGACAGATATTAAATTTCATAATAAAATAGGCTTACATTGTAACATTGAGATAGGAAAAGCCGTTGAAAACGGCATTTTTAAGGAGTAGAAAATGAAAACCTACATGGCAAAGGCGGAGGCAATAGATAGAAAGTGGTACGTCGTTGACGCCGCCGGCGTTCCCCTCGGCAGACTTGCTTCTAAGGTTGCCGCCATACTTCGCGGCAAAAACAAGCCTATTTTCACGCCCAACGTCGATACGGGTGATTTCGTCATTGTCGTAAACTGCGATAAGGTGGTTTTAACGGGCAAAAAGCTTACCGATAAATATTACAGATACCACACGGGCTACATCGGCGGCTTGAAGGAAGTATCCTATAAAAAGATGCTTGCCGAAAAAAGCGATTTGGCAGTATATGAAGCCGTGCGCGGTATGCTTCCCAAAAATTCGCTCGGCAGAGATATGATTAAAAAGCTTAAAGTTTACAAGGGCGCGGAACACAATCATGCGGCGCAGAAGCCCGAAGAACTCAAATTATTTTAAGGTGAGAGAGGTCCTTTAATTATGGCTAAAACTAATATAAAGAAAAAGCTTCAATTCTGGGGAACAGGCAGAAGAAAGAAGGCGATAGCACGCGTCCGCCTTATTCCCGCAGGAACAGGCGTTATAAAGATAAACGACAGGGCTTTCGAGGACTATTTCCCTCAATCGGTTTTGCAGTATAAGGTTAAGCAGCCTCTCGTGCTTTTGGGCGCGGAAGCCAAGTACGACGTTTTGGTAAACGTCTATGGCGGCGGCTATACAGGTCAGGCGGAAGCTATCCGTCTCGGCGTGGCAAGGGCATTGCTCCAAGCGGAGGAGGGCTGCCGTCCCGCACTTAAAAAGGAAGGCTTCCTTACCCGCGACCCCCGCGTCAAGGAAAGAAAGAAGTACGGCTTGAAAAAAGCACGCCGTGCGCCTCAGTTCTCAAAGAGATAAAAAGAATTTGGTTTGCCTTATCGGGCAAGCCAATTTTTTTTGCTCTGTAAGCATATAATGGTCGTTAAATATGCGTTTAAATAAAAAGGTCGCCGCAAAAAAGCGACAAAAATTTTTATTTGTATATTGCTTTTTGAGTTTTTTATGATACAATATAATAAGTACGGTGCGTCTATCCGTAGAATAATTTTTGGAATTTAGGGGGAAATCTCAATGAAAAACGTAATAGTCGGTCAGTCGGGCGGACCCACTGCCGTAATAAATTCAAGCCTTTTGGGCGTTTTCAAAACGGCGAAAGACAGGGGCGCGGACAGCGTGTACGGAATGGTTCACGGCATTAAAGGGCTTTTGGACAGGGATATTGTCGATCTTTCCCAGCGCTTTAAAAACGACCTCGACAACGACCTTTTGAAGAGGACGCCTTCCTCGTTTCTCGGTTCGTGCCGCTATAAACTTCCCGATTTGGAGGGAAACGAGGCGGTCTATGAGAAAATTTTCAATATTCTGACCGAGCTTGAAATTTATGCGTTTTTCTACATCGGCGGCAACGACTCGATGGATACTATCAAAAAACTTACGGACTACGGCGCAAAAATAAAAAGCCCCATAAGGTTTATGGGCGTTCCCAAAACAATAGACAACGACCTTGCCGTGACCGACCATACTCCCGGTTTCGGCAGCGCCGCAAAATACATAGCCGCGACCACAAAGGAGATTATCCGCGACGGTCTTGTTTACGATTATCCCGTCGTTTCTATAATAGAGGTAATGGGACGCAACGCCGGCTGGCTTACAGCCGCCACGGCGCTTGCCAAGGGCGAGGACTGCGAGGGCGTTGACGCAATTTACCTGCCCGAGGTCGTATTTGAACCCGATAAATTCCTCGATAAAGTAGGCGGGCTTCTGAAAGAGGGACGTTCCGTCGTAATAGCCGCTTCCGAGGGCATAAAGGTCAAGGACGGCAGGTACGTGTGCGAATTATCCGACCACGTCGATTATGTTGACGCTTTCGGGCACAAGCAGCTCGCGGGCACGGCGCGCTATCTTGCGGGCGAGGTGGCAAAGAAATTCGGAGTTAAAACAAGGGCAATCGAATTGTCCTCGTTGCAGCGTTGCGCTTCGCATATCCAGTCGCGCGTTGACGTTACCGAAGCCTACAACGTGGGCGGCGCGGCAGTAAAAGCGGCTTTCGAAGGTCATAACGGGGAAGTTATAACCTTAAAGAGAATTTCGGACGACCCGTATATGTGCATAACGGAGCCCGCCGACGTTCATTTTATAGCAAATGTCGAAAAGAAAGTTCCCGCCGAGTGGATAACCGAGGACGGAACATACGTTACGAACGAGCTTATCCATTACATATATCCGCTTATACAGGCGGAAATAACCCCGCTTTGGGTGAACGGTCTGCCCAGACATATCCGTCTGCAAGTCGGACCGAGACATAATTAAAACGGCTTGCCGCCGCGGCGTTTTAAAACGCCGCGGCTATCTTTTGTTTTTAATTCTGTAACTTATCTGCTCATGCCGCACAAGCGTTTCGTACATAATGTTCGGCAGTTTCTGTCCGTTCGGGTTGTAGCCGTCCGTTTCGTAATGCGGCGAAGGAGAAACTGACGTTGTAGGAGATACGGTCGGCGCGTTCGGCGCGGCGGGCGCGGGCTCGGAAGCCGTAAAAGAAGGCGGCGGAGAGCTTCCGTTTTGCGACGGTTGCGCGTTTTTCAGACTGTCTATGGCTTTAAGTAAATTCAAAAGCGCAAATTTTTCCAATAACTACACTCCTTTTAAACTTTTTTTGTCAAAAACCAAGTTAAATTTATTGCTTAAAAATATCGATTAGTGTATAATAAAAAATACTGAAAATGTAATTTTGTTTCTCTTGCGGAGATTTATTTATAATGAAAAAACCTGTCACTAAAATTATATGCGCGACACTCGCTTCGGTTGTAGCCCTCGGCATAACCGCAACTGCGGGTTGTTCGGCATACCACAACAGCACACAGCTCGGCGGGAACGGAATTTTTACCGGTTCCGAAGCCGTATCCAACGGCGGTTTTGCGGTTGAAAAGGGCGATTACGTCTATTTCGTGAACGGCATCGCTTCCAACACAGCGGACAATGCCTACGGCACTCCCGACAAGGGCGCTATAAAGCGCATTTCCAAGTCCGATTTGAACGCCCGCAACTACACGTCGGTGCAGACGGTCGTTCCGCAGATAGCGTATTCGGGCAACTATAATTCGGGTATATTCGTTTACGGCGATTATATCTATTATTCCACGCCCTCCACGGCGAGAAATTCGGACGGCGTCGTCCAGAACTCCAAGCTCGAATTGAAGCGCACCAAGCTCGACGGCACGGAATCCATGAAGGACGCTTTCGTTACTTTCCCCTCTACGGCTTACGACTTCCGTTTCGTCGAAGCCGGCGACGAGGTTTATATCCTTTATGTCGCCACAAGCGAAACTATGTTCGGTGAGAGTTCGGGCGTAACCAACTTACATTCCGTAAATACTTCCACGGGCGAGGACGTGCTGCTTGCCTATAATATTTCCTCATATCTTTTCGACGCGGAAGATAAAACTAATCCCATGGTTTACTATACGATGGGCGTTTCGGGTTTTGCAACGGGCGCAACCGAATCTTATAACCAGGTTTACAGGGTTTGTGCGGATGCTTCGACCCCCAAGGAATACGACACAAGCAAACTTCTTTGGTGGGACGAAGAAACCAACCGCTATATTAACTGCGGCGACCTTGTATTCGACGGTATAGGCGGAAAGACTACCGAAAAGACGCCTTTCAACTATATGCCGCAGGACGAATCGGTCAAAAACGATTTGATTTATACCTACACGCTTGAAACTTACCTGAACGGCACGCTGTTCTATACCCGTCACACCACCCAAAATTCGGCGGAATATCTCTATTCCCTGAAAGACAGCGCTGTTGGAGCAAGCTGGAACCCCGTAACGGACAACCCCGTACAGGGCGAAGCCCAGATTCTCAACAACGGAAGCAACGCGGATTCATATAAATATATCTTCGGAGAAAACGGCGAACTCGAAGCCGTTCTTATAGCCGAAAGCGGCGGCGGTATTGCCATAAACTATGTCGATAACGGCAAGCTTTCGGCAAATATCGACAATGAAAATTATTACAGAATAGTAGGCAGCGGTACGGCTACTTTGCTTAAAGTTGATACCGAAAACAAATATCTTTATTATTCGCTTACGGGCGGCAACGGCTACACGTTCTACCGCATTAACTATTCGGGCAGCTGGGGCGATTACGACGGTATGCACGCTGACGACGTTGTCGGTGAATACACCGCTGTGAAAATACTCGACCTCGATTCTTCTTCAAGCTGGTACGCGCCCGAATTTATCGACGGAAACATTCTTTTCGCTTCCGAAACAGATAAAATGACGTCTTATAACTATATAATGGCGTTTAACCTTAAACAAGACAACGGCGGGCTGATGACTAACGCGCAGCTTGACGAGTTGAACAAACTTTACGACGGCGCGGCGGGCAGCGAGGGAATAATCGCGGGCTATGCGGACAGCGCAAAGTACGACGCGGAAATTTACGCAAATCTTTCCAACGCGGCAAAATATCTTTTCTACACCGCCGACAAGGCTTACGTGGACGAGCTTGCCGTCGCCTGCAATGCGGAGCTTGAAAAGGACGACGACCCCGTCTATTCCGAAGCCACTTTGAAAAAACTTGCCGATTTCCTGAATCCCTCCGCGGATAACGACTGGGCGGATTACACGGCGACAAGAAAGGTCAACGGAAAGAACGTCTATGCAAACCGCCGCGACTATTACTACTCGACTTTGGGCGAAATGACCGCAGAGGACGCTACGGCGATTCGCGACGGTTTCAGGTCGGAATATCTCCAATCGTGGCCCGTAAAGGAAGAGACAAGCTGGTGGGACGGCTTAAACACCGTTGCGCGCGTGTTCTTTATTATAGGTATGTGCCTTGCGGGAATTTTGGTGATAGGCGGCGCAATTCTGCTTGCGGTATTCATAATACGCAAGGCGCATAAGAGTGAACAGCCTGCAAATTCAAGCCGCAGGATAAAGGTGGATACCACCGACGACAAGAACGTAAACGTCTATGAGGACGATACCGACAAATAAAACAAAATATATCAACGAAATATATTAAAAAGCCCTTGCTTCATGCAAGGGCTTTTTAAGTTCTTTTGGCAATTTTAATAGAATAGAAAACGCGCAAGCTTTCAAAAAATGTAGTTTTGCATAGATTGGGCTTCCGTTGCATAAACTTGCATATCATAATCTCCCTTAATATTTAAAATTTTTTAAAAATTTCGGCTATAAAACAGTTTACAAATGCAATAAATATGAATATAATGTTACCGATTTACGCAGCTTAAAAACATTATGATTATTACTCGGAATATGCTGTATAAAAGCCTACGGAGAATAATGCGCTTATGGTAAAATACATCAAATGCCCCAGATGCGAACTGAATTATATAGATAAGGATAAACAGGAATACTGCGACGTCTGCATTGCCGAAATGAAAGGCAACAGGCTGCAATTCGCGGACCTTGACGACGACGAGCTGGAAGAAGTCGATTCCGAACTCGAATACGACGAAGTCTGCCCTGTATGCGGCGTAAATCCTCTGTCCCCCGGCGAAAAGATGTGCGAAAATTGCCGCCGTCAGAAGGAATACGAGGAGGAAGAAGAGGTCGATATCGACAAGGACGAGGAGTGGAAGAACTACCTCGACGAGGACGACGCCGACCTATCCGAAGAAGAGACGGAGTTGGACGACGAACTTAAAGCCGAACTCGAAGAGGAAGACGAGGAAGAGGACGACCTCTATCACGGCGAGGACGACGATATGTTTGAAAGCGAAGATGTGGATTCGCTGGACGACCTCGAAGACGACGATTTCGAAGACGATGAGGACGATGAAGACGAAGAGGATGACGAGGACGACGAAGATTTCTAACCGATATGCCATTATTATATGCAGCCCGCGCCAAAGGCGCGGGCTGCATATTTTTCCTTAAATTGTAAATAATAGAAGTATGATTAAAGCTACTTCCACAATCAATTCCATAAAGGAAATGATACGCGGTCTTAACGGTCAAAACGTCACCGTAAAACTCAATTTGGGGCGCAACAAATTCGTAACTTTCCCCGCAACGCTAAACGGAGTATATCCGTCCCTTTTCACCGTCAGCCCGTTTGATAAAAATTTCTTGGGCAAAACCGCATATTCGTATTCGGAAATTCTCTGCGGCAGAGTAAAAATTCAACCCAAAACGCGGTAATAAGCGGTAATAATCGGCGTGCGTGCGGCATATGATACCTTGTAACAGGGAGGAAATATGTTAAACGCAACCTATAATACGGGCGCATATACCCGAAAAATTGCCGAATTGTCGGCTCAATCCATCGTCGAAATAAAATTTGTCGGGCAGGACGTGGGTGAGGTCGTCGCCGTCTGCCCGCAGGTGTCGCTGTCCTCTGTCGAAGCTGCTTCGGGCAGGGTGAATTACGGCGGCAGACTTATATGCACGGTCGTCTATGTTGACGGCGACAATAAATTGTGCCGCGTACAGAAGGGTGCGGAATTTTCGCACCATATAGATAGTGAAGCGCTCGCCCCCGCCCAGACATGCGACTGCCGTCTTTCGTGCGAGCACACGAACCTTAAAAGAGAAGGCTCGTCCTATGTGGTATCCGCCGTGGTAGGCGCAAACATCTCGGTAAGCGACAGGGCTGAACGAAGCTATATTAATTCGCTCGACGGCGCCGTTGTGCGGCGCGAAGAGGGAAAACTCTGCAACGCCGTAAGCTTTTCCGGAGAAAGCGAAGTAGATGACGATTTCAACCTTGTTGCCACGGATATACTCGTGCCGTCCGCGCAGCCCGTCGTCCTCAACTGCGCGGTAAAAACGGGGCTTGTGGAGGTCACGGGTGAAATTTATCTTTCCCTTCTCGCCGTGCGGGAGGGCGCGCCTGTGGCGCTTGACAGAACTATACCTTTCAAGGCGGAAATTTCGTGTGAGCAAGCCGTTGTGCCTTCGCCCGCGGATTGCCGCGCAGAAATAAAGGATATGACCATAGATTGTAAAGTCAACGAGGAACGCGGCAAGTCGGACGTAACCTTCAACGCCACCCTCGCGTTCTGCGGCGAATTTTACGAAGAGGAGACCGTTTCGCTTATAACCGACGCGTTCTCCACCGAAAACGAACTTAATTTAAGCTTTTCCGAGGAAAAAAATTTCGTCTGCACCGACGTCAAGGTCTATCAGGAGCGCGTTTCGGGTCTTTGCGATGTCAAGGCGAAACTTGACTATACTTGCGCTTTTCTTGCGGCGGCTCTGCCTTGCGCGGAATTTTCGCGGACTTTGGAGGGAATAGGCGGAAGCGTAAACGCAACTCTTCTTTACGAACAGGGCGGCGAAATTCGCTCGACGGAGGTAAATCTGCCTTTTGCGGTAAAGCTTTCGGGCTTAAATTCCGACTGCGGCAGGGTTTCGGTTGCAGTATGCGGAATAAGCATACGCCAGCGCGCCGAGGGCGAATGTGAGGCGGAAGCGGCGTTGAAAATCACAGTAACGGACGGCGAAGACAGAAAAGCGCGTTATGTGTGTGCCGCCGAGGAATGTGGCGCAAAACCTGTAAACGACAGCGCGATTTCCATTTATATACCCGCGGCTGGCGACGATTTATGGACTACCGCCAAAAAGCTTAACGCCGCGCCCGAAAACATAAGGTCCGCCAACCCCGAACTCACCTTCCCTCTGACGGGAAAGGAAAGGATTCTGGTATTCCGCGGCAAAAGTTAATTTTATAAAGCCGTTTCTAAGGAAATTCTGTTGAAATATGTTTTACGCCCGCCGCTTTTCAAGCGGCGGGCGTTTTGAAACGTCTGAAAACGTTTCAAATCTCAAATTGCGCCGAAAATAACATGTTTTTTATTGAAATGCTTGCCGCGGTGTGCTATAATTCTTGTATGACGGTCCGCGTAAAAGCATACGCAAAACTCAATTTAACCCTTTCGGTTACGGGCGTGCAGAACGGCTATCATATGATAGACAGCCTTGTCTGTTCAGTTGACCTTTACGATTTGATTGTGCTTAAAAAACGTAAAGACAGGCTCGTCACGGTTGAAATGCACGGCAGGGGCACGGAGCTTATGCCGTTTGAAGAGAACAACGCCGCAAAAGCGGCGCGGCTGTATTCGGAAGTATTCAAGACGTGCGGCGCGGATATTAAAATTTATAAAAATATACCGCTCGGCGCGGGCATGGGCGGCTCGTCGGCGGACGCGGCGGGCGTTATCCGCGGAATGGGCAGACTGTACGGCGCAGGCAGCGAAAAGCAGATGAAAGAGCTGTGCGACGTGATAGGCTCGGATACGGGCTATATGCTGGGCGGAGGTTACGCAAGGCTAACGGGCAGAGGGGAGAAGGTATTGAATCTTAACAGCAAACTTCGGCTCGACTTTCTTTTGCTTGTGCCGAAAAACGGCGTATCTACCGCCGAATGTTATAAAAAATACGATTGTTCGCCTGTCTTTATCCCATCGTCCGACGAAGCTGTATCCGCGCTTATGGCGGGCGACAAAGAAAGGCTGGGTAAGGCTTTTTCCAACGCGTTGTACGCACCCGCGGCGGCTATAAATCCCGGCGTGGAAGAAGTCTATAAGGCGCTTTGCTCCTTTTCGCCGCTCGGTGTAAATATGACGGGGTCGGGCAGCGGCGTTTTTGCGCTTTTCGAAACTCCCGAGCTTTGCGAATGGGCGAAAAGCCGTTATCGCGGCGGTTTCGAATGTATCCGTCTGAAAACAGTTTTAACGTAAAAAACGCAATATGTATTGCGTTATTTTGAAAAAAATACAGAATTTCGGAGGTCGTATGGCAGAAGAACGCTTGATAGACGACGATTTGAACAAGGATAAAAAATACAGGATAAGAAAGAACGCCGCAGGCGAGGACGAACTGTATATAGACGAAACTCCTGACGTGGAAAATGATACTTTGGACGCAGTCCTTTTCGAAGTTCCCGAACTTTCGGAGGACGACGAGGACGCGGCGGTGCTTACGCCCGAACAGCTTGCCGCGCGCGAGGACGCAAGGCGGCGGGAGGAGGAGCAAAAGCGCCTTATCGCCGAAGAATGTCTTGCAAAGGCGGGTGCGCTGTACGCGCAGGGCGATTTCGACGGGGCGATGTATAATCTGAATACTGCGGAAAACACAGTGGGCAGGAACGGCGAAATTATCTCCCTTAAAACCAAAGTTGTGACCCGCAGGTTTACCGATTTTTCCCGTTACGACGATTGCGCCGCCTGCGCGGACGCCATATATTTTTGTTGCACTCCCGAACAGAAATCCGAACTTCTTTCATTATCCGCACCGCTCGAAAGCGAGATAAACAAGCTTGAAGAAAAGGCGGCGGAGCTTCACGCGGAGGTGGAAACCAAGAAATCGGAACGCCGCGCCGTATTCGGCAAAGAGCGCGCAAAGTCGGTTAAATGGTTTTCGTTTACGGTCGTTCCGTTTATCGCCTGCCTTATCGTGGCGATAGCGTACGGCTCGGTAATGTTCGCGAAACAGGACGGCACAAACCTGATTGTCGCAATAGTTTTCGCCGCTCTGGCGCTGGTTTTCTTCGTCGCGACGCTTATCAGCTCGCATAAAATGTGGTCGGCTATGCGGAAATATTCTTTGAACGAAAAAAATTCAAGCACGCGTATAGGCAGGGAGTACGAATCCTTAATTTCCGACGTTAAAAAGCTGAAAAACCTGCTTTCTGCGATAAAAAGTTGAAAATGATATATCTTGACAATGCGGCGACGACCGTTCTTGACGAAAACGTTTTTGCGGCGATGTTGCCCTATCTGAAAACCGAATACGGCAATCCGCAATCCCAGCACGCTGCGGGAAGAATGGCGGCGGAAGGGCTGTTGGCAGCGCGCGACAAAGTTGCGCGCGCTTTTGGTTGCGACAGCGGAGAGGTATATTTTCTTTCGGGCGGCACGGAAGCGGGAAATCTTGCGGTTAAAGGCGTTTGCGCGGCGCACGGAAGCGGGCATCTGATAATTTCCGCAATCGAGCATCCTTGCGTTATGGAAAGCGCGCTTGAAATGAGTAAGCGCGGATTTGCGGTAACCTTTGTCCAACCCGACGAAAGGGGAATAATTTCGCCAGAAGAGGTGGAAAACGCCGTCCGCAAAGACACGGTTTTTTGTGCCGTGATGGCGGCGAACAATGAAGTAGGAACTATTCAGAATATGCAAAAAATCGGGGAAATCTGCGCGCACCACGGTATTTTTTACTATTGCGACTGTGTGCAGGCGGTAGGCTGTGTGCCTTTTCCCATAGGTTATGCCGACGCTTTTTCGGTTTCGGCGCATAAATTTCACGGTCCGAAGGGCGCGGCGGCAATGTACATTAAGCGCGGAAGCAAAATTTCTCCGCTTATTTCGGGCGGCATGCAGGAGAGGAATCTCCGCGGCGGTACTGTAAACGTCGCGGCGGCGGTGGGGCTTTCGGTCGCGCTTGAAAACGCCGTAAAGGGCGAAAATAACACACATATCGCACTTTTGCGCGATAGATTTGTAAGCCGTGTGCTTTCGGAGATTCCGCAAACGACTTTAAACGGCGATAAAATCCTGCGCGTGCCCTCTAACGCGAATATTTCTTTCGGCGGTTGCGCGGGCGAAAATATTCTTTTCTGCCTCGACTTAAAGGGAATTTGCGTTTCAACGGGCTCGGCTTGCTCGGCGGGCGCAGTTGCGCCGTCGCATGTGATTGCGGCGATAGCGGGAGAAGAACGCGCAAAATCCGCGGTACGTTTTACTTTCGGCAAATACAATACCGAGGAAGAAGTAGAATACGCCGTTTGCGCATTGAAACAAATCGTCGCCAAAATCCGCAACGAAAAATAAACTGTTTAACTAAAATCGGCAGGTTTTTGGTTTGATAATGTTTAACAATAAAGCCGCGCGCCGCCATATAGGCGGCGCGCGGCTTTATTTTATTGCGCTTTTATGAATTAAATAATACATTTACGGCTTTTCGGTCGCCCGCTTTAAAGCCTTACAAACCTTGCTCTTGTGCTTCGGCAATGCGGTATTCGTCCATAAGCCTCAGACATTCGTCAACGTCTATTTCATTTTTGAAAAGACGGTTGAAAATGTCGGCCATATCCTGCGCGCTGTAACCCACAATCTTCGTCACCGCTGTTGAAACGCGCTCTTTTTCGGAAATGGAAGCATGAGCGTCCGTAACCATTTTCGATTGAATGTTGGAAGTCTGATTTTTAAAAGTGCTTACCGTGGAAATCCCTTCGAAAGCGTAGTTGTAATTTTCGGGAGTTGCGCAAAATTCGAGGAAGTCCAGCGCTTCTTCCAATTTGTCGCTGTTTTTGTTGACCATCATCATATTCAGATTGCCGCCCTCGTACGTGCCGCCGTCAACCGTATTCATAAATATGGGCATAAGCGCAAAATCGTCAACAGTATATTTGTCGGGTTTGAAATCGGTGTAAAACCATGTATCCCAGATAAAAGTCATAACCGCTTTGCCCGAGCTTAAAGCCTCGCTTACGTCGTCCCAGCCCTGGTTAAGATAATTTTCGCCAAACCAGCCTTTGTCCGCGGCGCCCTTTATCCATTCCACCATTTCTCTGACAGCAGGAATTTCCGCATAAGAAGTTTCGTTATTGTTCAGTTTTTCAAGCAGTTCGGGGTCGTCTGCGAATATCGGGTCAAGACCGAACTGGTACATCCAGGAACAGCCGCCCGCCGCCCAGCAAATGGGGGTATATCCGCTCGCTTTCAAGTCGCGGCAAAGCACGTCAAATTGTTTCTGGGTGCTTGCGGCTTCTATTCCGCCGTATTCTTTAAGTATTTTTTTATTGTAGTAACAGCCCGAAACGGAACTCTCCCAAAACGGCAAGCCTATCAGATGTCCTTCTTTGTCTTTGCAGTACGCTTTCGCGCTGTCGGTTATATCCTCGGCCCAGCTTTCGCCGTCCAAAAAGCAGAAATTCTCTTTTACGTTGAAACGGCTTAAATCTGCGTTGTTGAAGTGCATGAACAAATCGGGAATTTCGCCTTCGGTAAATTTTTGGGAAGCTTTTACTTCAAATTCGGAATCCTCGTATTCTATGACATTTATATTGTTTCCCGTATCTCTTTTATATTTATCGAAGATTTTGGACATATACGTCTTTTCCATATCGCTCTTTTTGCCCATAATGGTAAGCGCGTTCGGGTCGAACGTATCAGAGGGGGCGTCGCCAATGCAGCCCGTAAAGGAAAACGCAGTCACAACCGCCATAACCGCGGGGACGACCAACTTTTTAAAAAGATGTTTTTTCATTTTAAACGCCTCCTTTCGTATTGTGTTTCGCTCTGTGTTCCGTTTGGTTTAATAGTTTACCTACAAGTTCTTTTACGGCATTCATGTCTATGGGCTTTGCCAGGTGTCCGTCCATTCCCGCTTGAAGGGAATTTCGCACGTCCTCGGCAAAGGTGTTCGCCGTCATTGCAACAATAGGTATCGTTTTGGCAAGCGGGTGGTCGCAGGCGCGTATCTGTTTGGTCGCCTCATAGCCGTTCATTACGGGCATTTGCACGTCCATGAAAATCATATCGTAACGCCCCGGCTCGGATTTTTCGAACATTTCCAAAGCTTGCTTACCGTTTACGGCAAGTTCGCTCGTCGCGCCTTCCATTTCAAGCATTTCGGTAAGAATTTCTGCGTTCAGTTCGTTGTCCTCTGCGATAAGGAAAGACTTACCTTTAAGTACGTCCGCGTTTTTATCCTGAGGAGTTTCTTTCAGAGCGTCGTCTTCGAACAGCGGCTTGATTGTTTGCATAAAGGTGGAGGTGAAGAATGGTTTCGGCATAAACGCGTTAATGCCCGCCTGCCGCGCTTCCTCTTCTATATCGCTCCAATCGTATGAAGTAAGGACAAGTATGGGCACGTCTGCGCCGATACTTTCGCGTATCTTACGTGCGGTTTCCACGCCGTCCATGACCGGCATCTTCCAATCGAGCAGAATTACGTTGAAATCGTTTGCTTCGTTGTGCGCCTGAACGGATTTTTCCACGGCGGCAGCGCCGTCGGTCACATAGGAAACATCTACGCCCGTTTCGCGCATCATCTCTTTTATGTTAAGGCATATATCTTCCTCGTCGTCCGCAACCAGCATCCGCGTGATTTTATGGCGGAACCATTCTTCGGATTCTTCCTTTTCGGGAAGCACGAAGGACATTTCCACCGTGAACGTGCTGCCTTTACCGGGCGCGCTTTCAACGTTTATGATGCCGCCCATTAAATCGACAAGGTTTTTGGTTATCGCCATGCCGAGCCCCGTGCCCTGTATCTTGTTTGTCACCGAATTTATTTCACGGCTGAAAGGCGCGAAAATCTGTTTCTGAAATTCTTCGCTTATTCCTATGCCGTTGTCGCGCACTACGAATTTAAGCTTGACATATTGCGGCGAAGGACAGGGGAGTTCGCTTACGATAAACTCTATTTTACCCTCTTCGGGAGTGTATTTGATTGCGTTTGAAAGCAGGTTTATAAGGATTTGGTTCAAACGCAGCTTGTCACCGAGGATTTGCTCGGGAGGAGCGCCTTGTACGTGAACGGTGTATTCCTGCCCTTTCGCTTTTGCCTGCGGTCTTAAAATTATATCCAAGTCCTCCAAAAGTTCAGGCAGGCTGAATCGGTCTATGTTTAAAGACGTTTTTCCGCTTTCTATCTTGCTCATATCGAGGACGTCGTTTATCAGGCTTAAAAGGTGGTGGCTCGAAGCCATTATTTTACGGGTGTATTCGTGCACCTTGTCGGGGTTAGCCGCGTCTTTTTCCAAAAGTACGGAAAAGCCTACGATAGCGTTCATAGGAGTGCGGATATCGTGGGACATATTTGAAAGGAAGTTGCTTTTGGCTTCGTTCGCGCTTTTTGCGGCGGTCAAAGCTTCTTGAAGTTTTTGGTTCATCTGCTGTTCGAGGGTGCGGTCGGACATAACTATTATGTGTTTCCTTACGCCCTGTATGCTCATATGGTAAATCGTGACCCTGTACCAGCGGCGTTCGCCCGTCTGCTGGTGCATATATTCACATTCCCAGAATTTATTGCCGTTAAGCGGTATATCTTCAAGTTCTTCCTGCGGCACAACAATATTGTAGTTGACAGCGCACTTTGCCATAACTCTTATGTTTTCATAGGCGTCTTTAACATTGATGCCCAAAAGTCTGTCCATATTCGGGCTGATATAATCGACGGCGTCCTTTTCAACGTCCAGCATGATGAAAATATCGTCAACGCTGTTTGAAAGCACGTCGAACATGCGCTCCCTGTATTGAAGTTCCGTTCTGTTTTTGCGCGACTGCCTGTAAATGTTGATTGCAAACACTGCCGCGAGCGCCACGATAATCAGGGATGAGATTATCAAAAGCACGTTCATCGTTACTTTTTGCACGGAGAGAAAGCCTGCGCTAATAGTCGCCTGCGGCACTTCGCTTAAAAGCAGATAATCCTGATAATTTAGCGGCTGGTATAAAATGAAATGGCTTTCGCCCTCTATATCGCATTGAATAAGGTTGTCTGTACGGCTTGCCAATTCGCTTTCAATTTGGGATAGAGTATCTTTGTCGGTTACTCTGTCTTTCTCTCCGCCTGAATATTTGCCTTTCAAATAATCGAGGTAGTTCGTGTGGACGCTGCCGCCTCTTTCGGTGGAGAAAAGCACCGTGCCGTCGCTGTGCACCACATAGCATTTTGCCTTGCCGTCGTAGGGATTTGTGTCCAAAGCGTACGAAATGGTTTCGTTTTTAAAGCTCATTGCAATGGCGTCATAGCCGAAATCATTGTAAACGTTGTGCTCCACGGGAATAGCGAAAACAGTAATTTTGGTTTCGTCGGCAAGTTTTTCTCCCGCCATAACGTTTTTTCTTGCCCCTTGCTCGTCACCGACCATAAGGGAATCCCATGCGCCGTCGAGTTTAAGCGTGCCCGTATCACCTGCGCAAGTGCAATATTTAAATCTGCCTTCTTCGTTGTTTTCTTCGTAATTTTCATTTTCGGCAAGAAAATAAAATTCCTCGAACTGCCATTCGCCTTTGCGTTTTTCCAGGTCAAATTCGGGCGAATCGACAATATCGCTCCAATCGTTGAGGATTCTCCATTTCTGTTCGATATATGTGCGGACGGAACGGCTTACCGCCCTATATGTTTCTTCGAGTTGGGCGGAGCTGTCTTTGTAAATTCGGTCGCTTACGTATTTAAAGTAGTAAACGCTCAGCAGTATCACTGCGGCTATGACTATGCACATCAGAATAGCGGTGATGATTCTGTATAATTTTGTTTTCATCTATGCGCCCGTTCTCCTTAATTCAGACCGATTTTAACATAAACTCTATATTATTTTAACACGGCAAAAGGGAAAAATCAATTAAAACGGTAAAACATTGCGCTTCACAGACAATATTTATATAATTTTTGCCTTTAAATACAAAGAAACAGCGCAAACCGGAGTTCGCGCCGCCTCTGTATGATAAGGGGGAAAAATGTTTGGCAAATTTCCAAGCTTTGAGGGAAAGACCTTCCCTCGCCGCTTATTTGTTTACAATTATACACATTTATACGGAAAAGTAAAAGATTTTATAAATAATTTTATAATTATTAAAAAATTAGTCGAATAAACACTTTTTGAAAATTTCAAACACGGCAGATTTACATAATCCTGCACAGCAGGCAGGCGAGGATTGTGGTTAAAAAGGTAGATACAAGCGATATTGCAATCGGCGCGGCAAGTTTTTTCTGTTTAAGCCCTGCAAAATAGACGGCGGAAATATAAAAAATCGTTTCGGAAGAACCGTAGCATACGCATGCACACCTGCCCGTGTAGCTGTCCGCGCCGTATTCGGCTATGATTTCGTTTAGGTAAGCGAGCGACCCGCTCCCCGAAAAGGGCTTTATAAGCACAAGTTTAGTAAGCTCTGCGGGAATCCCGAGGAAAGAAAAGACGGGCGAAAGTAGCTTTGTCAGCTTGTCCGAAAGGGTGGAGACCTCGAACAGTTCGCACATCATAAAAATCGCCGCAAGGCAGGGAATTAAAGAAAGGGTGAATTTAAGGGCTTCGCCCACGCCTGCGGAAAATTCTTCGTATATCTTAACTTTTTTCACCGCGGCGAACGCGAATACCGCGATGAAAATCAAGGGAATCAACATCGCCATTTTTTCGGACCAAAAATAAATACTATCGCGGCGAAGAGTGTGGAAAAGGTGGTGCAAATCAGCGAGGGAAGCACTATGTCGGCAGCCGCGGCGCTGCCCGCGCTTGTCCTTAAAGCGATAACGGTGGTGGGGATAAGCTGCACGCTTGTGGCGTTCACAATAAAAAGGAGCTTCTGCGCAAACGAGTTGTTGTCCTTTTCCAATTCGCCTATGGCTTTTACAGCATATGGAGTGGCTGCGCCGCCTATTCCGAGAAGATTGCACGCAAGGTTCATGGCTATTCCCTCGCAGGCGGCTGTGTTGTCCGTTCTGAAAATCTTTCCGCACATAGGTTTCAGCGCCTTAGCCGCTGCGCCGGAAAGCCCGCTTTTTTCCGCGAGCCGCGAAAGTCCCATCCACACCGCATATATGCCGAAAAGCGTGACCGCCATGGCAAGCGATTTTTCCGCGCCGCCTAAAAGCGCGGGAAGAAATCCTTCCGGGCTTATTACCGCAACGGCAAGCAGGGAAGCCAAAAAAATTCCCGTAAAAATTGCGTTCATAAGCTATGTTTATGAGCTTTAATTTTAACTTATGCGCGGCAATATATTTTACAACCGCCGAAAAAGGTGATATACTTATTAAAATTCAATTCCGCAGAATGGCGGTCAAGGTAAAATATATGGCGAAAAAATTCTATATAACCACGGCAATCACCTATACATCGGGCAAGCCCCATATCGGCAATACGTACGAAATTATTTTCACGGACGCCCTCGCGCGGTTCAAGCGTATGCAGGGCTACGACGTATTTTTTATGACGGGCACTGACGAACACGGGCTTAAAATAGAGCAGAAAGCTGCCGAAAAAGGCATGCCGCCCAAACAATTCGTAGATGGCGTAGTGGATGTGATAAAGGGAATCTGGAAGAGAATGAACGTCGGGTACGACAAGTTTATCCGCACCAGCGACGATTATCACAAGGCTGCGGTTCAGAAAATATTCAAAAAATTCTACGAGCAGGGCGACATTTACAAGGGCGCGTACGAAGGGCTGTATTGCACCCCGTGCGAAAGCTTTTGGTCGGAAAGCCAGCTTGTGGATGGCCGCTGTCCCGACTGCGGCAGAGAGGTTAAGCCTGCCCGCGAGGAAGCGTATTTCTTTAAAATGGGCAAGTACGCAAACAGGCTTGTTAAGCACATACTAACTCACCCGCAGTTTATCAAACCCGCGTCGAGGAAGAGGGAGATGATGAACAACTTCCTTCTTGCCGACGAATTTATAGGCAAGTCGGACGAAGAGCTTCTCGCCGCCGTTGAAAACGGCACGCTGAAAACAAAATTACAGGATTTGTGCGTTTCCCGCTCCACATTCAAGTGGGGTATTCCCGTAGATTTCGACGATAAGCACGTCGTTTATGTTTGGCTTGACGCGCTTGTAAACTATCTTACGGGCATAGGCTACGACGGCGTGGAAAATTCCGAGCAATACTATAAACTTTGGCCCGCCGACGTGCATATTATCGGCAAGGATATAATCCGTTTCCACACAATTTATTGGCCCATATTCCTAATGGCGTTGGGCGAAAAACTGCCCGAAACGGTGTTCGGGCACGGGTGGCTTTTGCAGGGCGGCGACAAGATGTCCAAATCGAAGGGCAACGTAATCTATGCGGACGATTTGGCGGATATTTTCGGCGTTGACGCTACCCGTTATTTCGTATTGCACGAAATGCCCTACGCCGACGACGGAATTATCACCTGGGAGCTTGTCTGCGAAAGAGTAAATTCCGACCTCGCCAACACTTTGGGCAATCTTGTGAAGCGCACCGTTTCCATGACAAACCAATACTTCGGCGGTACTGCCGAAAGAACGGAAGAAGGCGGCGAAACGGACGAAGATTTCAAGCGCACTGTGTCCTCGGCGGCAGAAAGCGTTGCGGAAAAAATGGACGAATACAAGGTGGCGGACGCGCTGGATATAATAATTTCGCTGTTCCGCCGCGCAAACAAATATATAGACGAAACCACGCCGTGGCTTCTCGCGCGCGACGAAGGAAAAAAATCGAGGCTTTCAAACGTATTATATAACCTTATTTCGGCAATCGAAGTCGGCGCAAACCTGTTAAAGCCGTTTATGCCCGATACGTCCTTGAAAATTCTTTCCGAAATAGGTGGAAAGGAGAGGGCTTTCGAAACGCTTTCGGTTTTCGATTATGCCGAAAGCTACACGGTTACGCCGTCGCCCTCCACGCTGTTCGAAAGGATAAAATTCGACGACATCAAGCCGAAGATAGAAAAAATCGAACAAGCTCAGATTGCCGAAAATTCACCCGCCGACGAAAAAAGCAAATCGCCCGCGACAATAGACGATTTCGACAAAATAGAAATGCGCGTCGGCACGGTCATCGCCTGCGAGGCGGTAAAAAAGAGCAAGCTATTGCACGAAACAGTAAAGGTAGGCTCGAAAACCTTGTCCGTGCTTTCGGGAATAGCCAAATATTATACTGCCGAGGAAATGGTCGGCAAAAAAGTTATAGTTGTGACGAACCTGCCTCCCCGCGAGATGAAGGGCATTATGTCGGAGGGTATGATTGTCTGCGCCGAAGCGCCCGACGGCACTTTGTCGCTCGTATCGCCTGAAAAAGACGTTCCCGACGGGAGTTTGCTTTCGTGAATTATATTGACGTTCACTGTCACCTCGACGGAGACGCGTACGGCGACATTTCCGCGCTGACGGAAAAAATCAGGGCGGCGGACGTAAAAAAAATCATAGCCGTCGGCTACGATTTGGAAACCTCGCTGTTTTCCCGCGGGCTTGCCGAGAAATACGATTTCTGCTATTTCACGGCGGGATTTCACCCTACCGAACTTAAAAATTATTCGGAAACGTCCCTTGAAAAAATTTCTTCGCTCGCTTCTCACCCCAAATGCGTCGCGATAGGCGAAATCGGGCTCGATTATCATTATCCGGACACGGATAAGGTTTTGCAGCGCGAGGTATTTTTAAAACAGTTGGAGCTTGCATATTCTTTGGGACTGCCCGTGCAGATTCATTCACGGGATTGCGCGGAGGACATGCTTTCGCTTTTAAAAGAGAACGCCCGTCTTTTGAAAAACGGCGCGCTTTTGCATTGCTATTCCCATTCTACCGAAATTGCCTTAGAGCTTGAAAAATTAGGTTTATATTTCAGTTTCGGCGGAACAAGCACTTGGCGCGGCAGCAAAAAGGCGAGGAGAACCATAGCCGCTTTGGAAGAAAGCCGCCTTCTGACGGAAACTGACAGCCCTTATCTTCCCCCCGAAAGCATATACGGAACGTTTCCCAACACTCCCGCAAGCATACCCGAAATTTTAAAAAATATGGCGGACGTACGCGGTATTTCGGAAGAATATATGGCTGAAAGGGTGTGGGAAAACGCCCATACCCTGTTTAAAAAATTATAAAATCAAAGCCCACAAATGTGGGCTTCTTTATCATAGGTATATTTGGTTTGTAACTCGGGCTATATAAATGCAATTAACGGCTTTTATACGTTGCCGGACAAACCCGAAGTAAGCTTTTAAATAGCTTACGTTAGTAGTTTGGCGCGAAAAACGCAATACATACCCCAAAATCGGCGGCTAAATTATGGAAAACAACGTAAAAGATACACTGCGGGAGACGGGCTTTAATTTTAAAAAACGCCTCGGACAAAACTTCATAACGGATAAAAATCTGCTTGAATCGATAGTGCGGGAAGCGGGCGTCGGAAAAGCGGATACGGTTGTCGAAATCGGCTGCGGTGCAGGCACATTGACGCGCGTTTTGGCCGAACATGCGAAAAAAGTCATAGGCTTTGAGGTGGACGGCGACCTGCAACCCGTGTTAAGCCGTACGCTTGCGGGAGTGGAAAACGCCGAGATTTTTTTCAAAGATTTTTTAAAGGTCGATTTGCGGGACTTTGAAAAGGAATACGGCGGGTATTCTGTCGTGGCGAATATACCGTATTATGTTACAACTCCGCTTATTACCAAAATCCTCGAAGAAAGCAAGCTTTGCAAATCGCTTACGGTAATGGTGCAGGAGGAGGTGGCGGAACGGCTTTGCGCGCGTGAAAATACGCCCGAATACGGCGCTATAACCGCCGTAATCGCTTTGCGCGCCTCTGCCGAAATCGTAAAAAGAGTGCCGCGGGAGATGTTTATTCCACGCCCCAACGTTGACAGCGCCGTGGTGAAAATGACGGTGGAGGACGGCAGAATCGCCGTTGCCGACCCCGAAACATATAAAAAGACGGTGCACGCCGCCTTTCATTCGCGCCGTAAAACGCTTGAAAACAATCTTGTAAGCTGTTTCGGGTTGCCAAGGGAAATCGCGCGGGAAATCCTCTGTGAAAGCGGCATAGCGCCAAAAGCCCGCGGAGAAACTCTTTCCCCCCAACAATTTGCACGTTTATCGGACGTTTTGCACGCCCGCTTGCTAAAATAATGGTCGTTAAAAACGGCAAAACCAGTTCTTTTGGGCTTTTAAGCTACGATTTTTGGCTTGTAATTAAAAAAAATATTGACAAATGTAAAAATTTGTAATATAATGTCTATACAATAAAATTTCGGTATAAGAGGGAGTAATTTGCGCTTGCGGGGTAAGCCGCGGGCGTAACGAACCGTCAGAACGGCGATTATTTTCGTCCGGATAGTTTTAAAAAATGAGACTCACACATATGCGTTAAGGTATAATGTGCGGGTCGTTTTTTTATGCCGAATATAAAATGAAGGAGAAATTTATGATTTTCGTACTTATCACAACATTTGTATTCCTTGCCGTAATTCTCGGCGCAGCGTTTATCTTTATTTGGAATTACAGCAAAAAGAGACGCCAAAGCGGCAAAAAACCAATACATATGGCAATTCCCGCCGTTATGCTTGCGGCGGGGGTAATCGGAATGGCGCTTGTACCCGGTTCGTTCCACACCGTTAATGCGGGCGAGGTCGCCGTTGTAAAAAGAATGGGCGTTATTACAAACGTTGAACAGCCCGGCACTTATTTCGATTTTTGGGCTGTAAATCAATATGAAATTTACGACGCGAAAGTCCAGCAGATTTCAATAACGGACGACGCATACACCGCCGACGCGCAGTCCATGCAGATATCCATGGTCGTTCAATTTCAAATCCGTCAGGACAACGTCAAGGAAATCGCGCTGAATTACGGCGGCTTGCAGTCGCTTACCAATCTTATCCAAAGCGTGGCGCTCGAACGCACCAAAAGCGCGCTTTCTCAGTATGCCGCGGAAAAACTGATTGAAGAGCGCAATTCGCTTTCGCCGCTTGTAGAAACCGTTGTCGAGGAGGCGATAGGCGAAAAATATTATGTAACCTTTAAAAGCGCGGTGCTTACGGATATAACTTTCTCGGATGCATTCGAGGCAGCCGTCGAAGCGAAGATGATGGCTCAGCAGGAAAAATTGCAGGCGGAATACGAAAACGAAAAGAAAAAGGAACAAGCCGACACCGAACTTTATATAGCCGAACAGCAGGCAAAGGCTTTGGTTGCGAAAGCCAAGGCGGAAGCGGACGCAAAGATTGAAGAAGCTACCGCAGAAGCGCGTTCTATTATGCTTAAAAGCGTTGAAATAGCGCGTATGCTCGGCTATGAGATTAACGAAATCCAAAACGAAATTACCGACGGGGACGGCACGGTAATAACCGAAATCACCTACGAAATAGTGTTTGACGAACAACATACGGGCGCGGATATCGCCGAATATCTTAAATATATAGAATATCTTTCCAAATGGAACGGCGAACTTCCCAAGGTTTGGACGGGCGAAGGCGGATTTATGATAACCGTGCCCGCGGATGGCGCGGCTTCGGAAGGTTAATACATAAGAAGTCAAAGTAAATTGTCAAACTTTGCCAACAGTTGAAATAATACGTCGGCAATAAAGAAGTTAAAGAGAAACGCCGCGCGGGCTTTCAAGCCCGCGCGGCTGTCGTAATCCGCCTTTCGTTTAAGTAAAAGGTTAATTTTTGGTTGCAAGCCAGACCATTAAAACGGTCACGTCCGCAGGGTTCACGCCCGAAATCCTGCCTGCCTGCCCCAAAGTAAAAGGGCGTACGCGTTCCAGCTTTTCGCGCGCTTCAAGCCTTAGTCCGCCGATTGAAAAATAATCTATATCGGGCGGCAATTTTTTTTGTTCGAGTTTTTTGGCGCGCTCTATCTGCCGCGCGTTCTTTTTAAGGTAGCCTTCGTATTTTACCGTGGCTTCCACGCTTTTGACTATTTCCTGCGGAGCGTCCCGCAAAATGCCGAAAAAGTCGCATATGTCCTTTATTTTTGCGCCTCGGCGGATAAGGTCCGCATAGGTAAGTCCGCCCGCCGTGCCCGAAATCGAGTATTTTTTCAAAAATTCTGCGCACGCGCCCGACTGCGGCTTGCCGTCAAGTCTTTTTAAAACGTCGTCGTACCAGGCAAGGCGCATGAAGTAAAGCTTACCGCGTTCTTCGGTAAAAAGCGGAGTGCCCATTATTTTGGGCGTAAGGCGGAAATCCGCCGTGTCTTGTCTTAACGAAACGGAATATTCCGCGCGCGAGGTCATCATTCTGTACGGCTCGTCCGTGCCTTTCGTTACAAGGTCGTCTATAAGTACGCCTATATATCCCTCGTCCCGACCTATTATCAAAGGTTCTTTGCCCAAAATTCCGAACGCGGCGTTGATTCCCGCAATAAGCCCCTGCGCCGCGGCTTCCTCGTAGCCCGAAGTGCCGTTAATCTGCCCCGCCGTATAAATTCCCGCCGTCTTTTTAAATTCAAGGGTGGGATATACGTCAAGCGTGTCTATGCAATCGTATTCGATGGCATAGGCGTATCTCATTATGTCGCAGTTTTCCAGCCCCTTTACGGAGCGGTACATCTCCTTTTGGACGTCGTGCGGCATGGAGGACGACATTCCCTGTACGTAAATTTCGTTTGTGTCCGCGCCTTCGGGTTCAAGGAAAATCTGATGTCTTTCCTTATCTGCAAACCGCACAACTTTCGTTTCTATTGAAGGGCAATATCTCGGCCCCGTGCCTGTTATTTCGCCATTATAAAGGGGGGAACGTTCAAGGTTGTCTTTGATTATTCCGTGCGTTTGCGCATTTGTATATGTTATAAAGCATTGACGCTTGTTTTCGGGCTGGGTTTCGTGCAGGAAAGAAAAAGCGCCTATGTTTTCCTCGCCGTCCTGCGCCTGACATTCGCCGAAATTTACGGTGCGGCCGTCAAGTCTTGCGGGAGTGCCCGTTTTGAATCTTCTTATGTTGAAGCCGAGCCTTATAAGACAGCCGGTAAGGGCGTTAGCGGGGGCGAAACCTGCGGGACCGCTTTTTTTGCGCACTTCGCCCGTAACCGTTTCGGCGTTGAGATATACGCCCGTCGCAATAATAACGGCTTTACATTCCAGAATACCTCCGTATTCCGTTTTAACGCCGCACGCCCTGCCGTTTTCGACAAGGATATCTACGGCTTCCCCCTGAATTATACGCAGATTTTCACAGTTTTCAAGCGTGCGCTTCATCTCCCTGTGATAGGCGTTTTTGTCGCATTGGGCGCGCAGGCATTGCACGGCTTCGCCCTTGCCTTCGTTCAGCATGCGGATTTGCATTGCCGTTTCGTCTGCACATATCGCCATTTGCCCGCCGAGCGCGTCTATTTCGCGTACGAGATGCCCTTTTGCGGTGCCGCCTATGGAAGGATTGCACGCCATGAACGCTATGCTGTCGAGATTTAATGTCAGAACGGCGGTTTTAAGCCCCAGCCGCGCCGCAGCCAGCGCCGCCTCGCAGCCCGCGTGACCCGCGCCTATAACTACGATGTCGAATTTTCCCTCAGTAAAGTCCATATCCGTAAATTATTATTGCCCGTTTCGTACGGGCAATAAAAGTAAGGTTTATTTTTAAGTCGGTTTATTTTTTAAGAATTATATTCTTTATGTCGTCAACGTCTTTTGCTATTTTGTCGTTTACGCGGCACATTTCGTCAACCTTGTCGCGCGAGTAGAGGATAGTGGTGTGGTCTCTTCCGCCCAGCTCTTTCCCCACGGCAATCAGCGGCAGGGTCAAAAGTTCGCACATAAGGTAACAGCATATCTGCCTCGGGATAACTATTTCCTTTTTCTTGCTTTTGCCTATTAGGTCGGTTTTGGAAATTTTGTAATACGCCGTAACGGCGGAAATTATGCTCTCGGGCGTGGCTTCCTCCGTGCCTTCGGAGACTGCTTCGTTCAGCGCGCTTCTCGCCAAGGCGACGGAAATGGGCTCTTCGTGCAGTTTGGAAGCGAAGATAACTTTCGTAAGCCTGCCTTCCAGCGTCCTCACGTCGTCGCCCGAATCCTTTGCAAGGAAATGCAGCACGTCGTCGGGGACAAGACACTTTTTTTCCAGCGCCTTGCGCTTTAAAATCGCGACCTTTGTTTCGTAATCGGGGGGGAGCATATCGAACAGCAATCCGCCCGAAAAACGCGTCCTTAACCTTTCTTCCAGCTGCGTCAGTTCCTTCGGCGGATGGTCGGAAGAAATTACTATCTGTTTGCCTTTGGAAACAAGCTCGTTAAAGGTATGGAAAAATTCTTCCTGGACGGCTTTTTTGCCCTCGATGAACTGAATATCGTCGATAATAAGTACGTCCGCGCTGCGGTAATGCCGCCTTAATTTACTGCTTTTGTCGCGCGCTTCGGCACCGCGGCTTGTAAACATGGTGTCTATAATTTCGTTCACGAACTGTTCGCAAGTTACGTAAATTACTTTAAGCTGCGGTTTGTTTTCGACTATGCTGTTGGCTATCGCCTGAATCAAATGGGTTTTCCCGAGGCCCGTTCCGCCGTAAATGAAAAGCGGATTGTACGTGCCCGCCGGGTCCTCCGCAACCGATTGCGCCGCCGCGAACACAAATTCGTTGGATTTGCCTACGACAAAACTTTCGAAAGTATATTTTTTATCGAGATTAGCGGGCGGCTCTGCTTCTTCGTCGGGCGAGTTATAGCTGAAACCGTCGCTGCCCTCGACTTTAAGCCTGAAATCCACAAGCCCCACGTCCGCTCTTATAATTGCGTCGCGGATTTTTTCGGCGAGCGTACCCGTAATGTATTTCGCGAACAGCTCGGTAGGGGTTTCGAATACGATATATCTGCCGTCGATTTCGACGGGTTTCAGCTTTTCTATGTACGTCGTAAACGTAATGGGCGTCACCAATTCCCTGATTTTTTCCTTTATAGGCAGATAAATAAAATCCAAGTTTCCCTTTTCTTCCATAACGCGTCAAATATCCTTTGAAATTCCGAAAAATTCTGATATAATAGTATAGTCGAAACCGCTTGAAGCAATTATAATACAAAAATCGATTAAAATAAAGTATTTTGACGGAAAAATGCGCATAAAAAATTTGAATTTGAAAAATTTCAGAAATTATGCCGACGAACGCATAGAATTTTCTGACGGCTTGAACGTAATATACGGCAGAAACGCCCAGGGCAAAACCAACTGTGCGGAGGCGGTGTATTATCTTTGCACGGGCACTTCTCCGCGGGCAAGAAGGGATAAACAGCTTATCCGCCGCGGGGAGGACTACGCCGAAATTTCCGCCTGCGCCGAGGGAAGATACGGCGCCGTCGAAATCTACGCGAAAATCACCGAAAACGGAAGGGAGATAAGGGTAAACGGCAATAAAATCGCGCGCAACGCAGACATTCTCGGCAATCTGTATTCGGTTTTCTTTTCCCCGCAGGAATTACGGCTTATCCAGGACGGTCCCGAAGAACGCCGCCGTTTCCTTAACGTATCAATATCCCAGCTTTCGCGCCCGTATTATATCGCGCTTATCCGCTACAACAGGATTCTGGAACAGCGCAATAATCTTTTAAAAGACAAAAACCTGAATACGGTTTTTGAATTATTGCCCGTTTGGGATAGCGAATTGAGCAAATACGCCGCCACGATTGCCCGCCGCCGCGCAGACTTTATAGAACAGCTTGCGCCCGTCGCTGCGGAAATACATTCGGCATTGACGGAAGGCGCGGAAAGACTTGAAATAAGACCGGAAAAAAAATACAAGGGAAGCGAGGAAGAGTTAAAAGAACGCATATATACCGAGCTTTCTGAAAATTACGAAAGGGACATACGCCTCGGATTTACCGCTTCGGGACCCCACCGCGACGACGTGGAAATCGAGATAGACGGCGCGGACGCCAAGTCGTACGCTTCGCAAGGGCAGACAAGGACAGCCGCGCTTTCCGTAAAACTTGCCGAAGTGGAAATTTTCAAGCGGCTTTCGGGGGAATATCCCGTGCTTGTCCTCGACGATGTGATGAGCGAGTTGGATTTGCCCAGAAGAAAAAAACTCGTGTCATACACGCAGGGATTGCAAACCGTTCTGACCTGCACCCACGCCGAGCGGGTATTGTACGGACTTGAAACGCACAAGATACGCATTGAAGGGGGGAAAGTAAAAAAATGAGGGCGGATTTCCATATTCACACAAACGCTTCGGACGGATATTTTACGCCCGCGGAAGTTGTAAAACACGCCCTCGCCGCCAAACTTTCCGTACTGTCCGTAACCGACCACGATACGGTTTTCAACACTCTAAAAGTCAACACGTTATGCGAAAATTGCCGTTTGAAGTCGGTTGCGGGCGTGGAAATATCCGCATATATCGGCGACGTTAAAATCCATACTCTCGGCTACGGTTTCGACCCCGAAAACGCCGGTTTTTTGCGGTTTTTGGAAACTCTGCGCGAGGGCAGCGAAATACGCGCCGCAAATATAATCGAAAAACTGAACGCCGTAGGGGTTAAAATAACTTATCAAGACGCCGCCGCGGAAAGGGATTTTCTCCAAACCCCGCTGCACGCCATGCACATAGCGCGGGCGGCGGTAAAAAAGGGCTATGAAAAGGACAGGTACGCCTTTTACAAGAAGTATATGATGTTCGGACGCCCCGCATATTCCAATATTTACCGCCCCTCGCCCGAACAAGCAATAAGCGAAATTTCAGCCGCCGGCGGAATAGCCGTCATAGCCCACCCGGGGAGGATAGATTTGCCGAAAGCCGAACTTTACGCGCTTATAAAACATCTTGCTTCGGCGGGACTTAAAGGCATAGAAGCGGTTTATGCTACGCATACTGTCATAGAGACGGCATACTTTAAGGAGCTTGCCGAAGAACTCGGGCTGTACGTCACCGGCGGGTCTGATTGCCATTTCGCCGGCGGAGGCAGGGCAGTGGGCGAACCTGAATTTCACCCTTCGGCAGAGCTTCGGCAAAGATTGAAAATTTGATTAAATTATTAAAAAAACTTAATACGTGCCTTATTTTGTCCGCCCTTGTGACGGGCATTGTTTTTTGTCTGTGCGGTTTTACGGTAACCCTTCCCAAAGGCGTGACGGTAAACGGCTGCGATGTGGGCGGGTTAACCCGTTCTGCCGCAGCCGCGCTTATCCGCGGTGAGAAAGAAAAGGAGTTAAAGACAAAAAAACTTGTTGTTTCGGGCGAAAAATGTCAATACGTGTTTAGTTTTCCCGAAATTTCCTATAAGGATAACGTTCAGGATACGTTGAGGCGCGCAAAGCGAAAGGGCAGTTATACTGCGAATTTCAGCTATTATCTGTGCGGGCTTAACGAGGTAGTAGCCGCAGTCTGCGAAAGCGAACGCGTTTTAAAGGAAGAACCATATGCGGAATTTAAAACGACGGGCGCGCCCTTTATCTACCATGAAGGACATGACGGAAAAGAAGTTGACGCAGTACGCCTGAAAAACGATATTTTAAGCTCTTTAAAGGGCGGTTTCGAGCAGATAAATGTAAGATATCTCAACACGTTCCGCCAAAATTCCCTTCATACCGTCAAACAAAACACCGTTCTCCTCGGCAGATACACAACATATTTCGACCAAACCAACATAAACCGCGCAAGCAATATACGCCTAGCCGCGGAACTTTTAAACGGCGTAATTATACAGGGAGGTGAAACGCTTTCGTTTAATAAGACCGTGGGCGCAAGACTGCCCGAAAGGGGTTTTCTTAAAGCAAAGATTATCGAAAACGGCGAATATACCGAGGGCGTAGGGGGCGGGGTATGCCAGGTAAGCACAACTCTGTATAACGCCGCGTTGCTTTCGGGAATGGCAGTAACGGAATTTCATCCCCATTCCCTTGCCGTGGGATACGTTGAGCCCTCGCGCGACGCAATGGTAAGCGGCAGCGCGTGCGATTTAAAATTCCGCAACCCGTCCAAATATCCCGTGTATCTGCGTTCGCATACTGCGGAGGGCAGTGTTTCGTTTGAATTTTACGGCAAAAGCGACGGCGCGAAATATTCGCTTGAAAGCGTAATTTTAGGCTATCTGCCCGCCCCCGAGGAACAATGCGCCGACCCTTCGGACGTCCGCGAGGGCAGGGACGGGGTGAGAAGCGAGGGCTATCTTTTAATCGAACGCAGCGGTTACGTAAAGAGGGTCAAGCTTCGCCGCGATAAATATCTGCCGCAAAAAAGGCTTGTCTATACCCTGTCCGACGGTGAGGAAACCGCGCAAGACGGCGCTCCCGGCTGACGGCAAATCTTTTTATCGCCGTTACGACGGATAATGTTAAACAAAATATAGTAATTTTCAAATTTTTCCATACGATAAGTTGTGTTTTTTCCGCGATTATGTTATACTTGAAAAGTATTTCGAATTTCGGAGAACCATATGGTAAAAATAGTACTTGACGCCATGGGCGGCGATAATGCGCCCGCGGCGACCGTTCAAGGCGCGGCGGAAGCGCTGAAAAACGACCCGCAATTATATCTTGTTTTGACGGGCAGGCAAAAAGCTTTGGAAGAAGAGCTTAAAAAATATTCTTACGACAAAAGCCGTCTGGAAATAGTCGATTGCCCCGAAGTAATAGAGATGAACGACGTTCCCACCGTGGCGTTGATGACGAAGAAAAATTCTTCGCTTGCCACGGCGTTTTGGATATTGAAAAAGCAAGAGGACGTTTGCGCCCTCGTCACGGCGGGTTCAACAGGCGCGACGATAGTCGGCGGACAAACAATTCTGGGAAGAATACGCGGCATAAACCGCGCCGCGCTTTGCCCCGCGATACCTAATTCCCGCGGGGGCTTTACGCTGCTCTGCGATTGCGGCGCAAACGCCGAATGTAAGCCCGTAATGCTCTGCCAGTTCGCCTTGCTCGCTTCGGCTTACGCGCAGGTCGGCTTCGGAATAAAATCGCCCAAAGTCGGGCTTTTGAATAACGGCACAGAGGAGCATAAGGGCGACCCTTTAAGGCAACAGACGTTCAAATACCTCTCGCAGATGAAAGGCATAAATTTTATCGGGAATATCGAGGGGCGGGATATAATGCTGGGCGAAGCCGACGTAGCCGTGTCGGACGGTTTTTCGGGCAATATCGCGTTGAAATCGATAGAGGGTTGCGGCAAACTCGTGCTCGGCGTAATGAAGAAGGAATTATCCGCCACAACGCGCTCTAAAATAGGCTATTTGTTCGCGAAAAAAGCCATAAAAAATATGCGCGCACAGCTCGATTTCGACAAATTCGGTGGCGCTTTGCTTTTGGGGCTTAAAAAGCCCGTCGTGAAAACCCACGGTTCGTCCAAACCCCAGACGATAGCCGCCTCTATCGCGAACGCGGCGCAGATTTACAGGAACGGGCTTGTCGGAGAAGTCGAAAAAATGCTTGAACAGATTGACTTCAAATCGCTGATTCCGGCAGAGGAAATTTAAATGAATTACGCCGAAATCGAAAAAAGGCTGGGGTATGTGTTCAAAAACAAAAAGCTTTTGAAAACTTCGCTCACCCTCGCGTCCGCCGACCCGGACGACAACAACCAGACAATGGAATTTTTCGGGGACGCGATTCTCGAATTTATTGTCTCCGAAAAAATTTACGACGACGACAAATCGGAGGGCGAACTTACCGAAAAACGCAAGACGTATGTATCGGATAAGGCGCTTACGCCCGTTTCAAAGAAGTTGGGGCTGGACAAGTTTTTCATAAAAAGCCAAGGCGATACGGTGCTGAAAAAGTCCATTCCTTCGGCGTACGAGGCGGTGCTCGCCGCAATATATCTCGACGGCGGAATGGACGCGGCGCGCTCTTTCGTTTACCGTACGATGGATTTTTCGCCCGCCCGTCCGCAGATAAATTACAAGGGGAAGTTGCAGGAATTTCTGCAAGGCAGGGGAGAGCCTTTGCCCGAGTACGAACGAAAGAATATAGGCACGCCCCAAAAACCCGTGTTCCGTTCAATGGTCGCCGTCTGCGGCAGAACTTTCGAGGGCACGGCGGACAACGCAAGACAGTCCGAACAGCTTGCGGCACAAAAAGCGCTGGAATTTCTGAACAAAAACGATTGACGCGTTCAACGTTCAGTCGGTCGGAAAGCAATAATTCAGTGTAACGGAAGTTATTCCAATCAGAGTAACGGAAATTATTCCAAAAGGAAATAAATATGCTAACATTCAAACAGATACAGCTTGTGGGCTTCAAATCCTTTGCCGACAAAACGGTAATACCCCTCGGCGAGGGCGTGACCTGTATAGTCGGACCTAACGGCTGTGGCAAGTCCAATGTCGCGGATGCAATCCGCTGGGTACTCGGCGAACAGTCGGCAAAGATGATGCGCGGTTCGCAGATGATGGACGTTATTTTCGGCGGCACGGAAAAACGCCGCATGATGTCCTTTTGCGAGGTGACATTAACCTTCGACAATACCAACCGTATCTTCAATATCGACACGGACGAGGTGGAGATGACCCGCCGGCTCTACCGCGACGGCACCAGCGAATACATATTAAACCGCGAAGTCACCAGAATGAAAAGGCTTACCGAGCTTTTGCACGGCGCGGGCGCTGCGAAAGAAGGCTATTCTATTATCGGTCAGGGCAGGATAGAACAGATAATGAACGCCAAGCCCGAGGACAGACGCTCTATTTTCGAGGAAGCGACGGGTATAGTCGTTTTCAAAGACAGAAAAGCCGAGGCGGAGCGCAAGCTGGAAGCTTCGAAGGACAACCTTTTTGTTTTCAAGCAGAGAATGTCTGAGGTGGAACGCCAGCTGGGTCCTTTGAAAAAGGCGGCGGAAAACGCTTTGAAATACCGCGACCTCTATTCCGAAATGCGTTCACAGGAAATGAATTTGTACATAATCCGCCATGACAGCGCCGAGGGAGAAAAGCAAGTTTTGGCAAACCAGAACATAGCTTTGGAGGAAGGCGTAAAAGCCGCGGACGAGCGGGCGGAGAACCTTTTAAAGGAATACCAGGAATGTCGCGACAAGCTGGAACAGGCGGACGTGGATTTACAGGACCTGAACGACAGAATCCGCCGCTACGAGGTAAATATCGAGCATAAAAGCGGACAGACGCGGCTTTATTCCGAACAGGCGCGTTCCGTAAAGGCGCAGCTTGCCGCAGCGCAGGACGATTTAAGTTTTTCGGCAAAGCGTATAGACGATATTGACCGTGAAATACGCCGCGCCGAGGCGATAAGCGCCCGCAACGGCGAACGGATTAACACATTGAAAGGCAATACGGAAGAAGTGCGCGCCAAAATAGCGGAGTTTTCCCAAAAGATTTCCGAATACGAATATATGACGGGCGAACACCGTAAAAAAGTGCTGGACACTTTCAAGGATTTATCCGAAATACGCCAGAATATGGGTTCGCTTTCGGCGCAGAAACAGCTTTTGCAGGAGCGCTTGAAAGAAATTGAGGACGACATGGAAAAAATCCGCGCCCGCAGGGACGCTGCCCGCGGAGAATATGCGGCTTGCATCGAAAAGAGCAACGCCCTTTCGGAGTTTTTAAGCAACGAAAACCAACTTCTGGACGAAGCCGAAAAACGCGTTCGCGACTGCGAGGGCAGAATACAGGCGCTTTTGAAACAGGTCTATGACGCGCAGGCGCAGATAAGTTCGATAAATTCAAACCTCGAAACTTACAGGGCTCTGCGCGACAGATTCGACGGCTACGTCTATTCAGTCAAAAAATTGATGAGCGACAGCCGTTCCCAGCAGGAACTTGCGGATAAAATACAGGGGCTTATAGCAGACGTCGTCGGCTGCGAAAAGGAGTACGAAACGGCGATAGAAACGGCGTTCGGCGGGGCTATGCAGAACGTAATAACCCGCACCCGCGAGGACGCTCAATATCTAATCGAATATTTGAAACGCACCCGTTCGGGTCAGGTCACATTCCTTCCCATAGAAGCTTTAAAACCCCACCTCGAAAACGACCAGATAAAGTCCGCCGTGCGCGACAAGGGCGCGATAGGTTACGCCATAAATCTTGTAAAGTACGATAAAAAATTCGAGAATGTAATACATAATCTGCTCGGCAATACGCTTATTGTCGATAATATCCAAAACGCAACGCAGATTGCAAGAAGATATCCCCGCGCATTTAAAATAGTCACTTTGGACGGAGATATAATTTCCGTAAGCGGCTCTATGACGGGCGGTTCGCGCCGCGAGGTGGCAGGAAATCTTCTTGCCAACGAAAGGAGAATAAAGGAGCTTGAAGAACTGCTCGAACAGCGGAAATCCTTCTTATCCCGCGCGGACGACAGGCGCAAGGATTTGGAAACCGCAAGGGATAAAGCCGCGGCGGAACTAAACGTATTGCAGACCAAATTGCAAAATTCGAGGGTGGAGATTGCCCAGCTTTCCGAAAAACAGTCGGCTTTGACGCAGGCGCAGGCTTCCGCCGAAAGCGAATATGCGGCATACAACCAGTCCGTTTCGGCTCTCCGCGAAAGGCTGGCGGGGCTGGATAACGAATATTCGGGCGTAAGCCGCGGGGCAAGCGATTTGACGGCGCAGTCGGACGACGCTTCCGCCAAGATGGACGACATGAGCGCGCAGTACGATAGACTTGTCGCCGCACGTACGCAGGCAAGCGACAGACTGAACAACCATTTGGTGGAAATCGCCTCTCTCGAAAGCGCCGTGAAGGCTTCTGCGGAAAACGTCGCCCGCCTTACAAAAGAACGCGACGACCTTAAACTAAAAATCGAGCAGATAAAAGCGGGTATTCCCGAAATTCAGAAGCGTATAGAGGAAATCAACCGCCAGGCGGAACGCACCGCTCTAACCGAAGAGGAACAGGCTGTCGTAAACGATTTAAGACGGCGTATTGAAGAAACCACGGCTTTGAAAACAGAGTGCAACGAGCGGATTAAGCAGATAGACCGTGAACGTTTCGAGTGTTCGGAGCAGAGGGAAAAGCTTATAAACCGCCAGCACGGCATCGAAATGGCGATTTTGAAAATCGACAGCGACCTTGAAAATTTACAGCAGCGCATTACCGAAGAATACAACACCGATTACGAGGGCTGTCTTGAATATAAGGTCGAAAATTTCGACGCTTCGGGAGCAAATTCGCGCATAACCAACCTGCGCCGCCAGATATCGATGCTGGGCGCGGTGAACCACAACGCGGTCGAGGAGTACGAGGAAGTCAGCGGCCGTTACGAAAAGATGCAGGCGGAGGAGCAGGACCTTGAAAAGGCTATCGACGATTTGACGTCCGCGCTGGAAGATATTCGCGCCGAAATGCTGAGGATTTTCGACGAGGGCTTCCAGATTATAAGCGAAAACTTCAAGCGTACGTTTAAGGAACTTTTCGGCGGCGGCAAAGCCGAGCTTCAACTCGACTATTCCGAATGTGACGACCCGTTGAACGCTGGCGTGGAGATTATAGCCTGCCCGCCGGGCAAAAAACTAACTAAAATTTCCCTGCTTTCCGGCGGCGAGCGCGCCCTTACGGCAATAGCCATATTGTTCGCAATCATAGGCATGCGGCCTATGCCTTTCTGCGTGTTGGACGAAATCGAAGCGGCGCTGGACGAGGCGAACGTCGCAAGATACGCGAAATATCTTAAAAAATTCGCGCAGAACACTCAATTTATAGTAATCACCCACCGTAAACCCACAATGGAAAACGCGGATATTTTGTTCGGCGTAACCATGGAGGAAAAGGGCGTGTCAAAAATAGTTTCGGTCAAACTGTCCGAAGTCGAAAGCAGACTTGGCGGAGATACCGTTCAATAAAGTTCAAACCGTTCAAATAAGGTTAAAGATATGGGATTGTTTTCAAAGCTTAAAAACGCATTGAAGAAAACGCGCGAAGGGCTTTCTTCCGCGCTTTCGAATTTATTTTCGAAAAATAAAATAGGCGACGAATTTTACGAAGAACTTGAAGAAATTCTGATAGGCGCGGATATTTCCGTCACGACCGCCGGGGAAGTGGTGGAGGAACTCCGCGCCGAAGCCAAACACGAAAAATTAAAGGACAAGCAGTTCGTCACCGATTTATTGAAGGACATACTTGAAGAAAAACTGAACGAGGCTGAAATTCCCGAAATAAAATACCCCGCCGTAATAATGCTTGTGGGAGTGAACGGAGTGGGCAAAACCACAACCGTGGGCAAGCTTGCGAATTATTTTTTAAAGCAGGGTAAATCTGTAACCGTAGCGGCGGCGGACACTTTCCGTGCCGCCGCCGCCGACCAGCTTACGGTCTGGGCGGAGCGCGCAAAAGTCAGGATAGTCAAGCACGAGGAGGGCAGCGACCCTTCGGCTGTGGTTTACGACGCGCTTACCTCCGCAAAGGCGAAGGGAACGGACGTAGTGATTATCGACACGGCGGGCCGTCTGCACGTCAAGGCTCATCTTATGGAAGAGCTTAAAAAGATGTCCCGCGTGGTTGAGCGCGAAATGCCCGCGGCTAATTTTTACAAGCTGCTTATACTTGACGCGACGACGGGCAACAACGCGGCGAGCCAGGCGGAAATTTTCGACGAGGCGGTCGAGCTGGACGGCATAGTATTGACAAAGCTGGACAGTTCCGCAAAGGGCGGTTTTGTAATTTCGCTGTGCGGCGAGTTGGGCATACCCGTTCTGTTCACGGGCGTGGGCGAAAAGATAGACGACATAGAACTTTTCGACCCCGAAGAATTTATCGAAGGCATTTTATGACGAATAAAGAAAAAATGCTTGCGGGAGAGCTGTATTTTTGCGACGAATCTCTGAAATCCGAGGGGAATAGGGCGCGCAAACTTTGCCGCGAGCTGAATAGCGACATAACCGACGAACGCAGAAGGGAAATCGCCTTTGAACTTTTGGGCAAGTGCGGGGAAAACGTATGCCTTACGCAGGGCTTTTATTGCGACTACGGTTTTAATATCGAAGTCGGTGAAAATTTTTACTGTAACTACGGCGTATGTATTTTAGATGTGTGCAAAGTAAAGATAGGCGACAACTGCCTGATAGGACCGCAGGTCGGTATATACGCGGCGACGCACCCGCTGGACAGAAAATTAAGGACGGAAGGTCTTGAATCGGGCAGACCCGTAACCATAGGAAACGATTGCTGGATAGGCGGCGGCGCCGTGATAAATCCCGGCGTAACGCTGGGCGACAACGTGGTCGTGGGTTCGGGAGCCGTCGTCACAAAATCCTTTCCGTCGGACGTCGTGATAGCGGGCAATCCCGCCCGTATTATAAAAAAATTGTGATTGAGTAAATAAATAAGTTAATTAAAATATATAAAGGGATAAAGGTATTAAATAAAATGAAGCGGCGGCGCGAAAATTCGCGCCGCCGCCCCGTTTTTAAACGGAAATTACAAATCGTCCGCGTCTTGAACGGGTTTTGAACCGTCAACGCAAGTACCTGTGTAGCTTCCGTTCGGGTCGTAAGAGTCTTTAAACTTATTTGCAGTTCTTCGTGCTCTTGCCACTGCTCTTACCGCTGCAATCCTTGTTCTTCTGCGAATTGTTGGACTGATTGTTTTCGTTGGTCTTTCTCATATTTTCTCCTTTTCAAACGGAATGTGCAACTCTACTTCGCCTTGACTTGCATTGCAAAGCGGGCATCTGTCCCACGCTTTTGTGGAAGTGTGCATATATCCGCACTCGCTGCATACGTAGAGTATGGGCGATTCGTTACTGTAAAGAACGCCCTTTTTAAACGCTTCGTAGAGGTAATTGAACACCATTTCGTGCCTTACCTCGACCTGCGCTATCAGTTTGTAAAGGTTAGCAATATCCTTAAAACCTTCTTCTTCGGCGTCCTTTGCAAAAGCGGGATAAACTTCCGCGTGCTCCTTATGCTCGTCGTCCGCGGCGAATTTCAGGCTCTGTTCCAAATCGCCTCCGTGGAAGGGATAACCCGCTTCCAGCTCGATATTGTGAAGCTTTTCGCCGCGCTTATTAAGCTCTTCGAAGAATCTTCTTGCGTGCACCGTTTCGTTTTTTGCAATAGTCTTTACGGTGTTTGCAAGGGTAATATATCCCTGCTTCGTCGCCTGGCGTGCAATCAGCTGATATCTCATACCCGCCTGGCTTTCGCCCGCAAAACTTCTTGCAAGATTTGTGTAAGTCTTGGTTTGATCGAATTGCATAACTTTCCTCCGTCAAAGTTATTATGAGTATAACAATCCGATTTATTCCGTCGGCAGTTTGGCATATTTTGTAATATTACGTTATTTCCGATTTTATTTAAGATTGAAAAACCGCTGTCTAAAAAACAGTAAGAAAGTCTAAAAAAAACTTTAAAAAAATGCTTTAAAGCCGTTGATTTTTCATTTCGGGGGATATATAATTATGGTAACCTAAAAAGAGGTGTGATAATATGTTAAATGAAGAAATTGCAAAACTTTTAAACGAACAAATCAACAAAGAACTCTATTCGGCATATCTTTATCTCGATTTTTCTAATTATTTCGAGGACGAAGGGCTGGACGGCTTCGCACATTGGTATGAAATTCAGGCTCAGGAGGAGCGCGACCACGCTATGATGATACGCCGTTATCTTATAGACTGCGGACACCGCGTAACTTTCGACGCCATCGCAAAACCCGATAAGACGTTCAAAACGCATATCGACCCGCTGAAAGCCGGTTTGGAGCATGAACAATACGTAACTTCGCTTATATCGGCTATCTATGCGAAGGCTTTTTCGGCAAAAGACTTCAAGACGATGCAGTTTTTGGACTGGTTCGTCAAGGAGCAGGGCGAAGAGGAAAAGAACGCCGCCGACCAGATAAAGAAGATGGAGCTGTTCGGCAACGAGCCTAAGGGGCTTTATATGCTCAACCAGGAGCTTGCCGCGCGCACTTATACCGCGCCCGTAAACGAGTAAAAATTTAAACATTGTTCATTTTTAACTTTCCTATGGATTTTCCGCCGCAAAATTTTGCGGCGGAAATTTTTTGCGGTATGTTATTATTTTTCAATAACTGTAACCTACTAAAATTTTGAAAAAATGGATAAATGATATTTGTAAAACACAGATACGCGTGGTATAATTTTAATCGAAATAATTTCGGAGGAAATGTAATGCAATATTCTAAGGACGTAGAAAATATGATTTGCGTTGCCAAGGGCGTTTCGGGCAGATTCGAACACGGTCCCGCCCCCATTCCCGAAGAAGGGCAGTGGATACAGGCAAAGGAAATCAAGGACATTAAGGGCTTTACGCACGGTATAGGCTGGTGCGCGCCCCAGCAGGGCGCATGCAAGCTGACCTTAAACGTAAAGGACGGCATAATAGAGGAAGCTCTGGTAGAAACGATAGGCTGCTCCGGAATGACCCATTCGGCTGCAATGGCGGCTGAAATTCTTCCCGGCAAAACCATTCTCGAAGCTTTGAACACAGACCTTGTCTGCGACGCAATAAACACCGCAATGCGCGAACTGTTCCTTCAAATCGTCTATGGCAGAACGCAGTCGGCGTTCTCCGAGGACGGGCTTTCCGTCGGCGCGGGGCTTGAAGATTTGGGCAAAGGGCTTCGTTCACAGGTGGGTACAATGTACGGCACCAAGCTTAAAGGCGTAAGATATCTTGAAATGGCTGAGGGCTACGTTATGACCCTCGCGCTGGACAAAAACAACGAGGTCTGCGGCTATAAATTTATATCTCTCGGCAAAATGACCGATTTTATCAAAAAGGGACTGAACCCCACAGAGGCGTTTGAAAAGGCAATAGGCACTTACGGCAGATATTCAAAGGACGCGGGCGCAGTAAAGTATATCGACCCCAGAACGGATAAGGAGGTTGAAGAATAATGGCACTGTTTGAAAGTTACGACAGGCGCGAAAGTAAAATTCTCGGCGTTCTGAAAAATTATAATATCAAGACAATCGAAGAATGTAGGGATATCACCCTTGCAAAAGGCATAGACGTGGATAAAATCGTCCGCGGAACGCAGCCCATATGTTTTGAAAACGCCGTTTGGGCATACACCGTGGGCGCGGCTATTGCAATAAAAAGCGGTTGCAAAAAGGCATACGAAGCCGCAAAAATGATAGGCGTGGGACTTCAATCCTTTTGTATCCCCGGTTCCGTTGCCGAAAACAGAAAAGTCGGTTTGGGTCACGGAAATCTGGGCTCTATGCTCCTTTCCGAAGAAACAGATTGTTTCTGCTTCCTTGCGGGGCATGAATCTTTCGCGGCGGCAGAGGGCGCTATCAAAATCGCCGAAAACGCAAATAAGGTAAGAACAAAGCCTTTGCGCGTAATTTTAAACGGTCTCGGCAAGGATGCGGCGTATATAATTTCGAGAATAAACGGCTTCACCTACGTCAAAACGGAGTTTGACCCTTATACCGAAACGGTAAAGGTCACCGATACCGTATCTTTCTCCGACGGGCCGAGGGCAAAAGTAAAGTGCTACGGCGCGGACAACGTGCCCGAAGGCGTGGCAATAATGAAAATGGAAAACGTTTCCGTATCCATTACGGGCAATTCCACAAACCCTACGCGCTTCCAGCACCCCGTCGCGGGAACGTATAAGAAGTGGTGTAACGAAAACGGAGTAAAATACTTCTCGGTAGCTTCGGGCGGCGGCACGGGCAGAACGCTTCACCCCGACAATATGGCGGCAGGTCCTTCAAGTTACGGCATGACCGATACAATGGGGCGTATGCATTCGGATGCGCAGTTTGCGGGTTCTTCGTCCGTTCCCGCGCACGTTGAAATGATGGGGCTTATCGGCATGGGCAACAATCCCATGGTCGGCGCAACCGTAGCGGTCGCGGTCGCCGTGCAAGAGGCTATGTCGAAATAAAGCTTAAAAATTATTGTAGATTATATAAGCGGTTTGGCGTTTGTCCGAACCGCTTATTGTATAACTATTGCAACATATGTCATACCGAGGGCGTAGCCCGAGCGTATCCCCGCGGCGGTTGCAGTGAAAGTATGATTCCCTCCGCAAGCGGCTCGGAATACCTGAGAATGACCGTAAAATGTCGAAAATTTTTTGTAGGCAAAACGTTATTTTTGTTTATCCGCGCCCGAAACGTAGTATAATTAAAGTGAAATAAAACTTTCGGGATAAAAAAATGCTCTGTCAAAACTGCAAAAAAAATGCGGCTACCGTGGATTACGTCGAAATTATAAACGGCGAAAGATATGAAAGCCACTTATGTTCTTCGTGCTATGCCGAACTCCTCGGCGAAGCCAACTCCAAGGCGGACAGCGACATATGGGCGGGATTTTTCGGAGAACCGTCTATAAAAAAAGAGAAGAAGTGCACCGTCTGCGGCACAAGGTATTCGGACTATCAAAGGACGGGGCTTTTGGGCTGCCCCAACTGTTACGACATATTCAGGGAAGAACTTCTTCCTTCAATCCGCCGCATACAGGGCAAGGTGACCCATGTGGGCAAATCTGCGAAAAACAACGATGAGCTGGGGCTTCACAGGCAGCTGAAATCTTTGCAGGAGCAGCTTGAAGTCGCCTTAAAGGAGAGGCGCTATGGCGAGGCGGGGCGGCTTAACAGGCAAATCAAGGAAATCAACGACGCTTTATACGGAGGGGGAGAAGATGAGTGATTTATCGGCGACTGTGGTTTCCACCCGCGTACGGCTTGCAAGAAACATCGAAGGCTTTCCCTTTCCTTCTCACCTTAAAGACGAAAAGCAGGCAAGGGAGATAATCCGCCTTGTATCTTCGGGACTGTCGAGGCTGGACGGCTTCAACGACGACCAATTCAACGTCTATTATATGGACGCCGTTTCGGACGAGCAGGCGCAAATTTTAAAGGAAAACCACCTTATTTCGCCCAATTTGATTAAAAACAGAAGAATGTCTGCGGCGATTATCAACACCGACGAAAGCGTTTCCATAATGATAAACGAAGAAGACCATTTAAGGGAACAGTGCATAGTGAAGGGCTTACAGCTTAAAACGGCTTACCGCACCATGTCGCAGATAGATAACAGAATTTCCGACTCCATGAAATTCGCCTATGACGAACAGCTGGGCTATCTTACTGCCTGCCCCACAAATCTCGGCACGGGACTGCGCGCTTCGGTTATGTTCTTTCTGCCCGCGCTCACCATTAACGGCGTAATGCCGCGCGTAATTCGTTCTATTTCCCGTTTAGGGCTTACGGTCCGCGGAATTTACGGCGAAGGAAGCGAAGCGGAGGGCTATATGTATCAGATTTCCAACGAGGTCACTTTGGGCGTTTCGGAGGAGGAGATTTTGACGCAGGTGGAAGAAGTGGTCAAAAAGGTAGTTCTTCTCGAAGAGGCGGAGCGCGAAAATCTTAAAAAAGACCCGTCCTCTCTCGACGTGCAGGACGAATGTCTCCGCTCATACGGCATACTTACAAACTGCGCCAAGCTCTCCACTAACGAGCTTATAAAGCTTGCGGCAAACGTAAAGCTGGGCGCGTGCCTCGGCTATATTAAGTACGGCGATGTATCAACAATAGACGACCTTGTAATTAAAATGCGCCCCGCCAACATAAACGCCGCGGCGGCAAGGCAGCTTACACCCATTGAACGCGATATGTACAGGGCGCAGTACGTCGCAAAATTTCTGAAAAAAAACACATTATAAATGAAAAACCAACATTTTAAAGGAGGCAAATATGGAAAATTCCTATCTGAACAGATTTACCGATAATCTTCAACAGGTTCTGTCGGTTGCGGAGGAAGCGGCGGTCGCCTACGATTCAAGCTATATAGGCAGCGAGCACATAGTATTCGCCATGCTCAACTGCCCCGACTGCACCGCCTACAAAGTGCTTAACGCCTGCGGCGTGTCCGAACCCGAATACAGGGAATATTTTTCGCGTTCCATAGACACGCGTTCCAACATTAAGGGATACACTCCCCGCACAAAGCATATGATAGAGCGCGCGCTCGATTTATCGATAGAGTTTAACGGACAGGATTCCCTTGCGGGAACCGAGCATATGCTTTACGCGGTTATCCAATCCACGGATTGTCTTGCAATGCGTATTCTTCGCGCTTTGGGCATAAGCGTCACAAATCTCGCTTCCAAGCTGGAACTTGTGCTTACGGGCAGCACGAACGAATTTTCTTCTGACGATTCGGACGATATATTCACCCAATTCGGCAATTTTTTCGCCTCGCAGATGAATCAGGACAGACCTCAGAAGCAGGAACAGAAGCAAAAGCGTTCATCTTCCCAGCTCGATAAATCCATTCTCCAATACGGCAGCGATTTGACGCAAAAGGCGAGAGAGGGAAAAATCGACCCCGTCATAGGCAGAAAAAAGGAAATAGACAAGATAATCCAGGTGCTTTCCCGCCGCACAAAGAACAACCCCGTTCTTATAGGCGAGCCCGGCGTAGGCAAGTCGGCCGTTGTGGAAGGGCTTGCGCAGGCAATAGTCAAGAACGAAGTGCCCGACCTTCTTAAAGACAAAATAGTATTTTCACTCGATTTGACGGGAATGGTTGCGGGCGCGAAATACCGCGGCGACTTCGAGGAGCGCTTGAAGAACGCTATCGACAGCATAAAAAACAGCGGGAACGTAATTTTATTCATAGACGAAATACATCAGATAGTAGGGGCGGGTTCGTCCTCGGACAGCAATATGGACGCTGCAAACATCTTAAAACCCATGCTTGCCCGCGGCGAGTTGCAGACGATAGGCGCAACCACCCTCGAAGAGTATAGGAAGTATATCGAAAAAGACGCTGCGCTCGAACGCCGTTTCACTCCCGTGCAGGTTGACGAGCCGTCTGTCGAGGACACCGTATCGATTTTGCGCGGCTTGCGTGACAAGTACGAAGCGCACCATAAAGTCGTAATCACGGACGAGGCGATAATCGCCGCCGCCACCCTTTCGGACAGATATATAACAGACAGATTTTTGCCCGACAAGGCGATAGACCTTATAGACGAAGCCGCTTCGCGCGCAAGGCTTAACAATCTGTACAGTCCTGACGAGGTAAAGGAACTCGAAGAAAAATTAAAACGTCTGACCCTCGAAAAAAATAAGGCGGCTAAAAACGAAAATTATCCACAGGCGCAAAAACTTGTTGAGGAAATGAACGCCGTACAGGAAAAAATCAATAAGCTACGCAGCGAGTGGAAGGGCGAAAAACAAACCACGTCCCCCACAATCGGCTCTAACGACATAGCCGAAATCGTAAGCGGCTGGACGGGCGTGCCGGTAGTGAAACTTACCGAACAGGAAAGCGAAAAGCTTCTCCACCTCGAAGAAAATCTGCATAAGCGTATTATAGGGCAGGACGAGGCGGTATCGGCTGTCGCCAAGGCAATACGCCGCGCCCGCGCCGGACTCAACGAGCCCAACCGCCCCATAGGTTCGTTCATATTCGTAGGACCTACGGGCGTGGGCAAAACCGACCTTGCAAAAGCGCTTGCCGAGGCTATGTTCGGCGACGAAAAGCTTTTAATAAGGGTGGATATGTCGGAGTTTATGGAAAAACATTCTGTTTCCAAGCTTATAGGCGCGCCTCCCGGATATATCGGCTACGACGACAACAGCGGCGGACAGCTTACCGAAAAGGTCAGAAGAAAGCCGTACAGCGTAGTCCTTTTCGACGAGGTGGAAAAGGCTCACCCCGACGTGTTCAATATACTGCTGCAAATTCTCGACGACGGCAGGCTGTCCGACTCCAAAGGCAGGGTTATCAATTTCAAGAATACCATAATTATCCTTACTTCAAACGTCGGCGCGAGCACGATTAAGAAGATGTCGAATTTCGGCTTTACTTCTTCCGATAACGAAAGCGCCGCCGACTACGAAAAAATGAAGGACAACATAAACGAAGCCCTGCGTGAGCAGTTCAAACCCGAATTTCTGAACAGGCTGGACGACATAATAGTATTCCGCAAGCTTACCAAGGAGGAGGCGGGGCAGATTTGCCATAAGCTTATAGAGGGGCTTTCGGAAAGGCTTAAAGGCAGAAACATAACCCTTAAAATCTCGCCCGAAGCGATGGATAAAATTCTTAACGAAGGCTATTCGGATACGTTCGGCGCGCGTCCTTTGAAGCGTACGGTGCAGAAGCTTATCGAGGACAGACTTTCGGACGAAATTCTTGCGAACCGCATACTTCAAGGCGAAACCGTTTCGGTGGAAGTAAAGGACGGCGAGCTGACTTTCCGTTCGGAAAAAAATTAAATACTTTAACTTTGATAAACGCAAAAACGCCCATATGCATCGATAATAATTGAAAATATAGTAAACGGGGCTGCGGAAATCTTTCCGCAGCCCCGTTTTTGTATAAACGCGACTTATGTTCAATTTGTGTAACCTTTGCACAAACGCTATGGCGCGTGTGTAGGTTTAATATTTCGATTATTCCTTTCTCATCCAATAAAGCATATTTTCGCTTAATTCAAGCCCCAGCTTGCGTTGCAGGGAAAGGGAAGCCTCGTTTCCTTCCACAATCTGGCAGTAGGGCACAAGCCCCTTTTCAAGAACTTTGTTTATAAGGAATTTTTCCAGAATTTCCGCATAGCCTCTGCGGCGGAATTTTTCATCTACCGAAAGTATGCCCATGCTCCCTTGCAGATGCATGCCTATCACGGCTACAATTTCCCCGCCCGAAACGCCGCCATAGACAAGTCCTTTTTTTATGTGTTCCAGCGCGCTTTCGGGCGTAAAGTGATAAAGCCTGCATGCCGCGCCGACGTCGTTTTCGCCGAGAAGCCTGATATTCAGTCCGCCCGTCCCGCAGTCCGTGAAGGGTTTGCCGCGGTAAACTCCCTGAAAACAGGGCACCTTAACGTCGAAGCCGAGGATTTTTTCTGTCAAACGGCATAATTCGTCGCTGTGCACCACAATTACGGGCGGCTTCGGCATATTTTCAAGTATTTTTTCCGCAAGCTCCATATTATTCGTTTGAAGCATTGGAACTCCCGTGGTCTTATCCTTAATAAGCACGCAGTCGCGGCGGGCAATCAGTATTTCTGCCGAGCCCGTTCTGATAGGCTCTATAATGGACGAATTTATCAAATAATCCGCGTTAAGATATTCAAGCGCGGCTTTTAAATTGTTTTCCATAGAATTATTATATTACCAAAAAACAGATACGTCAATTTTCGGCGTAAAAAAATTAAAAAAATCGCTTTTGTATCGAGTTTTATGTCGTAAAACGTCGGTGGAGAAGGGGCTCTACCCGCGGTAGAGTTTCTGTTGTACGACGGTAGAGTGGGTTATAAAGATGTTCTACCTATAATTCAAAACCGTGGAGTTCTGCGCCGTAAAATGGGGTTTACCTTTGCGGATTTTCAGCTATAATCTTAATAAAGGGCAAACGGCCCTTGTAAGGTTTAACGAGGTGCAAATATGAAGGAAACTCTTGCGGTATCGGTTTATACGCCAAAACGGCGCGGCGCTTTCCCCGCATTTTATTCCAAGGGTGAGGAAATTTTCAACGCCGTTTCGCATATTGTGGGCGGGGCGATAGGGCTTGCGGCGCTCGTCATAGGTATAATATTCGCCTATCCTTCGGCTGTGGCGATGGCGGCGGTATCGGTTTTCGGCGTGTGCATAATAATTCTATATACAATGAGCGCGCTGTATCACTTTTTGCGCGGCGGCAGAGCAAAGGCGGTATTCAGAATTTTCGACCACTGCACGATATTTCTGTTGATTGCGGGCACATACACGCCCTTTTGCCTTGTGGCTTTGGGCGGAACGGCTTTGGGTACGGGCATACTTATTGCAGAGTGGACAATGGCGGTTTTGGGAATAACGGGCAACGCAATCGCCATGAACAACAAGGTAATAAAGGGCTTTTCAATGGCTTTTTATTGCATAATGGGCTGGCTTATCCTGATAGCTTTCCGCCCTTTGTACGAAGCGCTGTCCGCGGCAAGCTTTTATCTGCTTCTTGCGGGCGGAATTGCCTACACCGCAGGCATCGCCTTTTACGCTTTCGGCAAAAAGGTGAAATATTTCCATTCCGTGTGGCACTTATTCGATATCGCAGGCACTGTTTTGCAATTTGTCTCTATTCTGTTGATGCTTATTTAAAGACGCGGATTAAATATAACGTGGCTTAAATTAGCGCGGCTAAAAATAGCGCGGCTTAATTGAATTGTCAAACTAAGTGCAACAGTTTGAGATAAAAAAGTTAAATAAAGCTCAAATGTAAAGTAAAGTGCCAGTTTGTAAGATTAAGTTCTAATTGGCGCATTTTTGTAAAAGTAACTGCAAAA
>CANPZW010000001.1 GCA_947589385.1 uncultured Clostridia bacterium | reverse complement strand
CCCACAGGCGTTACCGGTCCGACGGGCGCAACAGGAGCTACGGGTGCAACGGGTGCAACAGGTCCGACAGGTCCTCAGGGCATTCAAGGTATTCAGGGCATCGCGGGCTTAGCCGGCGTAACGGGTGCAACAGGTGCAACGGGCGCGACCGGCGCAACGGGTGAAGCAGGTCCACAAGGTCCTACCGGTCCTACCGGTCCTTCGGGTGCAACAGGTGCAACGGGCGCGACCGGCGCAACGGGTGAAGCAGGTCCTCAGGGTCCTACCGGTCCGGACGGCGAGACGGGTCCCGCAGGCGCGGCGGCAACAGTTGCGGTAGGAAGCGTTCAGACCGTAGCTCCGGAAGAAACGGCGTCTGTAACCAACGGCGGAACTCCCGAAGCGGCAATTTTAAACTTCGCAATTCCGCGCGGCGCAACGGGTGCGGAAGGTCCTGCCGGACCGCAAGGCGAAGCAGGCGCAGACGGTACGGTAGTTCCCGTAGCTTTACAGAGTTTGCTATCGGCAAGCGGCGACGTAACTCCGGCAGACGGCCCTTTAACCCTGCCTGCGGCGACAGTATATCCCGCAGGCTCGGGTATAACCGCGGCGGGCGATACGATAACGCTTGAAGATGCAGGTTTGTACGAAATAACCTATAATTTAGGTTATACGGCTAACGGCGACCTATCCACCGCGCAAGCTGTTCTTTCGGTAGGCGGGACTCCGATTCCCTCGACGGTAAGGTCGCTGAACAACCAGACTTTCGTCAATGCAACTTATATCGCGGACGTCGGAGCAAGCACTCCCGTTCAGGTAATTCTGAACACGGCGGATTTAACGGACGTCAACCTGACCGTATTCGTAAAGCGCTATTCATTGGAAACGGCATAAATGCGATACAAACACCGATAAATCAAAATGCCGCGGCGGGCTGTGCCCGCCGCGGCTCTTTCTTAAATAAAATTATAAACCCGAAAACTAATTTTTAAAAAATTCGTTGTATATCGCGCGAACGCTTAATTCGAAATCGTCGTTGCCCACACCTACGACGACGCTTAAATCGCTCGAACCCGAATCTATTAGTCTGACGTTGACGTTTTGGCTTGCAAGCGCCCCTAAAATCCTTCCCGAAGTGCCCACGGACGAGCTCATACCATGTCCGACGGCAGCTATCAAAGCAATATTTTGCGTTATGCGCACGGAATCGGGCGAAATCACCGCCTTTATTTTCTCGGTTATTTTTTCAAGCTTCTTGGGAGAAAGCTTTTCGTCGGGCATAACGAGCGAAACCGTGTCTATTCCCAAAGAAATATGCTCAACGGGCACTCCCTCGGAATAAAGCACGGAAAGAACAGCGCTTAAAAAACCCGTATCAGCGTTCATCATCGGTTTTTCCATATGGATAACCGTGAAATTTTTTCTGCCAGCCACTCCCGTAACTATGTTGCCGCGCGGCATGAAGCGGGACACCGGCAAAACGGAAGTCCCCTCGTCCTGCGGGCGGAAAGTGTTCCTTATCTGAATGGGTATGCCCGCCTTATAGACGGGGAAAACGCTTTCGGCGTGCAGTACGTCCGCACCCATATAGCTCAATTCCCTCAATTCCCTGTACGAAAGGGATTTTATCTGCACGGGACTTTCTACTAAACGCGGGTCGCACGCAAAAAATCCCGAAACGTCCGTCCAGTTTTCATATAGCGAAGCATATACGGCGCGCGCCACTACCGCGCCCGTAATATCCGAACCTCCGCGCGAAAACGTTTTGACTTTTCCGTCCGCGCCCGTTCCGTAAAAGCCCGGAAATACGGCTAAACCGCGCTTTGGGCAAGCCGCCTCGATAGCTTTATACGTTCTGCCGCCGTCAAGCGAGCCGTCGGTGTTGAAGAATATAACGTCCGCGGCGTCGATAAATTCCGCGCCGAGCGTTTCCGCCACTATTCTTGCGCATAGATATTCCCCGCGGGAAACGGTAAAATCCTCGCTTTTGCGCTCGTCTATAAGCCGCTCGGTTTCGTCGAGGAGCGGTTCTATGTCAAGCCCCGTATTCAATTCCCTCGCTATGGACATAAAGCGGGCGCGAACGGGGGCGAACCCGTCTTTGCATACCCCGTCCTTCAAAAGAATTTTATGGCAGGCATACAAAAGGTCGGTGACCTTTGTATCCCCCGAATAGCGTTTACCGGGAGCGGAGACGACGATAAACCGTCTTTCCGCATCGCTTTCGATTATCTTTTTGACGGCTTTTATTATATTGCCGTCCGCCATGGACGTGCCGCCGAATTTACATACCTTTATTGACACTTTCGGATATTACCTGATTTAAAAAATTTTTTAAATTTATTGACTTTTTTGTAAAATTCGGGGCGGCGGATTATCCCGCCGCCCCGATAAATTTGCAAATATTTATCTGATTGGTTTAGCCTCAATGTAATAGCGTTTCTCGTTGCCCTCGCCCATACTGAAAGTCTTGCGGGGCAGATTGCCGCCCTTTGAAATCAAATCGAAGAAATCGCCTTTTTTGATGGGAGGCAAAATTATTCCCGCGCCGCCGTTTTTAGTGAAATTCAAAAGCTCTTTGTCGCCGTGAATGTAATCGACTTCGCCGCCGTTTTCCTTGATGTATTTGGATATATACTCGTCAAGCGCACGGATACCTTCGGGTACGTTTTCGGGGAAAGCAATTTTTTCCGACTTGCCGCCTATTGCCAGATAAGCCGCGGAATTGCCTTTAAGCGAAAGCCCTTTTTTGAATTTTTCGGGCTCGGCAATTTTTACAAGCCTGTGAATAGGCTCGAAGTTCAAAGCCTTGTCGTAAATGTTTACGGCTTCCACAAGCGCGAAACGCGCAGGGTGGTTCTCTCTCTCCTTTTCGGAAAGCGTAGGTTTAAGATTTTCCCAGCATGTCTTTGCCGTAGCAAGCGAATGGTTGCCGTCGCCTACCGCAAAAAGGAATTTATCCTCTTTCTTTTCCACAAGCGAATAGAATGCCTTAATTACCTTTTCGGCGTTTTTAACATAAGTGCCCTTGATATGTCCGCCGTTCATATTCAAGTCGAAGTCGTAAAGAACTTCGCCGCGTTCTACCGTTTTAAGCACTGCGTCCTTGGGGTCGTCGTACAATAACATTATATGCGGAAGTTCAACTGGCGCGTTTTTGCGGATTTCTACGCGGGGCGGAATCCTTTCGAGAATGGTCGCCTCGGTGGAACGTACGGGCGTTTTTGCGCCCTTTTCGAATGAATAATCTTCAAGGTCAATCGCAAGCACAATGCCCGTGCGCACGCCGGATTCGGTTGCGCGCTCTACGAGAATAAAGCCGTCTTTAACCGATTTGAAAACTCCCGTTTTAAGATAATTTTCCATAGCCGAATTTGCCGCAGCAATCCTCTTTTCGGGATTGTCTTTAAGATAGATTTCGGGGAAAATCATATGGAACGTGGAAGGCTTGCCGTGCGTGAGCCTTTCTACTTCCTCCCAATACGAATAATCAGAAGTGAACTGGTCGCAGGCGTTGACAGCCCAGGTGTGCATGTCCGCGTCGGCGGGCAATAAAATATCAGTGATTTTTATAGTTTGCATATCAACCTCATACATTTATTAAAATTACCGTTATTACGGCCAATAAAATCGCAAGTAACTTTACGGGAACGTTTTTGGTAAACAGACCCTTTAAAAATTCGCCTACTTTTTTCATTTCTTACCCTCCGCGGTCAAATCCGACCAATAGTAATCGCTTAATGCGTTCTTCAAATCGGAAGCGTCCGCATACCGCTTTTTGACCGTGCCGTTCCTTACTATCGAAATAATGCCCGTTTCCTCGGAGACGACTATCGCGGTGACGCTTGCAACGGACGTAACTCCCAGCGCCGCGCGGTGGCGGCTGCCCATATCCTTGGGAAGGTTTTCGCTTTGCGCAACGGGCAGAAAACAGCCAGCCGCATAAATTTTATTCCCCTCTATTATCATTGCGCCGTCGTGCAGGGGCGCTTTGGGGTAAAACACAGCTTCTATCATCTGCGAGGTTATATCGGCGTTCACCACCGTGCCGCTTTGGATAATCCCCTCGGGCAGATTGTCGTTGGAAAGCACGATAAGCGCGCCTATATCCTTTTTAGACATATTCTGCACGGCGCGGATAATTTCGGTTATGTTAAGCTGCACGCCGGAAATATTCAGAAGCTCGCCGTGCTTGGAATTGGAGTCGAGAAGCGAACGCTTAATCTCCGAATGGAACATAGTGAAAATCAAAAGCACTATCATCTCGACTATCAGAAGAAGCAAATAGGAATCAAACTCGGAAAAAGCGAAAGAAATCCCGCACAAAAGCACGGTAAAAATTATAACGGGTATGAATTTGGAGGCCTTGTTATCTTTTAAAACTTTGAAAACGTAGTAGTATGCGATTGAGAGCAAAACCAGCTGAACGATAAGCCCGACGTAATTTTCCGCGATACCGCTAACGAACAATTCTTTTAAATGCTGCCAGAATATCCTGCAATTTTCCATAGATTCCCTCAGATTCTGCCGAACAAGTCAAAACATTATATGTCTATTATATATTCAACTCAGCGAAAAATAAAGCGATTTAAAGCAGTTAATTTCAATTATCACCGAAAAAAATCGCATTTTCGCATATCTGTAACGCCGCCGACGGCGATACGAACCCGTTTTTCACGTCCGCTATCGCAGAATAAACCCTGATTATCAGGCTTTTCAGTTTTTCCCCGCCTATTAGCGCCGCCTGCTCTCTGTTCTTTTTTACGGCGTACTCCTTCATATCCAGCTCGCGTGCAAGCTGCGCGTCCGTAAGCGGGGAAGTAAGCGAAGCCAGAAGATTTCTGAAATAGGAAAAAAGTCCGTTGAGAATTGAAATTTCATCGAACCCTTTGCTTTTAAGGTCTGCCGAAACGGCGCAGTACTTTGTAAAATCTCTGCGGGAAACGGCGTTCGTCATCTCATATATGCGATAGTCGGCGTCCTTATAGACAAGCGCGTCAACGTCCTCTTTCGTGACCGTGCCCGACTGTTTATAATCTATGAGTTTTTCCACTTCCACCGCCACCCGCGACATATCGTACAGACAGTATGCGGCGAGATTTTCGCTTGTTTCGGCGGAGCAAGCAAGTCCCGCCCGTTTGAAAGTTATATATACCCACCGCGCGACGGATTCCGGCTCGGCTTTGCCGCAATCGACGAAAGCGACGGCTTTTTTGCGCTTTAAATCCGCCCCCTTTTTCCCTTGCGACGAATTTGAGATTATCAGGATACAAGTCGGTGGGAAATCCTCGAAAAGGGGGCTTAAATAAGTTTCGAAATCGCTCTCAGAAGGGTAAAATTCTGAAACTTTTATTATCCTCTTTTCCGCCATAAACGGATAGCTTTTCAACGCGGCGACAAAAGGTTTAAGCGCCGCGCCTTTCAGTTCCTCCCCGTCATAGGAAGAAAAATTCAGCTCGGGCGTCTGTAAAAATTCCGCTTTTATAATTTCCTCGCCCTTAGTTCGGAAATAGGCGTCTTCGCCTTGCAGCAGATAGACGGATTTCGCGCCCGCTTTCAGGCTGTCTTTCAATTCGGTAAATTTCATTCCGCCTCCCGTCCTTTTTCGCCCGCCTCTCTGTCGGGTCGGTAAACATATTTAATATATTCGCATGTGTTCAGTTTTGCCCTTTCGCACATTGCCGAATAGACCTCGTCGCGCAGTTTTTTCGCCGCCTGCTTTGCGGGAAGCGAATTATCCGGGAAAAACGGTCCGTCAATATACACAATGCGCTTGGGGTGGCGCAAACGTTTTCTTTTTTTATACACCATAGTGTATGAAAATACAGGCGTACCGAACTTCACGGGGTAAGAAAATGATACCTGCGTAAACGGGCGTATCCCCGTATAATAATGCCAGATATGCGCTTCGGGATAGATAGCTATCCAATGTCTTTTGTTTACGGCTTCTTTTAAAGCGGCGTTGAAACGCGACATTGCGTGGAAACCCTCGGGTATAGGTATTCCGCCTACCGCTTTTACAAGCCAGCCTATACCTTTAATCGATACGGCGTCGGCGTTGACTATTACGTCCGCGGGACGGGGAAAAGCTATACGGCTGGGATTGAAAGCGTCGATAATCATCGAAGTATGATTTCCGTACATGAAGGCGCCCGACTTTTTGTAACCCTTCAATTTTTTCTTTCCCACGTACTTAACCCTTTTTATCAAGCCGTTATATACGAAAACCAAAGGCCGAACAAGGCAGTAATAGAATATAAAACGCCTTAATCCTGCCCAAAAGCCCTTGTTCAAAAATTCGTAATCGTCCGGCAAAGGTTTGCGCTCGATATTTGTGCCGGCAAAATCGTCGTTCAGCTCGTCCGAATAATAATAAACTTTCTGTTCTTTCATCTCTGTCGCCTTAAAATATTTTCCGCGCCGTCAAGAAGTTCCATCGCGTGCTCCACATCGGCTATAATCAGCTTTCCGCTCTCCGAAAGCTCTATCCCCTTGCACGTCCGCATAAAAAGCGGCACGCCGAGCTGGTTTTCAAGCTGCTTTATAGACTGGGAAACCGCCGGCTGTGACACGAACAGCTCCCGCGCGGCTTTCGAAAGCGAGCCGCATTTCGCCACGGTGCAGAACACCCTGTATAATTCCAAATCCACCATAAATTTTGCCGTCTGCGTTATTCTCTTTTTCGTTCCTCGCGTTGCCGAGTTTAAAATCTTAATTTATTGCGTACCGATTTTCGTAATTATATCATTTAAGAATTGAACCCGCGGGTCAAACCCTACTTGCCAACGCAGAATTTGGAAAACACCGCGTTTATAATTTCCTCGTTGGCGGTTTCGCCCGTAATTTCTCCGAGGGCGGTCCACGCTTCACGAATATCTACGGCAAGCATGTCCGCGGTCAGCGAACCGATATTTTCTATCGCGCCGCCGAGCGCGGCGTTCGCGCGGGAAAGTGCGGCGTAATGTCTTTCCTCCACTACGTAAGCCTCATCGAGGGCGTTATCTGCGGAAGTTGCCGAAGAAAGAGCGTTTTTCAGCATTTCAACGCCCTCGCCCGTAAGCGCAGAAAGAGCGATATCGTAATTCCCGCACGGCTTTTGAATGTCGCACTTATTGAAAACGGTAATAAGCTTTCCGCTGTATCCCGAAGGCGGTTCACCCGTCCCGTCGGTCACGAAAAGCACAATATCGGCGGCTTTAATTGCGTTTTTTGCCCTTTCGATGCCGATTTTTTCAACTTCCCCCGCCTGCTCGCGTATGCCCGCGGTGTCTATCATATTATAATTCAAACCGTTAATTTCAACCGTTCCCTCTACGGCGTCTCGGGTCGTGCCCGCCTCGGCGGAAACAATCGCTTTATCGTAGCCTAAAAGGGCGTTCAAAAGGGAACTTTTCCCGACGTTTGGCTTTCCGCAGATTGCCACGGATACTCCGCTTTTAATCATTTTGCCGCTCGAATAACTTTTGACGAGAGCGGAAACGCTTGCGTTCAACTCGACCAAATCACGCTTTATTTTCTTGAAGTCCAGCCCGTCCAAATCCTCTTCGGGATAATCGAGTTCCGCTGCTATTGCCGCGAGGATATCGGTAAGCGAACTTTGAATTTCCTTCACGCTGCGGGTAAGTTTTTCCGAATACAGCATGCCGCCCGCCCGCAACATAGCAAGACTTTCGGCGTTTATCATATCTATCATTCCCTCTGCGGAAGCCAAAGATAATTTGCCGTTCAAAAAGGCACGGCGGGTAAATTCCCCGCGCTCGGCTGCCCGCGCGCCCAGGGAAAAAGTTTTTTTGAGTATCCCGCGGGCAATCTGCACTCCGCCGTGACAGTGAAATTCCACCGTGTCCTCGCCCGTAAAGGATTTGGGCGCGGCAAAATAGACCATAAATCCGTAGTCTTTGAATCCCTGCCCCTCTATTTCGCCCGCGTACATATGGTTGGGCATGAAATTTTCCACAGCCGAAGAAGGCGAAAACATTTTTCGGGCTATATCCTGCGCGCCGCCGCCGCTGATTCTTATAATCGCAACCCCGCCTGTGCCGTTAGCGGTGGAAATTGCCGAAATACAATCGCTCATATAACCTACGCTTATACTATTTTTGAAAATTATACCATATCCCGCCCGCCATTGCAATAAAATTTACCTTAGTTGCGGGAATATAAAAAAAGATACCCACCGGCTATGCCGGCGGTTCTTCATTATTTTCATTATTGCTTCACGTTGTTCGGAATAAAACATTTTCGCCTGTATTTCGGTGCAAAAACTATATGATACTTGCAATTCCACTTCATATGTGCTAAAATTTTACTATCATTCATTTGAATATCCTCCGTTTGTGTTTTTTATTACAACCGCCAAATCGTAATTATTATTTAACACAAACGGAGTGTTTTTATCATCTTTAACGGCATTAGCCTCTACTGAACCCCCAGACTATCTGGGGGTTTTCGCTATACAAAAAAAGACGGCTTCCCCGTCTTTTCTTTATATTACTGTATTAAAAATCATTTTAATCAAAGTCAGTCTTAGCTGACCATTTTTATTAACAATATATAATAATATGGTTAATAATAGGATTTATCTCAACCGAACTATCTTTTGATAAAGAACGGTCTTTTTGTCTGTCAAATCGGCGTCCATGTGATAATGTCCGAAATACCAATGCCTGTAAGTTAAAATATCTTCGAAATAGGAAAGCATCCGATTTTCGGGATAGACCCCCATTTTGAACTCGCGGGTGCGCAGGGGCGGATACCACAGCGCCTTTTCGTCGCAGGAATGGGTTATTATGTAATCCACGTCATTATCAAATCTTTTAAGATTATCAATCCCCTCGCGGAGGTCCTCGTCCGAAGGTCGTTCTTCCGACCACCAGCTTAATCCCTCTCTGCGCATATATTTATCGATACTCGTAGCGCCGCCAAAGGTAAAAAAGGTTCTTCCGTCGATTTCATACACCTGCCCGCGCATAAGATGGATTATATCGGGACGAATCATTTGAACTTTTCCGCCGTTCCACTCGTTTACGGGAAAAGTGCGCAAGAGGTCATAGTTTTCATGATTGCCATCGACAAACAAAGTTGTAAAAGGAAGATTACTGTAATTATTCAAATCCGCAAACAGCGTTTTTCTGTTCCATACCCCGCCGAAATCGCCCGCTATAATAACATAATCGTCTTTATCCAGCCCGGGAGTTTTTGCCGCCAAATCATATAATTTCAGTATATCGTTATTTCCGTGAGTGTCGCCCGTTACATAAATCATAATTTTCTCTCCTTCTTTTTATTAAGACAGCTGCCAATAATCAATACAAAAGCAGTCTGAAATTCATCGAAAAGCCAATTCGATTTCTTAATATTATACAGTCATTTAAGCGTTTTGCAAAAGATTTTCAATGATTATTACTAATTGCGCCTTAAAAACAGCCCACTAAATTTGAATTTATAAAAAATGTATAGTACTATGCCACGCATAAAGTGCTTTTGAAAGCTAAACAAGACGCGGCGCTTATTTGCTTAAAGCGCCGCGTAAAAATTTAGAAACGAAAAACTAATCTTTATATTTCAAATTCTTCTTCGTAAGCAAATCGTTTTTGTATCGGCTGATATAATATTTAGCCATAGGCAAATTCTGCTCAGACCAATTACCGCATTCGGCAGGTTTCGCACCCGGTATTTCGCCTTCGAACCCGAGAATAAAATCGCACATTTTTTTAACAAGCCCCAAGACATTTTCCGAGGATAACTCGCCGAACATAATGAGATAAAAGCCTGTGCGGCAACCCATAGGTCCGAAATACACTACCCCTTCTTTACAGTCGGAATTACGCAAAAATGTTGCGCCAAGATGTTCGATAGTGTGTATTGCCGGCATATCCATTACCGGTTCGCGGTTAGGCGAGGTTATGCGCATATCGAAAGTCGTCACTGCGCAACCGTTATGACGGTCGATGCGGGATACATACAGCCCCGGTTCGAGATTAAGGTGGTTCACCTTAAAACTTTCAATCTTATCCATAGGCTATTTGCTCAATTCGTCTGCCAAGGCGTCAAGCTGAGCAATACTTTTGTCATTTAAAGCCGAACGTATAGTTACGTTGTTCTGCGTAAAGGTAAGATTTTGGCATTTTTCAAGCTTGGCGCAAATCGCCTTGTTTGTCAAAGGCGCCCAGCTTCCGTTTTCAATCAAACCCACCGTGCGGTTACGGAAATTGCGCTCGACAAGGCAGTCTATAAATTCGCGCATTGCGGGAAAGATTTCCGCATTATAAGTCGTAGTGGCTAACACGATTTTTCCGTATTTGAATGCTTGGGCTATGCAATAGGTTTTGTCGCATCTGATAAGATTTCCGATTTCTACTTTTACGCCACGTTTTTTCAGCATTTCGGCAAGTTTTTGTGCAGCCGCTTCGGTATGTCCGTAAACGGACGAATAAGCGATGAAAACCCCGTCGGTTTCGAGCATATAAGACGACCATTTGGAATACAAATCCAGATAATGCCCTAAATTTTCCTTCAATACTGGACCGTGCAAAGAGCAAATCGTTTTTATTTCGAATGCCGAAAGTTTTTTCAAAAGCGATTGTACCTGCGCACCGTATTTGCCGACGATTGCAAAATAATAGCGCCGAGCTTCGTCGTCCCACGGCTCGTCGTTGCACAACGCACCGAATTTTCCGAAACCGTCCGCCGCAAAGACTGTTTTTGTAAAGCTTTCATAGGCGGTCATAACTTCCGGCCAATGCACCATGGGGGCAAACACGAAAGTAAGCTCGTGCTTGCCGAGGTTAAGTTTTTCCCCGTCTTTAACGACCAGCCGCCTGTCGGCAAAATCCGTTCCGAAATATTCTTCGAGCATTACGAAAGTCTTGAAATTACCGACAACTTTCGCTTCGGGATATTTTTTCGCAAACTCGAAAACATTTGCGGAATGGTCGGGCTCCATATGCAGAACGACAATATAATCCGGTTTAGAGCCTTCCAGCGCGCTTTCGATGTTTTGAAGCCATTCTTTTCCGAAATGGGCGTCCACGCTATCCATAACCGCGCATTTTTCGTCCTTTATCACATACGAATTGTACGCCATGCCGTTTGGAACAGGCAAAATCCCCTCAAACAAATCAATGTGCGTATCATCTACGCCTACGTAAAAAATTCCATCGGAAATCTCTTTCATATAAACCCCTTTATTTTTTCTTTTTCTTTAATACTCCGCTTACGCGGATAAGATGTTTTGCCGAAAGCATATTAACGGCTATAAGAATAAGGCTGAAAACGCCCAAAACAAGCGTCTGGTAGGACGGATTGACAGAATTTCCGAAGAATTTCAAATTAAATCCGAAATTTTCGGATACAGCCGAAAACAATTCGCTTCCACCCGCAACAGACGCAAGCTGCGCAGACAAGCCGTTTATCGGCGGCGACAAAAATGCGTATCTCAAAAGCGCGCACGTATATGTGCCCGGGAAAAAACCGCATATATTGCCGACCCAATCGGGCATCATTCCAAGCGGCATATATGCGCCCATTATGAAGCCGACTGCGGTGGAAAATATCATTATCACGCTGCCCATCGTCGCGTCGCGCTTGATGAACGAGCATATAAAAACCGTAAAAAGCACAGAACTTACCGAAGAATAAAGCAAAACGCCTAAAATTTGAAGGATGTCGCCAAAGCTGAGCACAAATTCGTTAAGGCTTGCAAGATATATGAAGCAAATCGCAAGGAAAATTATACAGATTATTACCGTTACAATAAAGTTATACAGGAAATAGCTTGCAATCAATACTCCCTTGCCTATCGGTGAGGAAGCAAAATCCCTGTTTACGCCGTTTTCCTTGTCGTTCACTATTATATTGTTGGTTTGCAGGGAAACGGTTATTGTTGAAATAGCTATTATACCGCTGAGCATCCAGGAATCGACTACCGTTTCTATGACCTTTTTATAGTCCTGATAGTTCAAATTAAAGCCTTGCTCACTGTTGAGCTGGTTTATTGCGGACTGCACGCTTGTCAATTCCAAATCGCGCAAAAACAGTATATACACGGCAAAGATTATCAACGGCGCCATAACCGTAAAGAACATTCTGATTTTATTGCGGAACAAAACGAGAATGTGCCTTTTCGTAAGGCGGAAGAAAATATCCATATAGTTGATTTTGGGCTTAACCGTTTGCATCTTCTTCCCCCGTAAACTTGATATTCTTGCCCGTAACATTCAAAAATACGTCGTCCATCGTTCCTTTCAGGACTTCGAAATCGAGCAAAAATCCGTCCAACTCCTTTAAAAGCCTTTTTGCGTCGGCGGAGTCGTCGGTATAAATTTTATAAGCCTTGCGCTCGGTATCGTAATCGTACCCAACGTTCTTTTCTTTAAGAAGCCGTTCAAGCGTTTCGTTGCGCTCGGAATAGCTCATAATATAGTCTTTGGAATAGGCGTTTTTAAGTTCGTTAGGCGTTCCGCGGGCGATAATCCTGCCCTTATCCATTATGACGACGTCCGTAGCCTGCTCCGCCTCTTCGAGATAATGGGTGGTAAGAAATACCGTCATTCCCGTTTCAGTACGGATTTTGTCTATAAGCGACCACACGACAAGCCGTGTTTTGGGGTCAAGACCCGTAGTGGGCTCGTCTAAAATAAGAAGTTTGGGGCGGTGAACCATTGCGCGGGCTATATCCACCCTGCGCACCTGCCCGCCGCTTAAATTTCTGACGGGCTTATTTAAAATAGGTTCGAGTTCGAGAAGTTTTATTATGTCAGCGATGTTTTGCTTCTTGCGTTCCCTGCCGAGGGAATAAAATGAAGTACGAATATCAAGATTTTGCTTAACCGTCAAATCCCTGTCCAACACGCTTGTCTGGAACACAATTCCCGTTTCGGACTTTATCGCCATAACGTCCTCGTCCAAATCGAATCCGTCAACGTAAATTTTGCCCGAATCTTTATTAAGAATCGAGCAGATAATGTTTATGGTAGTAGATTTTCCCGCACCGTTTATGCCCAAAAAGGCAAAAAGCGAACCCTTTGCCACTTCGAACGAAATATCATCTACGGCTTTCACATCGCCGTAGGATTTGCTTAAATGCTCTATTTTTAGAGCGCAGTTGTTTTCCATTTGCACCTTGACGGATTTAAGATTTTTTCGGATTTCTGGAAACCTTTCCCCAGGTAGGTTTTGACATAGCGCCTATGCTTATAGTCACGGAATACAGAATTAAAAAGAACGGGAACAACAGAACTACCGAAATCAATTCTCTCCTCCTCTTTGCCCCGATTTTTTTGTAGTCGGTCAAAACAAGGAACAATGCCTGCAAATATCCGAACAGTACAAAAAGTCCTATAAGTATGCTGCCGCCTATGATTATAGTATTCCACAATATCATTTGGTAATATCCCGCGGAATAGATAGATAATTCAAGTCCTCCGTAAGCCGCAAAACCGAGATACAGGAAATTATAGATATAAAACAGAGGTATCCAGGTAGATAAAACGACGGTTAAAAAGAGAAAGCTGTATGTTAAAAATACTTCAAGGAAAGACAACTTGCCCGTAGTAAAGAACTTGCCGAGCATTTTAAGAAGTTTGGTTTTTAAAAGCTTTACTCCCCCGCTGCCTATCCGCTTGTTGCGGTTGTATGTATCTTTCAGCGAGGACGGCATATCTTCATAAACTATTGCGTCCTCAACAAAATGCCCTTTGTAGCCGTCAAACAGACGGTTGAAATAAAATTCGGCGTCGTCAGAAATAGTTACGCTGTCGTAACCGCCCGTGGCTTTTAACATCCGCACGCTCATGGTAGCGCCGCTGCCGTTCACGTGCGCCGCAAGATGAAGTCTTTCGCGCACCCTGCTGCCGTACCGTGATTCGAATACATAAAACACCGTGCACGCCTTGGTAAAAAAGTTCTGCGTAGCGTTCAATGCTCCCTCGTAGGGGCGCGCCAAATCCACGCCGCCCTGATAGGCGTCGTTCATAAGCGAGGCAAAATCGTCGTTAATATGATTGTCTGCGTCGAGGTGCACTACGAGGTCGTAAGGATTTTCGGTGATATTTATAATATGCTCGACGCCGTATTTCAAAGGATAGAGCGCCATATGGTGCGCGGGGTCGGGGTCGTTGTGGATAAGCACTATCGCGCCCGCTTTTTCTGCGAGTTCCGCGGTATTATCCGTGCAATTATCGGCTACGACGAACACGTCAAACTTATCGCGCGGATAATTCTGTTTATCTATAACGGATTTCACCGTATCGTATATTACGTCCGCTTCGTTATGTGCGGGAATAAGAAAGGCTATCCTGCCCTTTACTTCGCTTTTTTCCCAGGTTTTCTTTTTTACGAAAGCAAAAAGCACATAACATATCTGGGGTATTAACGGAATAGCAATCATAATAAGTACGGCGTAATTGATTATACTCAATACTCGGTATAATATTTCATACCACATAGCTTTACTCCCGATTTATATGTAAATCACAATAAGATTATTATAGTTAAACAGTCAGATATTGTCAAGAAATTATGTTCGATTGATTAAAAACCTGCTCATATGCCAAAAACTTATGCGGAGGTATTTTATGAATCCCATTAAAGAAAAAAGCAAATCGCTTGAAAACGGCTTTTTACCGCTGAAAAAAATGTATCCAAAAAGCTATAACAAGGATAAGACTTCCCCCTACACCAAAACCCGCGTAATTCTTATGAACGGTACGGAATTTGAATCCCAATGGTTCATGCACAACTTCGCGCGGCACTGCGACGAGCCCGAAATTTTACAGGCGCTTGCCATTGTGCGCAGACAGGAACAGCAACAGCAAAAGCGTATAAGCTGTTTAAAACCGATTAACGAAAGTATTCTTGAAACGACTATCGCTTACGAACAGCTTGCCGTTGACCTTACAGCCGTCCTTGCAATTAACGAAAAGGACGAAAATAACATAAAGGCGCTTAATTTTGCTCTTTTGGAGGACTTCGACCACCTCTACCGCTATGCAAATCTTTTAAAAACAGATAAAAATATTGACGCGGATATGCTTGTGGGCAAATATACCGAAATTATGCCCGGCAGACCGACGGTAGCAGAACACAGGTATCCCGCGGACGACATAAAGCCCCACCTTAACGCCGAAAACGCCGACCTTTACAGTAAACTTGTGGCGTGTACAATAACAGCCGCCGAGCAGCAGACCATGAATTACTATATGAATATCGCCCAATGGTATAAAAACGACCTCGGCCGCAAGCTGTACGCAGAAATCGCCATGATAGAGGAAGCGCATGTAACGCAATACGAAAGCTTGAAAGACCCTACAATGACGTGGCTTGAACAATGGGTAATGCACGAATACACCGAATGTTGGCTGTATTTTTCGGCTATGCAGGACGAAAGCGACGAATATATCAAGAAAATCTGGGCTGAACATTTCAAGATGGAAATCGCCCATCTGAAAACGGCGGCAAAACTCTTGAAAAAGTTTGAAAACAAAAGCTATGAATCCGTAATAGGCACGGGCGAATTTCCGAAGCTTTTAAAACTCGGCGGAAATAAGGAATATATAAGGAAAGTTCTCGGCAGTACAATACTGCTTACCGCCGACAACACACAGGAAAAATACGACTATAAGGATATCAAAAAGATTTCCGACGACCATAGATATTTCGACTATCAGAAATATATGTCAGGCGAGCCGGACAGAAACCCTTCGCATCTCGTCATCGAGAAAGCGATTGAAAAGCTGGGGCAAGACTTCCGCTATCAGGACAGCGACCACCCCGTAAAAGAATTGCGAAACCGCAAAGACGACAACGTAAAAATCGCAAGGACAAAATAATAGGCTGCGGAATTTTTAAAACGCGCGGGCGGCACTGCCGCCCGCGCGTTTGGTTATTTATTGCTTTTTTCCTTTTTCTTGCTGTCTTTAACATATTTTTTGAGTTCCGCAAACATCTTATCTTCGCCCTCTTCTTTTAAAAGAGTGAGATAGTATCTCAGATTTTCGCAAGTAACGGGGTGCATCGAATTCATGTCTGTGCGGCTTTCGAAGTATTCAAGGGGACTTGCTTCGGTGTATTTGTCTTTTAAATAGATTTTGGAAGCGGCAATTCTGTCGCAGACCATTTCGGCAAAGTAACGGGCAGGCATTTGCACATAGACTTTTCTGCCGTCCGCAAAATCCGTCCAATACTCGAAATGGTGCTTGTTTCTGCCCTTATGGTGAAGCCATGCCGCCGAATAGCCCAAAACTTCCCTTTCCCTTGCCTGCGGGCTGCGGTAGCCCTGATAATACTTCGCGCCCGGCAAAAACTCCGCGCGGGAAAATTTAGATAAATCGTGCGTAAGCCCCTGCCGTATAAGTCCTGCCTTAAAACAGAGTTTTCTTACCTCGCGCCTGTGCCTTGTAACGGTCAGAAAATGCTTAAAAATTTTCATAACGCAAAACAGGGCGGTTTTACGCCCTGAATTTTTACATATCCAAAATAATAGAAACCGGTCCGTCGTTGAACTGCTGTATTTCCATATGAGCGCCGAATACGCCGCACTTGACTTCCAGCCCCTGTTCCCTCAGTTTTTCAGCCGTGTATTCATATAAAAACTTCGCTCTTTCGGGTTTTTCGGCGTTTGAAAAATTGGGGCGGTTGCCGTGTGAACATTCGCCCAAAAGCGTAAACTGAGAGACAAGAAGTATTTGCCCGCCGACGTCTTTGACGGACAAATTCATTTTGCCGTTTTCATCCCTGAATATTCTAAGATTGGCTATCTTCCTTGCAATAGCCTCCGCCTGCGCCTCACTGTCGCCCTCTTTTACACCGAAAAAGACGGCAAGCCCAGAATCAATCTCGGAAATAAGTTTGCCGTCAACCGAAAGCGATGTGCGCCCGACGCGCTGTACGACAGCTTTCATTTATTTTTACTTGCCGACCCTCGACATATATTCGCCCGTGCGGGTATCGATACGGATTATTTCGCCCTCTTCGACAAACATCGGCACTTGTATGCTCGCGCCCGTTTCGACAACGGCGTTTTTCATAACGTTGGTCGCGGTATTGCCGCGTACGCCAGGTTCGCACTCTATAATTTTAAGTTCAACGAAATTTTCGGGTTCAACCGAAAAAGCCACGCCGTTCAATGATTTTACTGTGACGATATCGTTTTCCTTGATATATTTAAGCGCTTCTTCCACCTGGTCGTGGTTGAGGGTTATCTGGTCGAACGTGTCGGGGTCCATAAAGTAATAGAACTCGCCGTCCGTATAGGAATAATTCATTTTCCTCGTTTCAACCTGAGCGGTTTCAAGTTTCGCCGTGGGATTGAAGGTTATATCGGAAAGCACCTGCCCCGTAACCACGTTTTTAAGCGTCGTTCTTACGAACGCCGCGCCCTTGCCGGGCTTTACGTGCTGAAATTCCGTCACGGTATATACGCCCTTGCCGTTGTATTCGAATGTAGTACCCTTTCTGATGTCGCCTGCTAAAATCGATGCCATATAATTTCTCCTTAAATTAAATAACGGTTAGTTTTTTATCCGAATCGGTCAAACTTACGACCTTACCGTTGTCGAGAGTGACCGTGTCCTCTATTCTTATGCCGAATTTGCCCTCGAAATAAACGCCGGGCTCATCGGAAAATACCATATTGTCAGCCAAAATATCGTCGCTTTTAGGCGAAAGACGGGGAAATTCATGCACATTCACGCCTATGCCATGCCCGAGCGAATGGGTAAAGTATTTATCCAGTCCGTATTCGCGCAGGTATCCCCTTGCGTATTCGTCCGCCTGCCTGCCCGTAATCCCCGAGGTGATTTTTTCCTTTGCAAGCATGTGCGCTTTAAGCACTTTTTCATATGCGTCTTTAAAATCGCCGTGTTTTTTATCGTCGCCGAAAAGAAACGTACGAGTGCAATCCGAGCAATAGCCGCCGAACTTACAGCCGAAGTCTATTAAGATTATATCCCCGAATTTCAGTTTTCTTGAACCCGTTTCGTGGTGGGGAACGCTTGAATTTTCTCCGAACGCCACAATCGATTCGAAACTTGTGCCGCTTGCGCCGTAAGAACGCATAAGATATTCGAGTTCCGCCGCAACGTCGTTCTCGCTCATTCCCTCTTTAATCTCAGGCAGAAGCTTTAAATAAGCCTTGTCGGCGATTTCACAAGCTTTCAGGATATAATCCTTCTCGTATTTTTCCTTGACCGCCATAGCCTTGGTGAAAGCCGCCGTGCTGTCGGTAATTTTCAAGTTCATATCCGAAAGCTTAACATAGTCGGGATACAGCGTTCTTGAAAGAGGTATTGCCACTTCCTTGTAGGGTTTCAAAAGATTTTCAAGCGAGCCTTCGAAAAGCTTAACCTGAATACCGCTACCCTGCATTGCCGCCGTCGCGCCCTCTATGTAACGGGTGTCGGTATAGAACGAAGAACCGTTTTTGTCGCTTAATACATACCCGAACGAGGTGGAAAGCCCCGTAAGATAATGTCTTAAATCGGGCTGTTCGGTCAAAACGGCTTCCGCCCCGACCGCGTCATAAATTTTACGAGTGTTATTTATAGCCATAATTCACCTATATTTTACCAAAAAAAGTTTTAAATGTCAACTTTATTATATATACGTTTCATTTCCGCAGCGTCTTTCGCCTGAGTACCCGCCGATTCGCTTACGATATACGGCTCCAACTTCAATTCTTTCAAGGCGATTGCAAGCGGTTCGAATTCTGGGCCGTAAGTTTCGTCCTCGAAAGTCAGATGCTTTATCTCCCCTTTGCCGCCGTACATTATTTTGGAAAAATGAACGTGAAAATTTTTCACGCGTTCGTAGCCCAGCTCCGAAATCATATATTCAAGACGTCTTTTATAGTCCGAAACCGTCTTTAAACTGCCCTGTTCGCGGGCGTTGATATGTCCGAAATCCACTGCGGGAAGAAAACATTCGTCTATCTTGCAAAATTCGACTATTTCTTCCAAAGTGCCTATCTGGGCAAGCTTTCCCATTGTTTCGGGACAAAATTTCAAGTTTTCAAATCCGTTCGAATATATAAGGTCTCGCAGGATTTTAAGTCTGTCGGAAGTCAGCCGCACCGCTTCCCCTCTTTCCGCTTTACCCTGCGCCGCGGGGTGAAAAACAACCCTTTCTCCGCCCATGGCGACAATAGCCCGCGCGCTTGAAAGCACGTAATTATAAGATTTTTGCGCCGCCTCGTCGTCGGGATTAGCGAAGTTTATGAAATACGGCGCATGCGCGCTTATTTCCACTCCCGCGTTTTTAAACGCTTCGCCTATTTCGGCAGCAGTGGCTTCGGAAATATTAACTCCTCTGCCGAAAGAATACTCATAACAATCGAGCCCGAGCGATTTGCAAAAGCCCGCCGCCTCGACCGTATGCTTGAATCCCGCTGCATAGAAATCGTCGCCGTTTCCGCTCGGTCCGAATTTAATCATATTTGTCCTTTCGCTCCTCTTCCGCCGCAAAGCGCAAATCTTTTTCAAGCTGAGCGCAAAGCTCGGCAGGGGAATTGAATTTTTTTATATCTCTGATATAATCGGTAAATTCCACGGTAAGGTTTTCGCCGTAGCAACTGCCTTTAAAGCCGATTAAATACACTTCGAGAATGGGATTTTCCTCGCCGAACGTGGGGCGCGCGCCGTAATTTGCGATACCCTTGTAAACTTTCCCGTCAAGCGTTCCGCGGACCGCATAAACGCCTTTTTTTATTTCAGTCTTATATTCGGGATAGGATACGTTCATCGTGGGAAAGCCGAGTAACTTATTACCCCTGCCTGCGCCGCTTACCACCCTGCCCGTAACCGAAAATTTACGGGTTAGAAGGGCGTTCGCTGTCCTGACGTCCCCCTTTTCAAGCAGGGATTTTATCAATGTAGTACTGATTTTCACGCCGCCGAATGTAACGTCCTCAACCGTTCCGAAAATCAAACCGTTGGTTAAGGCGTAGTTTTTAAGCGTTTGCACGTTGCCTTTTGCACCCGCGCCGAAGCGGAAATCCTCTCCGCTCATCAGCCCTTTTATATTTATTTTATCGGAAATATTTTTTAAAAAAATTTCGCACGGCGTCTTTTTGAATTCTTCGTCGAAATCGATTTTAAGTACGAATTTTACGCCCGATTTTTCAAAAATTTCAAGCCTTTCTTCAAAAGTACAGACCAGCTTGCCTTCCTTGCCGCACGTAAAAGCCATAATCCCCAAATCGAGCCCCGACTCCGCCGCCCGTTCCCTTGCGCGTTTCAAAAGTTCGAAATGACCCGCGTGAACGGCGTCGAAGCACCCGAGTACAAGCAACGAGGGTTTTGGATAATAACCGCCGCTGCCATAGTAGTCTATTACCGTCAGCATAGCTTGGTTCTGACCTTTAAAAAACCGTCTTTGACCTCGGAAATGCCGTAAAAACTGCCCTCCGCGTCAAAAATTTTATATAATCCGCCCTTTAAACCGCTTTCGACGCTCAATCCGTTAAACAGTTTTTTCGCCTCTGCGGGTGAGGGATAAATACTTTCGTAATCCAAAACTTTTTCAGTCGGAATTATATATTCGGCTATATTTTCCTTTGTAAGATTTTCCGTTCTCACCGCGCTTTCCAGCGTAAATATCCCGCTTTTGGTCCGCGTCAAAGCGCTCATAACAGCGCATGTGCCAAGCCTTGCCGCCAAATCCCTTGCAAGCGACCTTATATAAGTGCCGCCGCCGCATTCTATATCGAATGTATAGGCGTCGGGCGCGGGATGCGAAACAAGTTCCACCGAGAAAATTTTGACTTTTTTGGGGGAAAGCTCAAATTCCACTCCCTTGCGGGCAAGCATATAACCGCGCATACCGTTTACGCATTTTGCGCTGTATTTGGGGGGAATCTGTTCGATTTCCCCCACAAACTCGTGAAGTACGGAATTTATTTCCTCGGCGGTAGGTATTTTTCCGCCGCGTTCTGTAATTTCGCCCGTCGTATCGAGAGTGTCGCTGTCCGTTCCGAATAAAAACGTTGCGGTATATCTTTTTGTTTTGTTCGATAAATAATCGAACAGCCGCGCCGCATTACCTATCGCTACGGGCAAAACTCCCGAAGCCATAGGGTCAAGAGTGCCCATATGTCCGCAAGGAGTTTGTGTAAGCCACTTGATTCTGCCGACTTCACGCGCGGACGACAGCCCCTCGGCTTTGTCAACGTTGATAAAACCCGTCATAGATTTTTTGCCACTTCGTCGGTCAGCGCTTTTATAACCTCGTCGAGCTCAGCAAACAGCATACAGCCGCTTGCAAGCACGTGTCCGCCGCCGCCGAACGCAGTGGCAACGGCGTTTACATTCACCCTGCCTTTACTGCGCAGCGAAGCCTTGTATTGATTTTTTTTAAATTCCAGAATGGATATGGATACTTCCACCCCGTCTATCGTAAGCGGAAAATCAACGAAGCCCTCAGTAAGACTTTTATCCGCGCCACATTCCACTACGTCGCTTTCATTTATTACGATATAAGCAAGGCGGTCGTCAAGGGCGAACCGTATATTGCGCATAACCCTGCCGTATAAAAGCGCCCTTGCCTTCGTTTGGCGGGTAAACATGTTGTAGTTTATTGAATTTACGTCCGCTCCGCGCGCCCGCAGATACGCCGCCGTTTTGAAAGTGTTTTCAGTAACGTCCTGGTGGGTGAAATTCCCGCTGTCCGTAATAAGTCCGAGCATCAATAGGTTTGCTATTTCCTCGGTAATTTCATAGCCCGCCGCAATCAGAAATTCGGTAACTATTTCGCAGCTTGCCGGACATTCCTTTACATAGTTCAGTTTGCCGTAACAGTCGTTGGAAATATGGTGGTCTATGTTTACGGTCGTTTTTTTGAATTTTTTATAGCGTTTGGAAAATACGCCCATACGCGTGACGTCTGCGCAGTCAACGCTTACCAGCACGTCGTAATCGAGGTTGGGCGCTTCCGTTAAAACCTTTTGCATGGAAGGATTATATAAAAACTTTTCGGGAGGCGCTTCCTCGCAGCACATGTACGCCGTTTTACCGAGGTTTTCAAGCGCTATGCACAGAGCAAGCCCGCTGCCGAGGGCGTCGCCATCGGGGCGTGTATGGCAGAAAACCGCCACACGCTTCGCTGCGTTCAGTTTTTCCGCAATCTCTTCAAAAGTGTTATTCATCTTCCTTTTTATCGGTTTCCCGCTCTATATCCAATTCCGACAGAATTTTATCTATACGCTGACCGTACTCCATACTGCCGTCCGCGCAAAACCGAAGTTCGGGCACGGTTCTTATGTGCATAACCTGCGCAAGCTCGTGACGAATAAAACCCGCGTTTTCTTTAATTATATTAAAACTGTTTTCCGCGCGGGATTTGTCGGAATCGTATATACTTATATAAATTCTGGCGCTTTTCAAGTCGGGGGCGATATCCGCGGAAGTAACGCTGATTATCGCCGAAAGTTCGGGATATTTTGCGCGCAGTTTACCCGATATAACGCTGTATATTTCCTTTTGAAATTCGCCCGCAAGGCGTTCGCCTCTTATTCCCTTCATAATTGATTACGCCGCCACCTGTTCTATAAGATAGCATTCTATTATATCGCCTATACGTATATCGTTAAAGCCCTCGATAGCGCAGCCGCATTCGAAGCCCGCCGCCACTTCTTTCACGTCGTCCTTAAAGCGTTTAAGCTGTTTTACGTTGCCCTCGACGATTAGAACGTCGTCGCGGTATATGCGCAGCTTGCCGCCGCGGACGATTTTTCCGTCCAGCACGTAACAGCCCGCGATATTGCCGACCCCCGTGATTTTGAAAGTCTGGCGCACTTCGCATTTGCCGAGCATAATTTCGTGGTATTTAGGCGCGAGCATACCTTTCAAAGCCGCTTCGACGTCGTCAAGCAAATCGTAGATAATGCGGTAGCATCTTATGTCAACCTTGCTCTTTTCGGCAAGCACCTTAGCCTTCGCGTCGGGACGGACGTTGAATGCAAGGATTATAGCGTTCGACGAATCGGCAAGCATTACGTCCGACTCCGTTACCGCGCCCGCGCCGCTGTGAATAACTTTGACCTGCACTTCTTCATTAGAAAGCTTTACAACCGACTGTTTTATCGCCTCTACCGAGCCTTGGACGTCGCACTTTATAATAAGGTTTAAGGTCTTCATATTGCCTTCGGCAATGTTTTTGAACACGTCTTCCAGAGAAACTTTCGAAGCCGTTTTTATAATGGATTCGCTCTCCTTTCTCTTTCTCTCTTCGATGACCTGCTTCATAAGCGACTGGGAAACGGCGAAAATGGGGTCGCCCGAGTTGGGCACTTCCTCCAATCCGAGTACGTTCACCGCCATAGACGGTCCTGCTTCCTTGACGTTCTTGCCGTTGTCGTCTATCATTGCGCGCACCCTGCCCGTGACCGTGCCGGAAATTACGTTGTCGCCGATATGGAGAGTACCGTTCTGCACAAGAACTGTCGCGACGGGACCTTTGCCCTTATCGAGGCGCGCTTCGATAATTATACCCCTTGCTTCTCTTGCGGGATTGGCGAGAAGTTCTTTCATTTCAGCCGTAAGAATCAGGCTTTCCAAAAGTTTGTCTATTCCCTCGCCCGTCTTGCAGGATATAGGGCAGAAAATTGTTTCGCCGCCCCATTCTTCGGGAACCAATCCTTGGTTAATCAGTCCCTGTTTTACCTTTTCTATGTTGGCGCCCGTTTTATCTATCTTGTTTATGGCCACTATTATGCTTACGCCGGCGGCTTTCGCATGGTTTATCGCCTCGATAGTCTGTGGCATTACCCCGTCGTCCGCGGCAACAACGAGGATTACGATATCCGTAACCTGCGCGCCCCTCGCGCGCATTGCCGTAAACGCTTCGTGCCCCGGGGTATCGATGAAAGTTATGCCCTTGCCGTTTACCTTGACGGTATAAGCGCCTATGTGCTGGGTTATGCCGCCGGCTTCGCCCGCGGCTACCTTGGTGTTTCTTATATAGTCCAAAAGGGAAGTCTTGCCGTGATCGACGTGACCCATAACGGTAACGACGGGAGCGCGGGGAACAAGGCTTTCGATTTCCTCAACGGTGTCCGCCTGCTTTTCTATAAGCACTTCTTCCGCCGTTTTCTCGGGTTTGTATTCAAGCTCTATTCCCAACCCCGCCGCAACCAAAGCTGCGGTGTCGTAGTCTATCGACTCGTTTACGGTCTTCATTATGCCCTCTTTGAAAAGGCGCTTGGTGATTTCGACCGCGGAAATTCCGAGTTTTTCGGAAAGCATCTTCAAAGGAATATCGTCCGTTGTAACTACCGCCTTTTCAATTTTGACAGTCTGGGTATTCTGCTTGCCCTTATCCTTTTTTACGCGCAGCTTCCTGTAACCGCTCTTATTTTCGTCGAAATCTTCGATACTTGCGCCCTGCTGCTTTTGCAAAGCGCGTTTAGAGGGCGCGCGCCGTTCTTTTTCGACGTACGTCTTTTCGAAATTCTGTTTCTTTTTGTCGGGTCCGAAATTCTTTTTCGGAGCTTGCGCCGCAGGCGCCGCCGCGGCTGCCCCTCCGAATTTCATGCCGCCAACAGGTTGGGGACGGGCGGGTTTTCCGCCGTCGCGTTGGACGCGCTGACCGTTATTACCCGAAAACGCGGGCGCGTTCTTCTTATCGCCCTTCTGGAAACGGCTGTCCCTGCCGTCGCGGTTGATAAATGTTTTATTGTCCTGCGGTTTCTCGCGCGCAGGTTTCAGTTCTTTTGTTTGCGGAGGCTGTTTAGGCGTTTCCTGCTTTTCGGAGGGCTTTGCTTCCGGCTGCGCCGCTTCGACAACGGGCGCAACTTTCCGAACTTCCTTAATCTCTGTTTCGGATTGTTCGGGCTGTTCGGGTTGTTTTACGGCTTCTTCCGCAGCTTTTTCCTCGGCGGCGATTCTCGCCGCTTCTTCCGCCGCAGCTTTCTCTTCGGCGGCGAGTTTAGCCTGCAACTTCAACGCCTCCGCCTCGTTCAATTTCTTCAAAATCTCCGCGGCGGTTTTCTCGGCGGCGGAAATCCTTTTGGAAAGGTCGGAAACGGCCCCGCTCGACAGCAGCTTGCCTATATTTTCGATATTCTCATATTTTTTTGCCATATTCAGTCATTGCCTCCGGCATATAATTCGTAATCGTTATCTAAACTTTCAAGTATGGCTTTCGCAAGCCCCCTGTCGCGGACGGCGGCTATTTTACAGCCCACCCTGTTCACGACGCTTTCAAAGTCCGTTTTACATATAAGTAGCGGACAGCGTAAGCGGTTTTTGAATTTTACGGCAAGCTTAAAAGCGTTTTCGGACGCGTTTGAACTTACAATGAGAAGATACACGTCGTTTTTAAGCGTATCTACCGCGCCCGAGCCGAGCGTAAGCTTGCCCTTTTTTATGCAAAAACCTATAAAGGTTTCAATTCTGTTTCTTCCCAAAGTATTCCTCCTCGACGGCGGCGTATATTTCTTCATCCACCGCGCAGGAAAAAACCTTGTTTAAAATACGATTTTTTTTAAGTTTTTTCACACATTCGGGGTTGTCGCAGATATATGCTCCCCGCCCCGAAGCTTTCGAAGAAAAGTCGAGAAAAATTTTGCCGTCCGAATTTTTAACTATTCTCAGCATATCCCTCTTTTCTTTAAGCTCCCTGCAAGCGACGCACTGCCGCAGCGGAATTTTTTTATTCGGCATCTGTAATTTCCTTATTCGTTATCCCCGCCCTCTGCGGTATTATAGCCGAGCTTCTCCGCGGCAGACCTGCTTTTAACGTCTATCTTCCAGCCCGTAAGCCTTACTGCGAGACGGGCGTTTTGTCCGTCCTTGCCTATGGCAAGCGACAATTTGTCGTCGGGAACGACAGCCATTGCCGTTTTTTCGCCTTCAAGCTGGGTTACGGAAATAACCTTTGCGGGGGAAAGCGCCTTTGCTATAAATTCAAGCGGATTGTCGCTCCAAGGAATTATGTCTATTTTTTCGCCGTGAAGCTCTTCGACGACGGCATTGACCCTCGCACCCTTGTTACCTACGCACGCGCCGATGGCGTCAACCCTTTCATCCTCCGAATAGATAGCCATTTTGGTCCTTGCGCCCGCTTCGCGGCTGATTTCCTTAATGACTACCGTACCCTGCTTGATTTCGGGCACTTCGTCCTCGAACAACTTCTTCACAAGTCCAGGTGCGGAACGGCTTACAAGCACCTGCGCGCCGCGAAATCCGCTTTTTACTTTCTTTACGAACACCTTGATTTTGTCGTTGACGTTATATTTTTCTCCCGGAACTTGGTCGGAGGGAAGCATAAGCCCCTCTACCTGCCCTTTGCCCAGCTCGACATAGACGTTTTTGGCGTCTATTTTCCTTACCACGCCCACCATTAGCTCGCCTTCCTTATCGGAAAACTCGTTGAGGGCGGAGTCGCGCTCGGTTTCGTGAATCTTCTGTAAAATGACCTGCTTTGCGGTCTGCGCGGCTATACGGCTGAAATTTTCGGGCACGAATTTTTCGAATACCTTGTCGCCCGCCTTATAGCTCTTTTTTATCTTCTGCGCGTCCTCGACGGAAATTTCGTTTTCATGGTCAACGACCTCTTCGACGACGTTCCTGACGATATAAAAATCTATGGTTCCCTTTTCCGGATTAAGGCGTATGTCAACCTGTCCGGCGTCGCCCGCATACTGCTTTTTGCAAGCCGAAACAAGCGCGTTGGTAAGCGCTTCCAAAAACACCTCCTGGGGTATTCCTTTTTCCTTTTCAAGGTCTGCAAGCGCGGGGAAAAAGTCTTTTTCGATTTCTTTCTTGGTCATTTTTGATTCTCCTGCCGTTTGTAAGGCTTATATTATTCGAATTTGATTGCTTTGTTTATTTTTGCTACTTTGTTTAAAGCTATTTTAAGCTCTTCCTTTTCCGTTTTCAACGTTATTGAAGTTCCGTCGTACGCCGCCAACACGCCTTCGAGGAATTTTTTGCCTTTGAGCGGGGCGAAAAGCTTCACTTCCACTTCCTTTTGCAAATTTCTTTCGAAATCCCGCGCCGTTTTGAAAGGACGGTCAAGCCCCGGGCTTGAAACGTTTAGCGTATAAGGCTGGTCGTAAGTGGGGTCGAGGACGTCGATAGGCTCCATTATGGCGTTATGGAATTTTTCGCAAGTGTCCAAATCCACGCCACCTTCCGTTTCGATATAAACGGTCAGCGAAGCCGCTTTGTCGTTCCATTCGACATCGACTATCTCGATGCCCATGGGCGAGGCTATGCCTTCGAGGAAGGCGCGGATTTCCGAAATGGGTTTAACGTTCATTTTGCACCTAATACAAGGATTGAGTGCCCCGCAAGGCACTCAATCTTAACATTACTATTAAGGTTATCTGAATTTTAACACAATAAAAGCAAAAAAGCAACTTTTTTAAGGAATTTAATTACATCTTTGGCAAAGATTTTTTCATTTTTATCAGTTCAATGAAAATCTTTGCGGTTGCCAGCGCGTCGTCCGTGGCGCGGTGGTGGTTGAACGATATGTTGAATTTATCCGCGACCGTGTTCAGCTTGTAATTGGAAAGGAACAACAACTCCTGCGAAAGGGGTATCGTGTCTATCACTTTTCTTTCGAGGTTATACCCGAGGCGGCTTAAATAATAATCCACGAATTTGAAGTCGAAGCCCAGAATATTGTGCCCCACAAGTATGCTACCGTGGCAGAATTTGAAAAAATCGGGCATTACGTCCTCGCAGACGGGCGCGTTTTCCACCATGCTTTCGGAAATCCCCGTAAGCCGTACTATTTCGTCGGAAAGCTTACGCTGCGGGTTAATGAAAGTGGAAAAGCACTGCGAAATTTCTCCGCCTTCTATTTTATAAGCGCCTATCTCTATGATTTTATCCATATTTCCCGAAGTCGGGGAAGAATTAAGACCCGTCGTTTCAAGGTCGAACACTACGAAAGTATTATTTTTAAGGCAGTCGGGCAGGACTTTTTCGGTAAAGATATCCGTCTGTTCAATATCGCTGAACGGTATGGGCTTAACCGTATGGTATGCAAGCGGAACAGGCTTCGAGGCGCGCTTTTCGGGCACGAAATCGGAAGGAATCCTGCCGATATCGATAAATTTTGCAGTATAGCGCAGATTGCCTTTGTATTCCTCGTTCACGCCCGTAAGCACCACGCTGTCGCCTATTTTGAGACTTCTGATTTTTTCCGCCGTCTTTTGGCGGATGAAATAGGTTGCGTAAGTCGTAGCCGTCGTATCAGAAACGGAAAGGGTCAAGTATGCCTTTTCGACGCCGTTTTTGTTGGTATAGGTCCTCTCGCGCAAGTCCTCTATCGTGCCGCAGATGACAACTTCCGACGCGGCGAAATTCAAATCCGCGATATATGTAGCCGTAGTCTGGATTTTCTCGCCTTCGAGAAATTCAAACCCCTCGATTTTAAACCTGCGGACGGGGATTTGGAAATCGGGCTCGTCGGGCTCTTCTTCCACCTCGATATCCGCCGCCGTCGTGCCCGAGCCGACGCATTTACCTGAAAACTCGCCGCAGAAACAGCTTTTCAGATACGCCGTGATTTGCGGGCATATATCCGCGCCCGAAAGCATAAACGGCATAACCGCAACGGTATATGAAAACCCGCCGTCCGTCTTTTCCACAAATACGTCGTCCTCTTTCAGCGTCGCGGCGATTGCCTTGAATTTTTCGTTTAAAACCTCCCGAATCTTCGCTTTCACCATATCGCAGTCGGGAGTAAGCTTGACTATGTTGAGGTCATAGCGGAAAAATTCAGGAACATACGGCTTAACGGAAAGTTTTGCGTTCTGCAAATCTGACGGGCTGAAAACCCTGTCCGTTACGACGGCAATTTCCACAAAACGCGACATGCCGTCAACCGTGACGGAACGCAAAATGGCGTTTTTTAAATTTTCGGACGAGGCGCGTATCGCCCCGATAACGTCACCGCTCATTTGTAAGAAAATCTATCTCCTTGAAAAATTCCCGTTCGGCGTCCGCCGAAGGCACTTTCCGGATAATTTCGCCGTTTTTGAAAATTACGCAGAAGTCCTGTGCGCCGGCTATGCCCAAATCGCAGTCTTTGGCTTCACCCGGACCATTGACGACGCAACCCATAACGGCGATTTTCAAAGGTTTGCGCAAATTTTCGACGTAAGCCGCCGTTTTCTGCGCAAGCGCCATGGAATCCCACATGCACCTGCCGCAGGTAGGACAGGAAACAACGTCAACGTACTCCCTGTCAAGCCCGACGGCTCTTAAAATTCTGCGCGCCGCGGCAATTTCCTTAACGGGGTCATCGGTAATGGAAACGCGCATTGTGTCACCTATCCCGTCAAGAAGCAGCGCGCCGAGCGCCGCCGAGGATTTAACGACAGCCATTTGCTCGGGACCCGCTTCGGTTACGCCTATATGCAGAGGATATTGCGTGCGCGAAGCGAGCAGTCTGTACGCGCGTACGGTAAGCGGCACGCTTGAAGCCTTTACCGAAATAACTATGTCGCCAACGCCGTATTTTTCGAGAGAGGAAACGCTTTTTAAAGCGCTTTCAACCAAAGAAAATTCGTTTTTGCCGTACTTTTCGAGAAATTCCCTTTCGATGCTGCCCGTATTTGAGCCTACGCGCACCGCTATTTTATGCGCTTTTATGCAGTCTGCGACAAGCTTTATTTCTCTTTCCCCGCCTATATTGCCCGGGTTTATACGTACTTTGTCGCACCCCGCCTCTATTGCAGCCACCGCAAGCCGCGCCGAAAAATGTATGTCGGCTACAAGCGGGATATGTATTTTTTGTTTTATGGTCTTAACGGCGGCAGCGTCCGCCTCGTCTAAAACGGATACGCGGATAATTTCGCACCCCGCCGCTTCAAGTTCTTCAATCTGCCTGCACGCGGCGGAAACGTCGGAAGTCTTTGCGGTGCACATCGACTGGATTTTCACGCTTTCACCGCCGCCGACCGCAATGCCGCCTATCTGAACTTTTTTCGTATTCTCGGACATATTTTTAAGAATTGCAGACAGTGAATTTCACTGTCTGCCGCAAGTTTATTTTTTATTTTCCATCAACTTTTGCAACTCTTCCATAAAGCTCGGAATATCTTTGAACGAACGATAGACGCTTGCGTAACGGACATAGGCGACTTCATCTACCTTTTTCAGCTCCTCCATTACAAGCTCGCCGATAGTTTTGGAAGATATTTCCTGCTCCATAGAATTATAAATCTTTTTGGTGACCGCCGAAACCATATCGTCAATCTTTGTTAGGGAAACGGGGCGCTTTTCACAGGATTTTATAATGCCGTTTTTGATTTTCTGCGGGTCGAAAGCCTGCCGCGAACCGCTTGCTTTTATGACGAGTACGGGTGTGTCTTCGATTGTTTCGTAAGTCGTAAAGCGTTTGCCGCAAGCTATACATTCGCGACGCCTGCGGATTGTTCTTCCCTCGTCTGCCGAGCGGCTGTCGATAACTTTGCTGTCCTCACAGCCGCAAAACATACATTTCATAATTGTCACCTTATATTGTGTAATTTATTATATTATACCGCAAAATATGCGGTTTGTAAAGCGTTTGGATAAACGTACGCCGCAAACCTATTTAAAGAACTTAACTCCGCTTTCGAAAATTTTCATATCGAAATTTCCGTCGAAGTTTTTATAGAGATTTTCGCCCGTTCTCTCGGCGTGCCCCATTTTGCCGAAAACCCTGCCGTCGGGCGAAGTTATTCCCTCTATCGCCCACATGCCGCCGTTTGGATTATAGGGGCTTTCCATAGTCGTTCTGCCCTGCAAATCCACGTATTGGGTCGCAATCTGCCCGTTTTTACGCATTTTTTCAAGCTCCGCAAGCGGCGCTACGATTTTACCCTCGCCGTGAGATACGGGCACAGAATAAACTTCGCCCACCTTGCAAGCCGAAAGCCAGGGGCTGACGGTTGAAGCCACGCGGATATTTACAATCGTAGAAACGTGCCTTGAAATATTATTATATGTAAGCGTAGGCGAATTTTCCGTGAGCGGGCACACCTTCCCGTAGGGTACAAGTCCCAGCTTAATGAGCGCCTGAAAACCGTTGCATATTCCCAAAACAAGCCCGCCGCGGTTATTCAAAAGCTCCATAATTCTCTCCGAAACGGCGGGATTTTTAAAGGTCGTGGCGATGAATTTACCCGAGCCGTCGGGTTCGTCCCCGCCGGAAAATCCGCCCGGGAAAGCGATAATGTTACAGCGGTCTATTTCCCTTATAATTGCGCGCACGCTCTCCTCGATATCTGCGGGCGTGCGGTTCTTGATAACGAGAATCTGTGTTTCTGCACCCGCGTTTTTGAAAGCGCGGGCGGTATCCAGCTCGCAGTTAGTGCCCGGAAAAGCGGGTATAAATACGCGCGGCTTCGCCTTTTTGACAGAAATGCCCGAATATTTTGCCCCTTTGAAATCGCAGTCGGGAACTTCCCCCTCTGCGGGCGCGGTTGCGGGAAATACGTCGTTTAACCTTCCCGTATAAGCCGAAAGCGCGTCTTTGTAAGAGATTTTTTCACCGCCGAGAACAAAGTCTCCCTCTGCGGTTTTGCCTATTTCGACGGCTTTGACGCCGTTAAGGTTTTGGATATTTTCAGCCGAAATTATTATTTCGCCGTAATGTTCGGAAAAAATCGTATCGTAATCCGCCGTAAATTCAAATCCCAAACCGTTGCCGAAGCAAGATTTGGCGACGGCGGAAAAGATTCCGCCCTTTTCCACGACAGTCGCAAATTTAACGTTGCCGCTTTCTATGTTTTTATTTACTTCCGTATAGAGCTTTTTCAGATATCCGAAGTCGGGAACGAAATTTTCGTCTTTTTCGGCAGGCAAAAAGTACAGCCTTGTGCCGTTTGTTTTAAGCGTGTTGGTGATAAGCGCGGAAGCCTTGGACGGAGCTAACGCAAATGAAATCAGGGTGGGCGGAACGTCGATATCTTCAAAAGTGCCGCTCATGCTGTCCTTGCCGCCGATAGCGCCCAGTCCGAGCCCTATTTGCGCGTAAAGAGCGCCCAGCAACGCCGAAAGCGGAACGCCCCAGCGCTTTTTATCTTCGCGCAGACGCATGAAAAATTCCTGCAACGAAAGGCGGATATCCTCGTATTTCGCGCCCGCCGCCACTATCTTGGAAACGGAAGCCACAATAGAATATATTGCGCCCGTAAAAGGCGAAGTTGACATAAGTTCGGGGTTATAGCCGTACGCTGATACCGTGCAGTCGTCCGTTTCGCCGCCGATAAGCTTGGCCGCCATTGCGATTACGGGGGTTAGCTGATACTTTCCGCCGAAAGGCATATATACCGACTTCGCGCCTATGGTCGAATCGAACATTTCCGCAAGCCCTTTTTTGGAGCACACGTTTAGCTGTGAAAGCGTTTCGCGCGCGGCTACGTCAAAAGATTTATGTGCGGGAGAACCGAAAAACGTCGTGATATTTTCGTTTATCTGCGCGTCCGTTGTCTGTTTAACGCCGTTCGTATCCAAAAAATCGCGCGAAATATCAACAATCGCCCTGCCGCGGTGATACATTTTCATTCTTCTGTCGTCCGTAACTACCGCAACGGGGGTTGCCGCAAGGTTCTCCTCCGCGGCAAGCGCTATGAATTTATCCGCGTCGGCTGCGGATACGACCACTGCCATTCTCTCCTGCGACTCGGAAATAGCAAGTTCGGTGCCCGAAAGCCCTTCATATTTTTTGGGAACCCTGTCGAGCATGATTTCCAGCCCGTCGGCAAGTTCGCCTATTGCAACGGACACGCCGCCGGCGCCGAAGTCGTTGCATTTTTTTATCATGGTCGTCGCGGCTTTGTTCAAAAACAGTCTTTGAAGCTTGCGCTCCGTTAAAGCGTTGCCTTTCTGAACTTCCGCCCCGCAGGTCTGCACCGATTTAACGTCGTGCGCCTTTGACGAACCCGTGGCGCCGCCGCAGCCGTCGCGCCCCGTTTCGCCGCCGAGAAGTATTATAACGTCCCCTTTTTCGGGCTTTTTGCGGTAAATCATATCCGACTTCGCGCCGCCGACGACGAAGCCCGTTTCAAGTCTTTTAGCCTTATATCCGGGATGATAGACCTCCTCTACCTGACCCGTGGCAAGCCCTATCTGGTTGCCGTATGAGGAGAAGCCGGCTGCCGCCGTCTTGGTTATGACTCTTTGCGGGAGTTTGCCTTTTAAAGTATTTTCAATGGGCTCTGTGGGGTCTGCGCAACCCGTTACCCTCATAGATTGCAACACGTACGTCCTGCCCGAAAGCGGGTCGCGGATTGCGCCGCCGAGGCAGGTCGCCGCGCCGCCGAAAGGCTCTATCTCCGTGGGGTGGTTGTGCGTTTCGTTTTTGAACATAACCGTGTATTTTTCGGGCTTACCGTCCAACACGGCGTCGATTTTTATCGAGCAGGCATTTATTTCGTCCGATTCGTCGAGATTGTCAAGCTTGCCCTCTTTTTTTAGTTTTTTGACCGCGATTGTGGCAATATCCATAAGGCACGGATATTTTTCGGGGCGATTTTTATACAGCTCTTTGAATAAATTTTCATAGAGCGCAAGTGCTTCCTTCACCTTGCCGTTGTTACCGCAAATTTCGATATTCTTGATTTCCGTGGAAAATGTCGTATGGCGGCAATGGTCCGACCAATATGTGTCGATAACTTTTATTTCCGTTTCCGTAGGGTTGCGTTTTTCTTTTTTGAAGTAGTCCCGCACGAAAATCAAATCTTCCACGGACATCGCAAGCCCCGTTTGGGCGTGATATTCCTTAATTTTTTCGTCGTCGAAGTCTAAAAAGCCTTCAACTTCCTTTACGTCGGGGGCTTCCACCGCCTCGTGCGCGAGAGACGAAGGTTTTTCAAGCGAAACTTCTTCGCTTTCGACGGGATTTATGAGGTGTTTTTTTATTCTTTCAAGCTGTTCGTCGGTTACGCCCTTTACGGCATAAATATTAGCGCATTTGATAATGGGGCGCTCCTTTTGCGTCAGAAGCTGCACGCACTGCGCCGCGCTGTCCGCGCGCTGGTCGTACTGCCCCGTAAGAAATGCCGTTGCAAAAACTTTATAATCTTCGGGAAAACTAACTTCACCGAAATAAACGTTATCTACGGGCGGTTCCGAAAAGACGCAAGGCACGGCGTCTTTAAATTCTTTTTCGGTTATGCCTTCGACGTCGTACCTTATAAGGCGGCGTACGTCCTCCGCCGAAATTTTCAGAAGGTTGCGGATATCCGAAGCTATTTGCTTCGCCTGTAAATTATCCTTTTTTTCGACAAAAATTCTGTAAATCATAATTACCCTTCGCGGTATTTAATACCAATGTCCTTGCGGTAGTACATATTTTCCCATTTTATGTTTTCCGCCGCCGCATACGCCTTGTTGCGGGCGGCCTCTATGGTTTCGCCCTTTGCGACTACGCCGAGAACCCTGCCGCCGTTGGTTACCAGTTTGCCGTCTTTTACCGCCGTGCCCGCATGAACCAACGTGCAACCGCCGATGTCGCCTATGGTGATTTCCTTGCCCTTTTTATAGCTTAAAGGATATCCGCCGCTTGCAAGTACCACGCATACGCACGCGCCGCTGTCCCACTCGATTTTGATATCAGCCAAACGCCCGTCGGTGACGGCATCGAAAATCTCCATCAAATCCGTTTTAAGCATTGGCAGGACGACTTGCGTTTCGGGGTCGCCGAAGCGCGAATTGTATTCCACTACTTTCATCCCCTTATCTGTGCGCATAAGCCCGAAGTACAGGCAGCCCTTAAACGTCCTGCCCTCCGCATTTAATGCGTTCATTGTGGGAATCATTATTTTTTCGAGGACTTCCTCTTCCAACTCTTCCGTCCAGAAAGGACAGGGTGAAAATGTGCCCATGCCTCCCGTATTCAAGCCCTTGTCGCCGTCCTGGGCGCGCTTGTGGTCGCATGCCGTTATCATGGGAACAATGGTTTTGCCGTCCGTGAAAGCAAGTACGGAAACCTCTTCGCCCGGCGTATATTTAAGACCTTTCATGCACTCTTCTACGACAACAACGTTGCCTGCCGCGCCGAAAGTCTTGTCCAGCATAATTTCTTTCAGACCCTCTTCCGCCTGTTTAAGCGTTTCGCAGACCAGCACGCCTTTGCCGAGGGCGAGCCCGTCCGCTTTTAAAACTATCGGCGCGCCCTTTTTTCTTACGTATTCAAGCGCCTTGTCGTAGCTGTCGAAAATTTCGTATTCCGCCGTGGGAATATTGTACTTTTTCATAAGCCCCTTGGCGTACGCCTTGCTCGACTCTATTATAGCCGCCCTTTTGTCAGGACCGAAACAGCGTTTGCCCATAGCTTCGAGCGCGTCAACCAGCCCCAGCGCCAAAGGGTCGTCGGGGGTGACTACATAATAGTCGATTTCGGGGTGCGCGGCGGCAAAATTTTTCACGGCGTCGATATTCATATAATCGACGTCAACGTTTTCGGCAATCTGCGCCGTTCCCGCATTACCTTTCATGCAATATAATTTATCTACTTTCGGACTTTTTTTCAACGCAAGCAAAATGGCGTGTTCACGTCCGCCGTTGCCTATGACAAGTACGTTCATATCTAAAACCTTATAAATATTCTTCGGTGCGTATAAATAAATATCAAAACTTACGCCCGATTTAATGCTTGAAATGCCTGTCGCCCACAAATACCATGGCTATTCCTGCGGCGTTGCAGGCTTCAACCGAAGCTTCGTCCTGAATTGAACCGCCGGGCTGGATAATTGCGGTTATTCCCGCTTTCACGCACTCCTCCACGCAGTCAGGGAAAGGGAAAAACGCGTCGGAAGCCATTACTGAGCCCTTCGCCTCCGCTCCCGCGTGCTCGATTGCCTGCCTTGCCGCCCAAATGCGGTTAGTCTGACCCATTCCTATGCCCGTCGTCCTGCCCGCCTTGCCTATTACGATTGCGTTGGATTTTGTGTGCTTGACCACTTTCCAATTAAATAGGAGTGCTTCCGTTTCCTCCGCGGTGGGCGCGCGGTCGGTGACCACGCCCAAACCGTAGGACTTGCGTTTTTTACCAGAAGGCGCGGTTATTTCCTCTACCGAAGCTTTGTTTTTAAACAAATTCATATCTTCGCCGCGCAGAAGACTTTCGTCATATTGCTGAACGAGAAGCCCGCCATAGACCTTTTTCATGTCGTAAGCCGATTTTTCGCGTTTTGCGCATATATCTTTGATTTTCAAAAGCCTGATATTTTTCTTGCTTTCGAGTATTTCCAGCGCCTCGCGGGTAAAATCAGAAGCGATTACTATCTCGATGAATATCTTATTGATTTCGGCAGCCGTATCTTTATCGACCGTGCCGTTGACGGCGAGTATTCCGCCGAAAACGGAAACAGGGTCTGAATTGTATGCGCGCAAATAGGCTTCGCAGACTGTCGAGCCCGTGCCTACTCCGCAGGGATTCGCATGCTTGCATGCCACGACCGCGGGAACGCCGCTAAATTCTTTCAAAAGTTCGAGCGCGCCGTTGGCGTCGTTTATATTGTTATAGGAGAGTTCCTTGCCCCAAAGCTGCTCTGCCGAAGAAATCGAGCCGCGGCGGACGAACTGCTCCTTATAGAAAACAGCCTGCTGCTGGGGATTTTCGCCGTAACGCAAATCCTGCGCTTTTTCATAAGCGAAAGTTACCTGCTCGGGGAAAGTTATTCCGAGTTGGGAAGCGAGATAATTGGAAATAAGGCTGTCGTAAACCGCCGTATGGGCAAAAACCTTATATTGCAGATATTTTTTGGTTTCAAGCGTAACACCGCCAGCTTTCAGTTCGGCTAACACCCTGCCGTAATCTTTGGGGTCAACGATAACGGCGACGTCTTGATAGTTCTTCGCCGCCGCCCTTATCATCGTAGGACCGCCGATATCTATATTTTCTATACATTCCGCAAAATCCGCTCCCTTTTCAAGCGTCGCCTTGAATGGATACAGGTTTACGCAGACTATATCGATAGTATTTATATTCAACTTTTCAAGCTGCGCCATATGCTCGGGATTGGAACGCATAGCAAGAAGTCCCGCGTGTACCGCAGGGTGCAAAGTTTTAACTCTGCCGTCGAGGCATTCGGGAAAACCCGTCAATTCGGATATCCCTATAACGTCAAGCCCCGCCTCTTTCAAAGCTTTTGCGGTGCCGCCCGTGGAGATTATTTCAAATCCGTTTTCAACCAGACCTTTGCAAAATTCCACTACGCCGGACTTGTCCGAAACGCTTACAAGCGCGCGTTTTTTCATAATCATATCCTGTATCCTCCCAAGTATTTATTTTATCGTCACCTTTCTTCCTTGTTTTTCTACTTTGCCTTCGCAAAGTTTTTTCACGCAGAACGGCAAAAGCTTATGTTCTTCTCTGAGTATCCTTTTTTGCAAAATTTCGGGCGTGTCGCCGTCCTCGACCTTTACTGCCGTCTGGGCGATTATTGCGCCGCCGTCGGGAACTTCGTCAACGAAATGCACCGTACAGCCCGAAATTTTTACGCCGCAATCTATAACCGCTTCATGCACTTTCAAGCCGTAATAACCCGCCCCGCAGAACGCAGGAATAAGCGACGGATGAATATTTATAATTCTGTCCCTGAACGCCTTTATAAAGCTTTCGGGAATGATTTTCAGCCAGCCCGCAAGCACGATATAATCTATTTTGAGTTCCTTTAAAACCGCAGAAAGCGCGCCGTACAGTTTTTCCGCGTCGGGATAGTCTTTTTTATCGAATACCCTTGCGTCTATTCCGTTAATTTTTGCCCTGTCTATCGCGCCTATACCCTCTTTCGAAGCGACGAGTAAGGCGATTTCGCAAAAATGTTCTTTTTTGTTGGCGTCGATAACCGATTGAAAATCTGTGCCGCCGCCCGAGGCAAACACGGCTATTTTTTTCATTTAAGCTTAACTCCGCTGCCCTTTACCGTTTTGCCGAGAATCACACATTCCTCGCCCGTGCTTTCAAGCTGGGCGATAGCCGCCTCTACGTCCTTTTTGGCTACGCAGACGACCATTCCTATACCCATGTTAAAGGTATTGTACGCCTGCTGTTTTGTGATTTTTGCCTTTTTAACCATAAGCTGGAAAATGCGGGGCACTTCGTAGGATTTGGTATCTATACTGCACCCTATACCTTCGGGGAATATGCGCGGAATATTTTCTATAAAGCCGCCGCCCGTAATATGGGCTATTCCCTTCACTTTCACCTTTTCAATTAAGGCAAGTATGCTCTTAACGTAGATTTTCGTGGGAGTTAAAAGCACGTCAAAGGGCGACGCGCCGAGTTCCGCGTCGTATTTTTTAAGGTCTTCCGCGTCCTCGCCCCAAAGTTTTCTGACAAGCGAATAGCCGTTGGAATGTATCCCGCTCGACTTAATGCCGATAAGCACGTCGCCGGACTTTATTTTACTTCCGTTGATAATCTGTTTTTTATCGACAACTCCCACGGCGAAGCCCGCCACGTCGAAGTCACCCCCGGGATAAAAGCCCGGCATTTCGGCTGTTTCGCCGCCGATAAGCGCCGCGCCCGCCTGTCTGCAACCCTCTGCGACGCCCGAAACAACGTCCGCAACTTTCTGCGGGTCAAGACTGCCGGAAGCGTAATAATCAAGGAAAAACAAAGGTTTCGCGCCCTGGCATACTATATCGTTCACGCACATTGCCACGGCGTCTATGCCTATCGTATCGTATTTGCCCGAAACTATCGCGTATTTCAATTTTGTGCCTACGCCGTCCGTTCCCGCGACAAGCACGGGCTCTTTCATGCCCTTGGGCATTTGGAAGAAGCCGCCAAACGAACCGATATCGCCCAAAACTCCCTCCGTATATGTAGATTTTACGTGTTCTTTCATAAGCCTTACGGCTTCGTAACCTCTCTCCACGTCAACTCCGCTGTCCTTATACGAAATTGCCATTTTTGTCCTCCGATTTTTATTCTAATTTAAGTTTATCCGTTTCGTATTCATCGAGCGGATAGGGATATTCCCCGTTGAAACAGCCGAGGCAGAAGCCCGTATGAGCCCCCTCGCACGTCTGCAAAAGCTGGTCAATGGTAAGATAGCGTACGCTGTCCGCGCCTAGACTTTCGCATATTTGCTTTTCGTTCCTGTACGCGCCTATAAGCTGTGAATAGGTCTGAATGTCAATGCCGAGATGGCAAGGATGCTTGATTATGGGCGAACAGATTCTTATATGAACCTCTTTCGCGCCCGCGTCGCGCAACATTTTTATTATTTTCCTCATGGTTGTGCCGCGCACGATAGAGTCGTCTATGATTATTACGCGTTTGTCGCGGATATTTGCCCGCAGAGCGTTCATTTTTACGTTTAAACTGTTCTCCCTCTGGCGTTGGTCGGGCTGGATAAAAGTCCTGCCCACATACCTGTTCTTTGCAAGCGCCTCCACGAAAGGTATCCCGCTCTCCTCGGAATATCCGCGCGCCGCGACGTTTGCCGAATCGGGTACGCCCGAAACCAAATCTGCTTCCACGGGATAATGCCTTGCAAGGAGTTTTCCCGCCTCTTTGCGCGCCTCATACACGCTGTAACCGTCCAAAATAGAGTCGTGGCGGGCGAAATAGACGTATTCGAAAATGCACATCTGCGCCCTTTCGGGTATATTTTCCATAAAATAGGAATGAATCCCTTCCGAATCGGCGACGACAATTTCACCCGGCTTTACGTCGCGCAGAAAGTTTGCGCTTACTGCGTCGAGCGCGCATGTTTCGCTGGCGAAAATCACGTCGCTTTCCGTCGTGCCTATGCAAAGGGGACGTATTCCGAATGGGTCGCGCACGGCAATCAGCTTATCCAAAGTCATGATAACCAGCGCATACGAGCCTTTGAGTTTTGCACAAGCCCTTTTTACGCCCGTAAGGATATCGCCGTCCGAAAGGCTGTTTATCATAATAGCTATGACTTCCGAGTCTATCGTCGTCTGGAAAACGGCGTTCTGCGCAATCATCTCTTCGCGGAGCTGCTTTGTATTTATCAGATTACCGTTATGAACGACAGCCATTTTGCCGCACTTCCCCGCAAACACTACGGGCTGCGCGTTTAAAAGCTGGCTTGAACCCGTAGTGGAATAGCGCACGTGCCCCACCGCTATGTCGCCCTCGGGCATTTCGTCGAGGACGCCGTTTGCAAAGACGTCCGCGGCAAGTCCCATACCCTTGTGATAGCTTATCTTATCGGCAAAGGCGACGGCAATACCCGCGCTTTCCTGACCCCTGTGTTGCAAAGCGTAAAGCCCGTAATAGACAGTGTTTGCAACTTTACGGTTCTCCTGCGAATATACCCCGAACACGCCGCACTCCTCGTGCATACTGTCGAAGGGCATTTTTTTTGTTCTCAAATACATATTTTTTATACCGATTTAATACCGATTTTTTTTAATTTCAGCCGCCTATTCTCTTGAAAATTTCCGCGTACGCGTCCTCTACGCCGCCGAGGTCACGGCGGAATCTGTCCTTATCGAGGCTAACATGCTTAGTTGTATCCCACGTGCCCGCTTCCCAGAAGCGGCAGGTATCGGGAGAAATTTCGTCTGCAAGCAGAATCTGACCCTTGAATCTGCCGAATTCGAGTTTGAAATCTATAAGGTCTATATTCAGTTCCTTAAAGAAAGCTTTCATTGCGTCGTTTACGGCAAACGCCATTTTCTTTATGGTTTCGATTTCCTCTTTCGTGGCGAGGTTAAGCGCAAGCGCGTGATAATCGTTTATAAGCGGGTCGCCCAAATCGTCGTTTTTATAGGAAAATTCTATTGTGGGCGCGGAAAACAATGTGCCTTCGGGCACGCCGTAACGCTTTGAAAAACTGCCCGCGGCAACGTTTCTTATTATTACTTCCAAAGGAACAATCTGCACTTTTTTGACGACGGTGTCCCTGTCGCTTAATTGTTCCACAAAGTGCGTGGGAATACCCTTCTTTTCAAGCATGGACATCATCATATTGCTCATTTTGTTGTTTATGACGCCCTTGCCGGATATCGTGCCCTTTTTAAGCCCGTTGAACGCCGTGGCGTCGTCCTTATAAGATACGATGACGTAGTCGGGGTTCTCTGTCGCAAACACTTTTTTTGCCTTGCCTTCGTAAAGCTGTTCCTTTTTCTGCATAAAATTTCTCCTTGAATATCTTTTCCGTTTTACGGTATTTTAAAAAGTTATAAAACCCGCAGGCATACTGCGGGTAAGGTTTTAAAGCTGCTCCAACTCGGATTGCAGCAAGGCGTCGTCTGAATTTATCTTTTTCCTCATGTCCGCCTTATAGACGGAAAGCTTTTCCGCTATTTCGGGATATTTGACGCCGAGAATCTGCAAGGCGAGAAGCCCCGCGTTCTCCCCACCATTCACGCCCACCGTGGCGACGGGTATGCCAGAGGGCATCTGAACTATGGAAAGAAGGCTGTCCAGCCCGCCCATCATATCCGTTTTTACGGGTAAACCTATCACGGGCAGAGTAGTGCCCGCGGCAATCACGCCGCCGAGATGCGCGGCCTTGCCCGCGGCGCAGATAATGACTTCGAGCCCGCGTTCTCTTGCCGTTGCGGAAAATTCGTGCGCTTCTTCGGGAGTGCGGTGCGCGGAAATTACCCGGACTTCCGTTTCCACGCCGAATTTTTTCAAAACCTCAACCGCGGGTTTTACGACGGGAAAGTCGGATTTGCTGCCCATTACAATTGCTGCTTTTGCCATAATTCTTCTCCGTATTTAAAATGCCGAAAAAAGGGCATACTTTTTTTATGATTTTGCTTTACGTTCTGTTCGGGGTCTATATAGCCGCTGTCAATTTTTACGCTGTGATACTCCTTAAATCGCAGCGCGACGAATACGGCGACGGCGATACGCCGAAATCGGGGGACGGAAAAATTATTTTAACCGCCATTCTCGGCGGGGCTATCGCCCTTTATATAAGCATGTTCATAATGCGTTACCGCCTTAAAAACCTGCTGCTTATGATTCTGCTTCCCGTTCTAGGGGTTTTGAATATCTATTTTTTCATCGTCGCTTTCCGCTCCGGCTTTACGTTCTTTATTATATAGTTTTTAAAAGTCCGGCAGCGCGGAAAATATCACGGATAAATTATAACATAATTTCAAGCCGAAATAAAATGTTTGAAAGCGGTTTTATAAAAATTTATCTACATAAATTTTACAATTTCACCCTTCAAATACTTGACAACCAGATTGAAATAGAAAGTTTAAACCGCCCGCAGCGTCTGCGGGCGGCGTTATTTGGTTTTAAATTACTTCTGCGCTTTCAAAAGGTCGCGGATTTCGCAAAGAAGCTGTTGTTCTGTTTCGGGAGCGTTTGCAGCCGCTTCTTCGGCAGCCTTTTTGGCAGCTTCTTCCTCTTCGGCTTTGCGTGCTGCCGCCACAGCTACTATTTCGGCTTGTGACTTGCCTTCCGATTTCAGATTGCGGACTTCTTCTTTCGTCAAAGGAGCGTACTTTGCTTTCTGCTTTTGGACGCCTTCGTTAAGATTGTTGATTGCCTTAACAATCAAAAATACCACCAACGCAATGAGAATGAAGTTGATTATCGCGGTTATAAATGCGCCCCAATCGATATAAATCGAGTTGGTAAGGTCAATCACATCCGTTTCCACGCCGAGCTCGTTTACCACAAACTTCTTATCGAGATAGGTGTAAATCGAGTCCAGCCCTTTTCCGCCCGTAATCATAAGAAGTACCCAGTTGATTATGGGCATTAAGATGTTGTTCGTCAACGCCGTAACGATTGCACTGAAAGCGCCGCCGATAATTACGCCGACGGCAAGGTCGATAACGTTTCCGCGCTGAATGAACTTTTTAAATTCACCGAAGAATTTTTTCATTTATTCACCCCTGTTTTTTATAAGGATATTATAGAATCTCGCTTTTGCAAAGTCAAGCGAATAAAGGGTTAATTAAGTAATAATTGCACTGTCTTTTCACGGACGGGCGCGCAATCAGACAAATCGCGAGGAACTTCTCCCTCCGGAGTGAAGTCGTTGATTATCTTTCCGTCCGACAGGATAAGTATTCTGTGCGCCGCCTTCACGGCTTCATCGACGTCGTGAGTGACCATCAAAACGGTGCGGCGGTCTTTGCGCCATATTTCGAAAAACAAATCCAACATTCTGTATTTCAACTTCAAATCGAGGGATGAAAATGGTTCGTCCATAAGAAGAATGTCGCTTTCGTAAAGGAAAGCGCGCGCTATCGCAACGCGGCGCGCTTCCCCACCCGAAAGATTTACGGGATATCTTGCCGCCTTATCGGAAAGTCCCACTCTTTCAAGCATATCGTCGATTTTTGCCCCGTCGGAGCATATAAGCGAAAGATTGCCGCGGACGGTCAGGTTGGGAATAAGCTGAGGGTTTTGGAATATATAAGAACATTTCAGCTTGGGAAGCTCCCCCTCATATTTTATAAGCCCTGCTATCGCGTTGAGCAATGTTGTTTTTCCGCTTCCGCTTGCGCCGAGAAGGCAGGTTATCTTCCCTTCTTCGAGCGAGAGCCCGAAATTTTTATAAACCGTATTCGCGCCGTAGCTTTTGGAAAAGTTTTCAATTTCAATCATTGACGCCATCCTTTCTCGCCCACTTGTCTGTAAGGCGGGCAAGCGACGTAAAAGCCACGTCTATGACAAGCCCTATAAGCACAGCCAGCAGGGTGAGCGCGGCAAGCCGCGGCATTTCAAGAAACAGGCGCGCCTCCTGCATCATCCCCCCCAGCGATTTATATGTGCTTGCAAGCACTTCCGCGGAAATCATTACTTTCAAGCCCAACGAAATATCCGCACCCGTCTGTGAGAGAAGGGAAGGCGAAATCATAGGCAGATATATTCTGAAAACCGCAACGCTTTTTTTGACGCCATAAACCTTTAACGTATGGCGCACTCCGTCGTCTATACCCGACACGGCGGCGTAAATCCTCGCATGGATAACGGGGAACAGCACAAGCACCGTAACGACTACGGGCGCAACGCGCGGATTCGTCCATATCAATAAGAGCAGAATCACCGCAAGCGTAGGCAAAGTGCGCAAAAAAACCGTAAAAGGCTTTACGAACGCATTAAATCCGGGAAACAGCGCGCCGGGTACGGCGAGCAGCGAGGCGATAGCGAAAGAAACGGCAAATGCACAGAGGGTACGCAAAAGGGTATTCAAAAAGCTTATCCAAAACCCGCTCTTGAAAAGACATTCTTCGAAAACGCTTAAAAAGGTATCGCGGAAAGACGGGATTATATAATCGTTGCCTACCGCATAGTAAGCGATTATCCAAACCGCCCACATAACCGCTACCGCCAGCGCCGAAATTAAAATATTAAGTTTTCTTTGTGTAAAAAACCTCTTCATTAAGCCTGGGGAGCGTCGAAGCTTATACCGTATTTATTTAATATAAGCTTAAATGTAAGCCCCGGGACGGCGGCAAGATTGACTACCCCCACCGTTTTGCCGCGGAGCTGTGAAATATTTTCCGCAGTAATTTCTTCGTTGGTCTTTGCGGAAAGAATGAACAGATTCCCGTGCGTAACAGTGCCGAGCATTGTATAATTATCGCCCGTACCCAAAAGATTGGAGGCAAGATTGACGGGTAAAATACATATATCCGCGCGGGGTTCGGCGCCCGTTACAAAGGTCTGAATTGTCGTGGCGTCAACGATATTGTAATTTATCGTCTTCGCTACGTTTTCCGTTTCAACCTGCCCCGCCATAAGCCCCGCAAGCGCAAGCGCGGGCGCGCCGTCGGGAGCGTAAACGGAAATTTCTTCAAGCGCGCTTTCCTCTTCGGGAAGGGTGCCGTTCCAGAAGAATTTATCCGCAGGACTGTTGTTTACGGCGGGCTGTACGGCTTTCAACGCCGTTAAAAAACTTTTTACGTCCTGCTTGTCGGCGTCCGCTTTCGAAAATCTTATCCCGCAATTCGCTATGACTTCTTTCGTGAGATTTTTTTCGTTGAGCGAGGAAGTCATGCCCTCGGTAATATGGTCTTTAACCGCGTTTACGATATCGGAAATTTCCGTATCCTCCGCCGCAAGCCATTGGGAATTACGCGTAAGCGCGTCAACGAAATTCTCCAAAGCCTTGCTTCCGAAAAGATTGTTTTTCGCCACGATTACCGCCTGGGGATATCCGTTTTCGCCGCCGTAAAGCTTTTGCAAATCCCCTACGAAATTAAGCTTGTTTTCCGCGCCTGCGGTTGCTTTTACGCGCACGCTTGCCGCAGGTTCTGCCACGACGAAATAATCGATATCGTCGCGCGCAACGACGTCGGTCGCGGCGGAAAGAGCCACAAGATTAACGGGACTTAATACGCCGCCGTTGTTCGGATTTTCCCCTTCGGGAGTACAAGCGGCAAAGCCGCAGATTGCCAGCGCGGCAAGAACCGCGCAGAAAAGTGTTGCAAAGATTTTTTTCATAATTTTCTCCTTTCGGCGTCAGGGATACCCTTCCGCCTCAAAAATTTTTTTAAAATTTAGACATAAGGGTTTTTGCCGTAACGCCTTCAAGCTGACCTATCTTGCCCGTTATGGTGTTTATGACCTCCGCGGGGGCGTCAACTGCGACGCTTATAATATATACCGATTTATCCTTGTAAGGTATTCCCATTCTGCCCAGCACGTAATCGCCGAATTCGGACAAGACTGCGTTGATTTTGGCGCTTTGCGACCTCTCCGCCGCGATTATGCTTATTACGGCTATACGGTTTTCGGTCATAAAAAAACCCTCCTTGACGAAGGGAAAAAGACAGCCGATTCTGCCGCGGAAAAGCGGCGTACGGTTAAATCCTTTACCCTCGGAATACTCCTTGCGTTCAGGTGATTTTTATTTTACACAAATTTAGCAAAATTTGCAAGTTTTTGAATAAGAGTTTTTTAATTTTACATACTGTTTGTATGAAAAAGTTTTTTTATTTTATAGCTTCGGTTTTGGGTTTGTGCGTGATATTCGGTTCCGGTTGGGCTGCGGGCGTCAATAAACTTGCCGCAGTAGGCACCGCAACCGAAATTTCCGAACCCGTCACGGACGATAAAGTTTCCCCCGACGAATCCCGCCAAAACGATGGATGCGGCGAATGTCCCGATGAAAAAAATTCGGAAAACAGTGAAGGAACAATCAGATTCAGATTCGAGATTCCCTCTCCCGCCGACTTCCGCAACAGAATATTCAAATTCCACGGCATGTAATTTAAAAGCGCGGCTGCGTAAAGCAGCCGCGCTTTTAAGGCGGGATTTGGTTGCAATTTACGTATGAACGCATTATAATATACCTATGAAGATTTTCAAATTCAAATTTACCTCAACGACCAAAGTCTTTATTTGGCTGGGACTTGCCCTGTCTGCCGCAGCTTTCGGCGTTACGCTTTATAACGTGCTTTCGGGCGGCTACAACAATTCCGCAAATATTGTTTATCCCATTATAGGATATGCGGCTATGTTCTTCGTCTCCGTGCTTTTAACGGTGATTTTGGTAAGCCTGCTTGTTTCTTCCTACTATGCGGTAGGTGACAAAACGCTGAAAACAAGTTTCGGAATAATTAAAAGCAAGTTCGACACGGACAACATAGAAAGCATTATTCTCGACAGAGAAACGAACAAGCTTGCCGTACATTTCAAGGATTCTTCCTTCATAATGGTTGTGGTAAAAAGCGAATGGTACGAAGATTTCATAACCGAAATTCTTAAATGCAATCCAAAAATCGAATATTCGATAAAATCCAAAGAAAATTCCCCGGACGACGAGCTTAAAAAATAATATATAAGCGTATAATTTAAAGCGCGGCGGACATCGATTGATGTCCGCCGCGCTTTAAAAATAACTTTCACGCTTTCGAATGTCTATGTTTTCGGACGGAAGTATGATGTTCTTCGCCCGCAAGCAGCCTTAAAATATTTTTACGGTGGGCAAACCAGGTAATCAGATTTATCGCGAATAACGCCATAAGGGTAACTATGACCCAAACGTTAAAAAGATTTCCTTCGTATCTCAGAACGAAAACTACGGCTTGGAAAGCCGAAAGAGCCGAAACTCCGAGAAGAGAGCCGAGGCTGCCCATTTCCGTAACGATTATAAACGTCAATACCCCCACAAGCATAAAAAAAGCGATTATAAAATACCACCACTTATCACACGCGAGTGAGAACGCGAGAAGCCCCATTGTGGAGGCAATGCCCTTGCCGCCCCTGAATTTCATGGTAACGGGGAAAACGTGCCCCACGATAACCATCAGGCCGAAAAGATAACGCACAAAGTCGGAAACAAGGAAGTTCGTGCCTTCGAAATAATAATTTTTGAAAATTATCCAGCCCACAAGCGCGGGTATCCCTCCTTTAAAAACGTCGCAGAAAAAGTTCACCGCGCCTATTTTAAGTCCGAACGTGCGGGTCATGTTCATTGCGCCCGGATTGCCGCTGCCCTGCACGCGGATATCCTTGTTTTTAAAATGCGAAATAAGCACGGCAAAGTTAAAACAGCCTATAAAATAGCAAATTACCGCACCCAACAAAAACCAATACCAGCTGTCGGAGAATGAAAGTTCACTCATCTTTCGATTTTTCCCTCGTAAGAATTTTTATGGGAGTTCCCGAAAAATCAAAGTTGCGCCTTAAAGTGTTTTCGAGAAATCTTTCGTATGAAAAATGCATTAGGTCTGCGGAATTTACAAAAAGCACGAAAGTGGGCGGGTTTACGGAAACCTGCGAGGAATAATAGACTTTCAGCCGCCTGCCGTTGTATGAGGGCGGTTCGTTGGCGCGAATCGTATCCGATATCAGGTCGTTAAGCGTACCCGTTGCCACGCGGTAACAGGCATGGGCATACACCTCGTCAACAAGGGATAAAAGTTTTTCCGTGCGCTGACCCGTTTTTGCCGAAATATAGACGGATTTGAAATAATCCATAAACTTCAAATCCTCTTTAAGCTTTTTTTCAAAGGCGTTGATTGTGTTGGTATCCTTTTCAACCAAATCCCACTTATTCATAACGATAAGCGACGGCTTGCCCTGTTCATGCACGTAACCTATGATTTTCGTATCCTGTTCGGTAAGCCCCTCGGTGCTATCCACAACGAGAATACATACGTCGGCGCGGCGCACGGCGTCGAATGCGCGCATTACCGAATAATATTCCACGTCGTCCTCAACCTTGCTTTTCTTGCGGATACCCGCCGTATCGATTATCGTGTAATTTTTTCCCTCATAGGAAAAGCGCGTGTCTATCGCGTCGCGGGTAGTGCCCGCGATATCGGTAACAATAGAACGCTCAAACCCGAGAAGTCTGTTTACAAGGCTGCTTTTGCCCGCGTTGGGCTTGCCCACGACCGCGATTTTCAAGCTGTCGCCGTCCTCATTCTGCCCTTTTTCAAACCAGCTTACCGCTTCGTCAAGAACGTCGCCTATGCCCTTGCCGTGTTCAGCCGATACGGGGTACGGTTCGCCCAGACCGAGCGAATAAAATTCGAATACCTTGTCCTCGGAATATTCGTCGATTTTGTTTACGACGAGAATTACGGGTTTTTTGGAGCGGCGAAGCATTTCCGCCACGTCGTAATCGGATGTGGTAAGCCCTTCCCTACCGTCAACGAAAAACAAAATTACCTGCGCGGTGTCGATGGCGACTTCCGCCTGTTTTTTTATTTCCCGCCACATAGTATCTTCCGACCGCATTTCTATGCCGCCGGTATCGACCATGGTGAAAGCTTTTCCCCGCCATTCCGAGTCAGCGTAAAGTCTGTCGCGCGTAACGCCGGGTCTGTCCTCGGTTATCGAAATTTTTCTGCCGGCGACCTTATTGAAAAATGTGCTTTTGCCCACGTTGGGTCTGCCGACGATTGCTATCAAAGGATTTGCCATAATAATCTCTTATCAAAATAATCTGTAAACGCAAAAACAAGCGTAAAAAGTTATGGAAAGTATGTAAACGATTTTCCAGCCGATTTTTTTATCGTTGACGTAGCCCAAAGCGGGAACGCCCACCGCTATAAGCAGCGCAAGCTTGGAGACAAAGTCGATTCCGACAATCCACTTTTCTATCCCGTTGGGATTGACGCCGAAGCGTTCTTTCAAAAGCTGCAATATGCCGTTTACAAGAAACAGCAAAGCCGCAAAAGTTACTCCCCAGAAAGCGCAAAATTTGGATAATGAACTCTTTGAAATTTTCTTAGGCGCGTTCTTCTCTTCCCCTGCCTCTTCCTTTTTCTTCTTTTTCATAAATCACCTTTTATTTTGCGGGTTGAGCCGTAATTATATTTCGTCCAGCTTTGAAAGCACCGCAGTAAAATAATCGGGCAACGGCGCTTCAAAGTTCATTTCCTCGCCCGTGCGCGGATGAGTAAGCGTAAGCCGCCAGGCGTGCAGAAGCTGTCCGTTCAAATTGAATTTTTGCTTTTTAATACCGTAAACCGAATCGCCGACCACGGGATGCCCCATATGGCGGGCGTGAACGCGTATCTGATGGGTACGCCCCGTATGCAAATCGAAACGGCACAGCGTAAAGCCCTGCACAAAACGCTTTAACACTGTATAGTCGGTTATTGCGATTTTGCCCTTGGAAGGCTCTACGATAGCCATTTTAACCCTGTCGCGCGGGTCTCTGCCTATATAGGTAGTAATAGTGCCGCTATCGGGCTTAACTATTCCCTCCAACAGCGCAAGATATGTTCTGCGGCAGGTCTTTTCCTCTATTTGTTTTGAAAGACTTAAATGCGCCGCGTTGTTTTTAGCGACTACGAGAAGCCCCGAAGTATCCTTGTCTATCCTGTGCACGATTCCCGGGCGGAGAACGCCGTTTATTCCGCTTAAACTGTCAAGCCTGTATAAAAGCGCGTTTACAAGCGTGCCTTCGAGGTTGCCGTTGCCAGCGTGTACAGTCATGCCCTGCGGCTTGTTCACGACGGCGATATCCCCGTCCTCATAGACTATTTCTATATTTATATCCTCGGGCTTGGCGCGGTATTCCACAGCGTCCGGCAGAGTTACGCGCGCATAGTCGCCCGCTTGCACCGTCTGCGAAGGCTTGGCGGTCTTGCCATTTATTAAGACGTAACCGCTCACGAAAAGCTTTTTTACCGCCGAACGGGTTTGCCCCGCAAGATTTTCGCAGATAAAAACGTCGGCGCGGTCATAGCCGCCGCGCGCAACAAACTCAAACGTTTCCATCGCTCTTTTCCGTCTCTTCCGCTACGGTTTCTTCCTGTTGTTCCGTTTTTTCTTCCGGCGTAACCTCGGTTGTTTCTTTTGGCGTTCCGTCCGTTTTTGTTCCTTCGGCTAAATCCGCTTCGCGGCGTTTCGCCTGCGCTTCCTTGGCGCGACTGGTAAGCGGAAATACCGCCCATTCGTTGAGAAACAGCAAATCTATGACTGCCAGAACCGCCCCTATAACTATGTAAAAGTCGGCAAGGTTGCAATACACAAGATTACCGTTGAAAAGCATATTAAGTCCTATAAAGTCGCGCACCTCGCGGAGCATGAACCTATCGACAAGATTGCCCACAGCCCCCGCGATAACCACCGAAACGGCGATTTTGAGTACTATATTTTTATCCTGCAAAAAAAGAAACAGCAGGACGAGAAAAACCAGCATAAGGCAGGTCAGGGTAATTAAAACAGGTTGACCGATTTCCGGTTTGTCGTTTAAAAAGCTGAACGCACAGCCCTGGTTGCGCACTCCGCCCACAAGCTGTATCCAGCCGGGTATTATCACGAGGAACCAGCCGTCCGCCTCTTCGAAATGCTTTGTAAGTAAATCCGCGGCGACAAGGACTGCGCATACCGCCAACAAAATCGCAGCCTTAACGCTGAAATTCGGTTTATATTTCGGTTTAAGCATAGAAATATGATATATTAAAAGGTCGGTTTTGTCAATAATCTTTGGGGCTTTACGATAAAATACCGAAAAGAGTGCGGCGCGCAAAATTTTGCGCGCCGCACGGTTTATTTTTCGAATCCGAGGCTTATCAGAATTGCTCTGTCAACCCTGTTCATCGTTGAAAGCGGAAGCTCGCCTATCCTCTCTTTAAGCCTGCGCTTGTCGAGCGTCCTTATCTGTTCGAGAAGAATTACGCTGTCCTTTTGAAGTCCGTATGCGGACGAAGGAAGTTCTATATGGGTAGGAAGCTTCGCCTTGTTTATCTTGCTTGTTACCGCCGCCGCTATGACCGTGGGGGAATATTTATTGCCCACGTCGTTCTGCACCACGAGTACGGGGCGTACCCCGCCCTGCTCGCTGCCTACAACCGGCGATAAGTCGGCATAGTAGAGTTCTCCGCGCTTAATAGTCATATCAACCTCTTTGTCGGCAGGGTATATTTTATTATATGTACTGCCTTACAAATATTGTTGACCGAACGGCGGCGTTTTATACGCAGACGAACTTTGTAAAATACTCAACAGCCGAACTTATTTCGGACGGCAGATACCAATAGAAAACGTATTGATTTAAAAATACAAACGCGTAATATGCCGCAAATGAAAGGAGCATGACGACGCCCGCCGCCTTGCCGAGGCTTTTTTCCCGACTGCCAACGGAAAAACCGAAAATGAGAAGGGCGGCATAAACGGAAACCATACCGCCAACCAATCCTTCCATAGTGAAAGGAATCCCGCGCGAACCCGTGCAGAGTGCGCCTATACCGCCTATCAAAAGAAGGTTTGCTATATTACTGCCGATTATATTGCCCGTGGCAATGCCGACATCCCCCTTTCTCGCCGCCGAAACGGATGTTATCAGCTCGGGCAGGGAGGTTCCGAAGGCAACGACCGTCATGGCAACTATTTCCGTCGGAATCCCTATAAGATTTTCGGCAATAACCGTAGCGCTATCCACGACGAGTTGCGCCCCCAGCACCACCGTAGCAAGTCCCGCTGCCGATATTGCTATCAAAAACCATGTGCGGGATTTCATTTTTTCATACCAAGGTCCGATTTTTTTATACCATTTCAAGTCCGCAGAGTCGGCGGCGGCGACCCCGAGGTCGGACGATACCGATATTGCCGCAGCCTGTTCAAGGCGGGCTTTGGACTGCTTTTTCGCCAAAACGATATTGTAGGCGGTAAAAAGCGCATACAGCACCAAAAGTATAAGCCCGCAATACCAGGTCATAGTGCCGTCGAAGAAAAATCTGCCGTCGGGCGTGCGACCCGTACGGTAATTACCTACGAAAACGCCCAAAATCAAAAACAGTACGGAAACGATTATCAGAAAGGGCATATCTACCGTTCGGGTGGATTTTTCGGACGGAAGATTGCAGATAAGCGCGGAAACGCCGAGTATCAAAAGGATATTCAGCGCGTTGCTGCCGATGATATTTCCTATAATTACCGCGCCGCCTTCGGGTTTGACAGCGTCAACTACCGTCACGGCAAGTTCGGGAATTGACGTGCCCACCGCCACTACCGTGACGCCTATTATGAAAGTGGAGATATTCAGCTTTTTTGCGATTCCCGCCGCGCCGTCCACAAAAAAGTCCGCGCCCTTAACCAAAAGTACGAAACCAGACAAAAGCAATATCAGGTTTACCGCCCAACACGCTCCCGCGTTCGGCAAAATTACTTTAAAATCCATTTTTTACCTCTTTAAGATAAAAACAAGACCTTCGACTTAAATCGCAAAATTTAAGTCGAAGGTCTTGTTCCCGCGGGATAATTTACGGGTGCGGCTCCGGGCTTTGCGCCGGTTATGTCGTAGCCGCTCTTGTAACTACTCCCCTTCAACGCATTAAATATAGCAAATTACTTGCCCTGTGTCAAACGTCTCACGGCTCTGTGCAGATTTTTTATCAAATCTTTTGCCGTTACGCAGTATTCCGTTTTTTCTTCCGCGCAAATCTCCGCGGAAAGCCCCAAAGTATAAGAAGCCGCTGCCGCCGCGAAAAACCCGTCAATTCCGCGCGCCGCCGTGCCGCAGGCAAAACCCGTAAGCATATCGCCGCTGCCCGCCTTTGCAAGCGCGGAATTTCCGCGGTTGAGAATTATCGTCTTAAAACCGTCCGTAAGCACGCTTGCCGCGCTTTTCAAAAGAACGGTAACGCCGTACTTCAAGGCGAAATATTTTGCCGATTTTACGGGGTCGGAGAGAATTTCCGCCGTTGCCAGACCCGTCAGGCGTGAAAATTCCCCGATGTGCGGAGTTACCGTTACACGGCACTTCTTTTCCGAAAGAAGCCCGCATCCGAATTTCGAAAGCGCGTTCAATCCGTCCGCGTCTATGAAAAGAGTTCCCGTATATTTCTTTAAAATTTCGGAAAGATATGCGAAAAGTTCTTTTGTAACGCCGCAACCGCAACCTATCGCGATTGCCTGCGCGGAATAATCTATTTCGTCCGAAAAAATTACCTGCGGAAGTTTCGCCGCCAGCGCAAGTTTGACTTTTTCGCTTGTGCATACTTTCACATATCCGCAACCCGACTTCAAAGCCGCTTCCGCGGCGAGCGCCGCCGCGCCCAAATATTTATCCGAGCCGACGATAAGCTGCGCCGTGCCGTAAGTTCCCTTATGCGTATTCCTCTTGCGCCGGGGATAAAAAGCCTTTACGTCAGCGTCGCTTAAAATTTCCGCATAGCCGCTTCTCATACAGGTTATGCCTATGTCGGCTTTAACAATTTTACCGCACAAATCCGCCCCGTCGTTCAAAAAATGCCCAACTTTGTATTCGGCTATCGCGACGGTAACATCGGCTTTGACCGCCGCGCCCATAGCAAGCCCGTTGTCGCCGTTAAGTCCGCTTGGAATATCCGCGGAGATTACGAAAGCGCCCGAGGAGTTTATTTCGTTTACTATATCCGAATACTTTCCCTCCAAAGGACGGTTAAGCCCCGTCCCGAAAAGGCAATCAACGATAATTTCGCCCTTTAAGTCGGTACAATATCCGCCCGTATAACAAGACTTTTCGCGCAGACAGTCTGCTGAAAGCGCGCCCCCGACGGCATACACCGAAACTTCGAAGCCGCGCCGATTAAGTTCTTCCGCGCAGACGTATCCGTCCCCGCCGTTGTTGCCCGTGCCGCAAACAACAATTATTTTTTTGCCCGAACCGTATTTTGCGGCTTCGTCGGCTATTGCAATCCCCGCGCGGCGCATTAAATCCCGCGACGGAACGTTTAGTTTTTCTATTGTAAAGCTGTCCGCTTCCCGCATTTCGGCGTTGGTCAATACTCTTTCCATCGGTTTCTTAAACTTACCTCCGCCGCGCTAATCAAACTTTTGCCGCCGTCATCTTCCCTGACCTTCAAAAGCCCGTCGTCCGTTACGTCTAACGCGATAGCTTCCCTTTGCCCTTGCGGAGTGATTAAAATTATCTTCTCCCCGAAAAAGTCAATATAGCTTTTATATTCCGATACGGAATATTCCTTGCCGAGATTTCGGATAAGTTCAGACCCGACCTCCGCCGCGGAAATTTTTTTAAGCGTATGGAGCGACAGGCTTGTGGCTGTATCTTTAAGTTCGTCGGGAATTGGGTTATTTACGTTAAGCCCTATGCCGACGATAGAGCGCGCGCCGCCCTTTCCGAAGCTGTTTTCGATGAGAGTGCCGCTTATTTTTTTGCCGCCGACAAGCACGTCGTTAGCCCAGCGGATATTCGGTTTAACGGAGTAAGCTTCCAAAGTTTTGCATACCGCAACGCAGGAATTTACCATTATTTTAAAGGCGTCGCGGCAAATAAAATCCTTATAAAAACGCATAACGGACAGATATACGCCGCCGCTTTCCGAAATGAAAACCCTGCCCTTTGTTCCCTTGCCCGATATCTGGCGTTTGGCTATGACGGCTACGTCCTCGTCCGTTTCCAGCCGTTTGCAGTACTCGTTTGTGGAATCCACCTCGTCGAGTTCAATAATCTTCATCGCTCTCTCCGAATTTTAAAAGCGCAGACTTAGCCGTTTCCGCCCCGTAACCCTTAGAAAGAAGATATTTAAAACCCTTGTACAACGTCTGTCTGTCGTTTGGCTTGCCGCGCAGATACTTTGCAAGCACGGCAAAAGCTTCGCTTTCGTCCTCTTCGGTTTCGCCGAGCGCGCGGCTTATTGCCGCGCCGTCCGCGCCCCGCCTTATAAGGTCGGCTTCCAAAGCCCGTTTGCCCTTGCCTTTCACGCTCTCTATATAGGCGCGACAATAGACATAGTCGTCTATAAGTTTGTAATATTCAAGTCTTTCCAAAACATAGCTTTGCACCGCTTCCGTATATCCCTTGCGGGCAAGGAAGTCGCGCATCTGTTTGGTTGTTTTCATCGACGCCGAAAGGTGCGTCATGGCTTTATCGAGCGCACGGCTCTTTTCCGTTTCGAGTTGAATTTCGTCAAGACGGGATTTATCTACCTTCATGCCCGCTTTAAGCCCGAATTTTACCGCTGTTTCAAGCAAAATCCCGCAATAAAATTTGCCGTCAACATATACGTTGCAGCGGGTTTTATCCTTTATCTGCGGCTCTATGGAAGTTATTTCCGACATAATTCACACTTTGAAAGGAAAGAAGTATTCCCTTATCTTCCGAATTTTTACCCTGCCGTTAAGTGCGTCGATAAGCGCGGAATCGAATTCTTTTTCCTCTGATTTTTTTACCGCTGCGGTGAAACGCACTTCGTCGGCATATTCGGCTGATATAACGTTTGCGCCCCGCTCGGAAAAAAAACGAAGCGCGTTATCCACGCAGGAATAATCCGTAATATAAAGCCCTTCCGAACACATTGCGTAAAGCGCGCGCGCCGCGGAAGCCAAATTTTCCGCCGCGCAACCCGAATAGGCGCGCACAAGCCCGCCCGCGCCCAATTTAATACCGCCGAAATATCTTGTTACGACAACGGCGCTTTCATAAAGCTTATTGTTTTTCAGCACTTCGAGTATGGGCATGCCCGCCGTGCCCTGCGGTTCGCCGTCGTCGGAAAAACGCAGGAAATTGCCGAGGTTGTCGGCGATATAGGCGTAACAATTATGGGTGGCGTCGGGATATTTTCCGGAAATCTCCGATATGAATGAGCGCGCCTCATCTTCGCACGAAACATGGCGGGAAGTAGTTATAAAAACAGATTTTTCTATTGTTTTTCGGGTTACACATTCGCCCAAAAGCGAAAGATAGGACTGCATCAGGATAAAATTATTTTGATATGCACTTTTTTGCCCTTATGGACGACGTCCCCGCTCTTTACGGGTGCGTCGAAATCAGAAACCTTTCCGTCGTTTATGGAAATGCCGCCCTGTTGAATAAGCCTGCGCGCTTCGCCGTTGGACGAACATATCCCCGCCGCAACCAAAACGGGAATTATAGTTCTGTTTTCCACCGAAACGGATTTTTCGGGCAGGTTATCTCCACCGCCGAAAGCCGCCTTAGCCTGTGATTCGGCAAGCGCGGCTTTTTCTTCGCCGTGAACAAGTTTTGTAAGCTCGAAAGCGAGAATCTGCTTTTTTTCGTTTATACGGCTTTCATCCCACTTCTCCATTTCGCGTATTTCTTCAAGCGGGATAAAAGTGAGCATTTTTATGCACTTCATTACATCGGCGTCGTCGATATTGCGCCAATACTGATAAAAATCATAGGGGGAAGTTTTGTTTTCGTCCAGCCAGACGGCGCCCTTCGCCGTTTTGCCCATCTTCTTACCCTCGCTGTTCAACAAAAGCGTTATGGTCATGGCGTAGGCGTCCTTGCCCGTCTTTTTTCTTATAAGCTCCGTTCCGGCAAGCATATTGCTCCACTGGTCGTCTCCGCCGAATTGCATATTGCAGCCGTAATGCTCGTGAAGATACCAGAAATCGTACGACTGCATTATCATATAGTTAAATTCGAGGAACGAAAGCCCTTTTTCCATTCTCTGCTTATAACATTCGGCGCGAAGCATATTGTTGACGGTAAAGCACGCGCCGACTTCGCGCAAAAGTTCAACGTAATTCAGCTTTAAAAGCCAATCGGCGTTGTTTACTATTATTGCCTTGTCCTCGCCGAATTCAATAAAGCGTTCCATCTGCTTTTTGAAACAATCGCAGTTATGGTCGATAGCTTCCGGGGTAAGCATGGCGCGCATATCCGTCCTGCCCGAAGGGTCGCCGATATGCCCCGTGCCGCCGCCGAGAAGAACTACGGGCTTATTGCCCGCCATTTGCAGCCTTTTCATAAGGCAAAGCGCCATAAAATGACCGACGTGCAGGCTGTCGGCAGTCGGGTCGAAACCTATATAAAAACGCGCGCCGCCGCCGTTTATAAGGGATTTTATCTCCTCTTCGTCGGTGACCTGCGCGATAAGTCCGCGCTCGCGGAGTTCGCCGTAAATATCCATAAAACACCTTTGACTTTTTTCTATAATATAGCAAAGGGCGGCGAGAGTTGTCAAGTCAATCGGTGAAAAAATCGTCCTTGTCCAGGTTTTCGCGCGCCTTTTCGATAGCGCGCTTTTCAATGCGGGATATATAGCTACGGGAGATACCCAACTTTTTAGCCACCTCGCGCTGGGGCAGAGCCGCGCCGTCCAAAAGCCCGTAGCGCAGCGCAAGTATTGTAAATTCGCGCTCGGTTAAAAAGCCTTTCAGAACCGCAACGAATTTTTCGCGCTGGATGCTTTTTTCCACCTGTGCAAACACGCTGTCTTCCTTTTCCGACAGCAAATCCATAAGCGTCAGTTCGTTTCCGTCCTTATCAGTGCCTACGGGGTCCGTAAGCGACACAACCACTTTGTGTTTTTTCCCCGAGCGGAGAAGCATTAAAATTTCGTTTTCGATACAGCGCGCAGTGTAAGTGGCAAGCGCCGTGCCCTTGCCCTCACGATATGTGTTTATAGCCTTTATAAGCCCAATCGAACCGACGGATATAAGGTCGTCCGTCTCCGCGGAACCTGTGTATTTTTTTACGACGTGCGCGACAAGGCGCATATTGTGCCTGATAAGGATATCTTTTGCCTCTTTATCGCCCTCGCGCGCAAGTTTGAGATATCTCTTTTCGTCCTCGGGCGAAAGCGGTTTCGGGAATGTGCCCTTTTCGCGAATCATTCCCGTGAAGAAAAAGATTTTGGAAAAAAGAAGTCCTAAAAAATCAAAAAACATACGCTGTATCCCCTTACTCGGTTATATAGCATATGTTTTCGACAGTTTGTACTATTCTATTTTTTTAACCTATTCGAGTTCGAACGCGCCTGTATAAAGCTGATAATACTTACCCTGTTGGGCTATAAGCTGTTCGTGCGTGCCGCGTTCTATAATTCTTCCGTTTTCAAGCACCATTATGGCGTTGGAATTTTTAACGGTGGAAAGCCTGTGGGCGATTACGAATACCGTCCTGCCCTCCATCAATTTATCCATGCCGCGCTGTACTATCGCCTCAGTGCGGGTGTCTATGGAACTTGTGGCTTCGTCAAGTATCATCACGGGAGGGTCTGCGACGGCGGCGCGCGCTATCGACAAAAGCTGCCGCTGCCCCTGTGAAAGATTTGCGCCGTTCTGTCGGAGCATTGTGTTATATCCCTCGGGCAGGCGGGTTATGAAGTCGTCCGCCCCCGCGAGTTTTGCGGCGGCTACGCACTCCTCGTCCGTAGCGTTGAGTTTGCCGTAACGTATATTTTCCATTACCGTGCCCGTAAACAGGTTTGTATCCTGCAAAACCATGCCAATCGCACGGCGTAGCTCGCCCTTTTTGATTTTGTTTACGTTAATTCCGTCGTATCTTATTTTTCCGTCGGCTATATCGTAAAAACGGGTCAAAAGGTTGGTTATAGTCGTTTTGCCGGCGCCCGTCGCGCCCACGAATGCGACTTTCTGCCCGGGTTTCGCGTACAGGGAAATGTCGTGAAGGACTATCTTTTCGGGGGTATAGCCGAAATCGACTTCTTCCATTCTGATATCGCCGGCAAGGCGCTCGTAGGTGATTGTTCCGTCAGCCTTATGGGGATGTTTCCACGCCCAAATACCCGTTCTTTCCTCACATTCGACAAGTTTGCCGTCGATTTCCCTTGCGTTTACAAGGGTTACGTAGCCCTCGTCCTCTTCGGGCTTCTCGTCGATAAGCGCAAACAGCCGCGCCGCGCCCGCAAGCCCCATAACTACCGAGTTTACCTGGTTAGATACCTGGTTAATATTGTTGGAGAATTGCCTTGCCGCCTGTAAAAACGCCAGCAGCATAGCTATACCCGCCGCAGTGCTCAACGTACCTACATACTCCGGATTGAGCCCTATATTGGTCACTTTGTTGAGAATGAACAGCCCGCCAGCAAGCGCAATAACCACATACAGCACGTGACCTATGTTACCGAGAATGGGCATAAGCATATTCGCATAACCGTGGGCGCGTTTGGATTGCTCGTACAGCTTCTCGTTCACCTTGTCGAAGTCGGCTTTGGACTGTTCCTCATGGCAGAAAACCTTTATGACCTTCTGCCCGTTCATCATTTCCTCTATAAAGCCCTCTGTGCGGGCTATGGCGCGCTGCTGTCCGAGGAAATATTTTCCCGCTCCTCCGCCCACGACTTTGGTTATGAACAGGATAAGGGCGATGCCCGCGATAACTATAAGCGTAAGCCATATACTGTAATAAAGCATTATAGCAAGCACGGTAACACACATTATGACGGAGGTCAAAAGCTGGGGTAGCGACTGGGAAATCATCTGGCGCAGAGTATCTATATCGTTTGTGTAATAGCTCATTATCTCGCCGTGGGTATGCGTGTCGAAGTAACGTATGGGCAAATCCTGCATTCCGTTGAACATTTGGCTGCGCATCTTCTTCAAAAATCCCTGCGTGATAATCGCCATAAGCTGTTTATCCACCGCGCCCGCGGCAAGGGACAGCGCGTAAAGTCCTATCAGAATCAGCATAGTCCTTATTACCTCGCCGCCGTATTCCGCCCACGTCACGGCTTCGCCCGCCGCTCTTGCGCTTTCCGCGCCTTCGAGCACGGTATAAATATTGCCCATAAACAGGGCGGGAAGCGCGCTGACTACCGCGTTGAACAATATCAGAAGCAGCGTGAACGTCATCATTTTGGGATAATAATGGAAAAGCGATTTCATCGTTCTCCCGAAAGTGCCCTTGGGCGCTTTCATTGCGGGATGTTTACTCGGCATTTGCTTCACCCCCGTTGTTCGCAAAATCAGCGGGCTCCGCCGCTTTACCGCCCTTGTTCTGCGTATTATAAACTTCCGTATATATGGCGTTTGCGCCCAGCAACTCTTCGTGAGTGCCGACGGCGTCTATTCTGCCGTTATCCATTATTATAATTCTGTCCGCGTCCTCCACCGACGAAGTGCGCTGGGCAATTATGATTTTCGTCGTCGAAGGTATGTAATCGCGGAACGCCTTTCTTATCAGCGCGTCCGTATGGGTATCCACTGCGGAAGTGGAGTCATCGAGAATGAGAATCTTCGGCTTTTTCAAAAGGGCGCGCGCGATGCAAAGGCGCTGTTTCTGTCCGCCCGAAACGTTTGTGCCGCCCTGCTCTATGTGGGTGTCGTATTTATCGGGGAACGTCTGTATAAATTCGTCCGCCTGCGCAAGCTTACATGCCGCGACTATTTCCTCATCGGTGGCGTCGGGGTCGCCCCAGCGCAGATTTTCCTTTATGCTGCCCGAAAACAACTCGTTTTTCTGCAATACAACGGCGACCTGGTTTCTTAGAGATTCGAGGTCATATTCCCTTACGTCGCGGGAGCCGACCTTAACGGAGCCTTCGGTCACGTCGTAAAGCCTGGAAATAAGATTCACAAGCGAGGTTTTGGAAGAGCCCGTACCGCCTATTATACCTATCGTTTCGCCCGATTTGATGTGCAGGTTTATGTTTTCCAGCACATACTTCTCCGCCTTTGCGGAATATTTGAAGCTTACGTTGTCGAAATCGATAGAACCGTCCTCAACTTCGTGTATGGCGTTTTCGGGGCTGTGAAGGGTGCTTTCTTCCTGCAAAACTTCGCAGATACGTCTGCCGCTTTCAATGGACATCGTAATCATGGCGAATATCATGGAAAACATCATAAGCGACATTAAAATCTGCATCCCATAGACGATAAGCTGTGAAATCGATTCCGAATTAAGGCTTGCGCCGAAGCCCACGGGCACGTTTTCGAGAATGAGATACGAGCCCAAAAAAAGCACCGCGGAAAGAACTCCGTAAAAGAAAAACTGCATTACGGGGTTGTTCCATGCGAGGATTCTTTCGGCTTTCGTGAAGTTTACCTGCAATTCCGTTGCGGCTTTGTCGAATTTTTCCTTCTCATACTCCCCTCTTACATACGACTTGACGACGCGTATTCCCTTTACGTTTTCCTGTATGGATTCGTTCAAGTCGTCGTACTTGCGGAACAGCCGTCTGAAAAGCGGCAGAGTTTTCCACATTATCAAAAGTAGGATTGCCGATAGAGGAAAGATTACGGCGACGAAAATCCAGGCGATGTTGCCGCCCATGACGAAAGCCATAATGGCAGAGAAAATCATCATAAGCGGGCTGCGAATAGCCGTGCGGATTATCATCATAAACGCCAGCTGTACGTTGTTGACGTCGGTAGTCATACGCGTAACAAGCGAAGACGTAGAAAATTTATCTATGTTCTCGAAAGAAAAATCCTGCACCTTGTAGTACATATCTTTGCGCAGATTTTTCGCAAATCCCGCCGCCGCCTTTGCGCAGAAAGCGCCCGCAAGAGCTCCGCAAGCAAGCGACGCCAAGGACATCAAGACGAGAATAAGCGCATACTGTCCTATGCCGAGGGACTGCCAGGAACTCCAAGTGCCCCAAAGAACCACTCCTCTTTTAATAGAGCTGACGAGTTCGGCAATGACAAAGGGCAAAAGACATTCCAAAATTACTTCAATAGACACAAAAAATGGCGTTAAAAGGGTAGGAAATTTGTACTCTCTTACGCTTTTAATCAAAGTCTTTATCATTCACTCACCAAAATACTTAATGAACAAAATTATAGTATCATATTTTTTTATTGTCAAACTTATTACCGAACAGTAAAAAGAAATTTATGTGAAAATGTTTATCCAAAAAAAATTTAGCAAGTCCACCCTTTTTTTGCTTGCTATGAAAACTTTGTTGTGCTATAATTTCACAGTAATTTGGATTTCGGCGGATTTCCGCCAATCTTATTGACGAACGCAGCAATTAAATGCGCGCGAACGGAAGGCGGATTTTCAATTCCGAGGCTTAAAACGGACGTATCCGTAATGTCGGAGCGATTGCACCAAAAATTAGTTTTAACGTTTTCGGGCGCGAACGAAGGAATTAAATACGGCCCTGTGGTCAAGCGGTTAAGACGGAGCCCTCTCAAGGCTCAATCCCGGGTTCGATTCCCGGCAGGGTCACCAAACGTCCTCCAACAGAACCCGTAAAAAGGTTCTGTTGGAGGCTTTCTACCATTTTGCCGTTTTCGTTTTAGCAAATTCCATGCAAAGTACCATTTGTTTTTTTGCTTTATTCGGTATCAAGCAATTTAACACGAATAGGCTTTCAAGATTTAAAAAGACAGAGCGTCGGGCGCGAAAATTCGCGCCCGACGCTTGATAAAACCATATTTTATAATATAAGGCAGCCCTTTATAAGAAATTTAAGTTATTTCCGAAAACACAGAAACAATAATTTCTTAGTACTAATCCACCCGAAAAGGGCGGCTATAATTGAAACATAAAGTCAAAACGCCGAAAACTTAAAATCCGAATCCGGTTAAAGTTTCATAATTTCGTTTACAATCTGCTTGATACTCTTATTCGACGTATCGATTTTTACTGTGTTCAAACTGTTGTACAGGGGAAGCCGTTTTAAGCTGGTATAAATTATCTCATTGCTCTTGCGGATATCGTTGATAACATCGCTTCTCAAACGCGCGATAAGGTTCGCCTCGTTGCAGACCAACGAAATAAGCCTAACGTTGTATTCGCTTGTATCTATTCCTTCGAGAATTTTATCGATAATTTGCTGTTCGTGCATTACCCAGCACACTATTACGTTATCGTAAGCGGAACATTTAAGAAAATTGACCAAAAGGTGATGGATATTATCTATCGCCATCGCCCTCGTTTCGTCGTTGTCAATCCACGGGTTGGAATTCCATGCCCAATCGCCGTCGAAAAATACGCTGTTTTCAAGTTCTTCTTTAAGTTTGTTGCAGACAGTGGTTTTCCCCACTCCCATCGTTCCGCCGATTAAATACAGATTTTTCATAGCATTTCTCCCGATTTGAATTTATTCTATCATAGAGGGAACAAAAAATCAATAAGAAAACCGAAATTCTTTTAAAATAACCCTGTTTTTTATATTTTCTGCCGAAATCTTTCAAACTTTACGTATTTTTGTTTAAAGACTGTAAAATGAAATAATCCGACTTCAAAGCGGTGAATTTGGCGATAAAATCATAAAAATATGCGGCGGGCGCGAAATCGCGCCCGCCGCGGCTAATCTTGGTGAATTATCATATCAAGTGCAACGTTTGCGGGCAAAAAAGTGACCATTACCACGGATAACGGCAAAGAGTTTGCCAAGTGGGAAGATATAGAAAAAGCTCTCGGCTGCGAAATATACTTTGCGGATGCGTATTGTGCATGGCAGAAAGGCACTAACGAAAATCTTAACGGATTATTAAGAGAATTTTATCCGAAAGGCAGAAATCTTTCCCATATAGCGGATAAGACCTTACAAAAAAATCTGGCGCTTATAAACGCCAGACCTAAAAAAGTTTTATCTTACAAAAAACCTGTTGATTTATTTAACTTTTTTATCTCAAACTGTTGCACTTAGTTTGACAATTCAATACAAAAAACGCCTTTTTTAATCCGTCATAAATGGGATACACTCGGGCTACGCCCTCAGTATGACATAAGTCAATGACCACGTATGGCAATAAAAAAATGTTACTTGCCGTATTTCTTTTCGATTGCGGTAATTTTATCTACTCTGCGCTGGTGTCTGCCGCCTTCAAATTCCGAATGCATAAAAGCCTCAACGATTTTCAGGGCGTAACCCGCGCCCACCACTTTTTCACCGAGCGCAAGCATATTCGCGTCGTTATGACGCCTTGTAAATTCGGCGCAATAGGTGTCATGACAATGCGCGCAACGCACCCCGGGAACTTTGTTGGCTACTATGGATACTCCTATGCCCGTAGAACATACCACTATCCCCCTTTCGCATTTTCCGCTTGCTACGGCTTCCGCCGCAGGAAGGGCGAAATCGGGATAATCGCAGCTGTCATAGGCGTCCGTACCGAAATCCACCGTCTCGTAGCCGTTCTCTTCGAGATACTTTTTTATCTCCCTTTTAAGATTCAGACCGCCGTGGTCGCATGCCAAAGCAATTTTCATTTTATTTCTTCACCGTCCTTGTATTGTGTTATGTAATTTTCTATAAGTGCGTCGCAGGCGCGGGAAAGGGCTTCGCGCGTTGCTCTGTACGCTTCGATATCCCGCCCGTACGGGTCGGGAACGTCGTAACCGCAGACGTCGCGCACGCAAAACACATGCCCGCACCCTTCAAGCATTTGCTTTTGGCTTTGCGTCATGCAAATCACAATCGTGCTTGCGCCTATTTTTTTCTGGGTAAGTTGCGTAGGCGCAAATTTTTCGACTTTTATGCCGACTTCTTCAAGCGCCATAAGGCTGTTGGGGCTTATAGAGCCTCCGACTTCGGCGTTTATACCGCACGATGAAACGTCCCACCACCTTATTTTGCGTTTTTTAAGCTTGTTTCTCAAAAGAAATTCCGCCATAGGACTGCGGCAGGTGTTGCCCGTACACACAAACAGAACTCTTTTTCTCCTGTTTTTACCTTTCATATCCATTACCACACGCTTTTGAAAGCCTGTTCATCACTCCCGCCATTACTCCGCCGCGTTCTTCGGGCGCGACGGCGACGATTAGTTCCGCCGTCTTTTCGCACTCGCGAAGCTTCGCGTAAAGGCGGGAAGCCATTTCCTCCGGCGTTTTGCCGAGACTGACGTATTTTCTGCCGCCAAGGAGCGAAATAACGCTTTCCTCGCAGAGAATAAGCGTCTTTACGCCTTTTGCGGTTTCCTCGTCGTATAATTCAAGCGCTTTTTGAAGCTCGTTCCATCCGAACATAGCCGTCCTGCACGAGGGCGAATAGTGTTTGTACTTCATGCCGGGCGACCGCGCGACCCCGCCTTCTTTATAGGCGTATTCGCCGCACGCGCCGACGGTCTTTTCTATCATTTCGCGGGTGACGAGCCCGCTTCTCAAAATTACGGGAATTTCGCCCGTGCAGTCGAGAACTGTGCTCTCTATCCCGCCCGAACATCTTCCGCCGTCCAAAATCAAGGGGATTTTCCCTTCCAAATCGGCAAGAACATGCTGCGCGGAAGTCGGGCTGACGTGTTTTGAAATGTTCGCGGACGGCGCGGCTATGGGCAAATCCACATATTTTAAGAATTTCTGCGCCCCCGAGTGCGACGGTACGCGGACGGCGAGAGTGTCAAGCCCGCAACTCACAACGGGGCTTACCGCGCCGCGGCTTTTGAAAACCATGGTAAGCGGTCCGGGAAGAAATTCTTCTTTCAACTTTTCCGCATATTGCGGAATATCCCGCACAAGCCCGCCGATATCGTAATCTTTATGAACGTGGACGATAAGCGGGTTGTCGCTCGGTCTGCCCTTTATTTTATAAATTCCGTTCACAGCCGCGGTATCGAAAGCGTTTGCGCCCAACCCATAAACTGTTTCCGTGGGAAAAGCCACCGCTCCGCCTTCTTTGATTATACGTTTTGCGAAAGCGAGGCTGTTTTCGTCTATTTCCAGAATCTCGGTCATATCAGAACGGAAGCTCCTCGTCCTCAGGAGGCGCGTCGTCCTCGCTTAAAGGCGCAAGCTCGTCGGGCTCGGAGGGACGGTTTTCCTCTCTTACGGCGCCCTGCGCGCGCTCTTCCATTTCGTTGTTCATTTCGGGATTGACAAACTTTGTCAACTCGCCCCTGAAACGCAGCTTAATCCTGCCCGTTTCGCCGTTGCGGTGTTTTGCCAGAATAAGTTCCGCCATTCCCTTCACTATGTGCTTTTTTTCGATTTCCTCGTCGCTGGCGGCGACGTCGGGGCGGTTGATGAACATGACGATATCAGCGTCCTGCTCTATCGCGCCCGATTCGCGCAAATCCGAAAGCTGGGGTTCGCCCGATTGGATACGGCGCAGCTGTGAAAGCGCGACGACGGGCACGTCGAGCTCCTTAGCCATTATTTTCAAGTCGCGCGTAATTGAAGCGACTTCCTGCGTTCTGTTTTCCTCGCCCTGTCTTTTACCGCTTGACATAAGCTGAATGTAGTCTATCATGACAAGGTCGAGTTTTCCGCCGTTGCGGGCTTTAATCCTGCGGCACTTGGAAAGAATTTCCGCAGGAGTCACGCGCGAAGAATCGTCTATATTTATTTTGCAATTACCGAGCTGTTCGCGGGTTTTCGCAAGACGTTTCCAGTCGGCGTTGGTAAGCTTGCCAGCAAGCGCGTTCGCCATGTTGACGCCCGCGGTGCTGCAAAGAAGTCTTTGCAAAATCTGTTCTTCCGGCATTTCGAGACTGAACACCGCGCACACAAGCCCGTGATTTACGGCGGCGTTTTCAACGATATTCATCGCAAGCGAAGTTTTGCCCATACCCGGACGGGCGGCGATAACGATGAGGTCTGATTTCTGCAAACCGTTCGTAAGCCTGTCAAGATATATAAATCCCGTTGGCACGCCGCGGAACGCGTCCTTGTCGTTTGCGAGCTTCTGAAATTTTTCTATTACCCTGTCAAGCCCGTCGCTCTGCCTTATATCCTTTACGGACGAAGTGTCGTTCACCTGCGAAACGGCATAGACTTTTTGTTCGGCGTATTGAATACTTTTAACCGAGTCGTCGCTCGATTTCGAAAAATCTGCGATATCCCTTGCGGCACGAATTAGCTTTCTGTTTATGCTGTCCCGCTTCACAATATCGAGATAATATTTATAGTTCGCCGCCGAAGGCGTGGTCTGCGTGATTTCCGTTATGTACGAAATGCCGCCCGCCTTTTCAAGATTGCCGTCGCTTTCAAGCCTGTCCGTAAGCGTTACGATATCGAGCGGCTTTCTTTCTGCAAAAACCATCTTGATTGCGGCAATTATATATTGGTGGGATTCCTGATAAAAATCCTCTCCGTCAAGCCCGTCCAAAACGTCCGCAAGTATTTCGTTGTCAATCAGCATACAGCCCAAAAGCGCCTGTTCGGCGTCCAAATTATTGGGCATAACGCTTGTTTTGTCTGACATAGTACTCTATATTCCCATCAATTTTTCAAATTCGGTAAGTGTTTTATCAAATTCGCGCATCGCGGTTTCATATGCTTCCGGCTTCCCGAGGTCAACGCCCGCTATTTTCAGAAGCGATACGGGGTCGGTGGATGAACCGCCTTTCAAAAATCCGAAATAATCCTTTACGGCAGGCTCGCCCTCAGAAAGAATACGCGTTACGATATTTATCGCCGCGGTTATTCCCGTTGCGTATTTATAGACGTAAAACGCATTGTAAAAATGAGGAACGCGCGCCCACTCGAAGCAAATATTGTCGTCGTGCTCGATATCGTTGCCGTAGTATTTAATTCCCAAATCCTTATAGACTTTGGACATATTGTCTTTGGTAAGAGGGTCGCCCCTCTCCACCATTGCGTGCGCTTCGGCTTCAAATTCGGCGAACATCGCCTGCCTGTGCAGCGTTGCGCGTATGTTGTCAAGATAATAATTCAAAAGGAACTTTTTCAGATTTACGTCCTTTGCTTCGGACAGCATGAACTTTAACAACAGCACCTCGTTGACAGTGCTTGCGACCTCAGCAACAAAAATCGTATATTGGTTTTTGGCGTAAGGCTGCGACGACTGCGAAAAATATGTGTGAAGCGAATGTCCCATTTCATGGGCAATCGTGAACACTTCGTTTATAGTCTGCTGATAATTCAAAAGTACATAAGGGTGAACGCCGTAGCAAGCCGCGCTGTATGCGCCCTTGCGCTTACCGTCCGTTTCGTAAACGTCTATCCAGCGCTCGTCGCGCCCTCTTTTCAGAAGTTTCTGATATTCTTTCCCGAGAGGCGCAAGCCCTCTTACAACATAATCAAACGCGTCGTCAAAAGAAAGTTTGAAATCCACGCCGCCGACAAGGGGCGCATACACGTCGTAAAAGTACAGCTTATCGTAGCCGAGAATTTTCTTTCTGTCCGACATATAGCGATGCATAGACGAAAGATTTGCGTCAACCGCTTTCAAAAGATTGTCGTAAACCGAGCGGTCAACGTCCTCCATGGCAAGCGCGCGTTCAAGGCAGGAATTATATTTATAAACCTTGCTTGCAAGCACGTCGCTTTTGACGTTGCCTATATATGTTGTCGCAATCGTATTCAGAAGGCTTTTGTAGGCAGCATAGAATTTCTCGTACGCTTCCTTGCGCTTTTCGCGGTCCTCACCGTGAAGTATTATGCCGTATAACCCTTGCGTCAGCTTGGTTTTTTTGCCTTCGTACTCGATTTCGGGCAAAGGCAAATCAAGACTTTCAATCATTCCGAATATTTCCGAATATCCGTAAAATACTTCCTGCGCCATGCCCATTATCTTTTCCTCGGCCTCTGAAACGGCGTGGGGCTTGCGCGCGATTATCCTCTTTATCTGATAGTCGTAGTCGGAAAAATCGGGGTCGGATACGACCGAAGAAAGGTATAAATCGTCAAGCTTTGACATTTCGGGCTCGAAAAAAGCCGTTTCGGTAGAATACGCGGTGAACAGCGAATAAATTTTCGAGAACATGATATTGTATTTTTCAACGCTTCTGTCCTCGTCGTTATGGAGCTGGGCGTACGCCACAAGCTTATCCAACAGCTTGCCGTACTCGTCGCTCTTGCGCAAAAAGCTCAAAAGCTGCGATTTATCACCGAGCTTTCCGGAAAGTTTCGAAAAATCGTTCTGTTCCTGCGCCTTTTTCAGGTCCGCTTCCCATTTTTCATCGGACGAATAAATATCGTCGAGTTTCCATTTGTATTTTTCCTGTACTTCCTGTCTGTTCATTTTTACCTCACTTAACATTATTATATTTATTGCCGTGCGGAGTACCGCAGTATATTACTCGCGCGTTTGTATGGAATGAGTTTTGAAGTAAGTATAAAACGCAGTGATTTGCGCTTTTTTACGCATAGCCCATTCTGGAACCACGCCCACGACGTCCTCTACCGGATAATCGCCGTTAAAACGGCTGTCAGCGCTCTCGTTCCTGTTGTCACCGAGCAAAAACATTTTGCCGTCTTCAACCAAATGCTCCAAAAAGCTGTTTTTCGGTAATTCCGGACGGTTGTATTCGGGCGAAAGATAATCCTCATTCACAAGTTCGAAACTTTCACTGCCCTTGTATTTTATGAAAAGCAAGCCCGCTTCCGATTTGACGGTATCCCCGCCGAACGCCACGACGCGCTTTATGATGAAACTGCCGTCAGCACGCCTTACCACCACTATATCGCCGTATGTGGGCGACATTTTGGTATCTATAAAGATAAAATCCCCGCCCTCGCCGTTCTCCGCGCCGACAAGCGTCGGCAACATCGACCTGCCGTCAACAAGAATACTTGTGTAGCGCATATTGAAAGAAATTTCGGCTGCCAAAAATAAAACAAGGAGAATTAGCGCCGCATTGACGATATAATTCAGTTTTGAAGTCTTACGCCTTTCGAAAAGACCTACACCGACGCTGTTCCACATATTTATAGCCACATTACGTTATTTATTGCGTATGGAATTCCGCAGCTTACCGTAAGTTTTACTGCGGACATAAAATTTTCAAGCGAAACGCCGCCCGAATTTTTGAAAAGCTTGCTTTCCGCTATGATGCTCTGCCATACGCCGCCCGTTATTTCGTAGTCGTCCGTATATTCTTCGCCCGTAGGACCGTCAACAAGCGTTATGCGTATCTTGCAGTTCTCGCCGCAGAATACGTCGAGTTTTAAAATATTGCCCTGGACGGGCGCATAAGCGGGCGAGTTCAACTTATACGTCGTCAGCCCGCCTACGGCGTAGAGCCCCTTTACGCCGTCTTTTTCGACGACAGCCGGCCGCGAAGATTTATCAAGCAAAAACATATTCCCGACGGCAAATTTTCGCGGTTCGGACAGTGCGAAAGCATATTTGCTGTCCTTGTCCGAATAAATTACCCTGCACTTTCCGCGCATATTCCTGAACATGCCGTTCAGTTTTTTCGCGGAAATTTTAGACCATACGGAAAAACCGTTAATGTATCTGACGTAGCACATGGCGAAAACCGTGGAAGTCTTTTCGTATATATTCAGATAAAATTGCTGGCTTTGAGGGGAAATTTTCGTTTTCGGTGGACATTCAATCCAGTCGCGAAGCGAGGAATCCACACAGTCCTCCGCCATATACATTTCGCAATAATCGACTATTCCCTCGCTGTCGAATTTTACGGTCGCAACCAAATTCGATTCGTCGTCAACTTCAATTACTATTTCCGAAGGTTTGGGTATGAAAACCTGCCTGTCTTTAAGATTTTTATCGAGGAACATGAACATATCCGACGTGCACTTTTCACCTATACAGCCGTTGCTGTGCACCGAATACGCTATCGCGCTGGCGGATACAAATTCGGGATTTATCCGCGAAAAAGTGTCGTACGCCCTATCGTAATCAGAACCCGCGTCGTTCGTCGCGCAGAGCATGAGCACGGGACATTTTATATACGGCGCGTAAGCCTGCGAATCTATACCAGCTATATAGCGGTATCTCTCCTCGTTGAGGTCGGGCTCGAAGGTCAGAAATTTGCTTACGCCCGCATACGCTTTCCAGCCCGCGGCGCAGACGGGAATTATGCACTTGAATTTTTCCGCCACGCCGAGTTTCCAGGCGATTTCTCCGCCGTCGCGCAAGCCGACTACGGCAATTTTATCGTTGCCGCTCCTTTCCGCCGCGTATTTTTTCGCATAAATACCCACTGCTACCCATTCGTACCAGCTTGTTTCAGCCGCGCTTTCGTCAACGAAAGCGTAGCGCCTGCCGCTCTTTTTGGTGTTGGCATAGGCGACGTCGGCGGGATAACGGGTATAAAAATCGCAACCCTCCCACTCGCCGCGGTAATCGACCATAAGCGCAGCGTAGCCCTGTTTTACGAACAGCGCCATAGTCTCCTCGTCTATACTGTCGCGGCTGTCGGGAAGAATAAGCACCGTTCCGCTTGCGGGAGTATTTTTGTCGTAAGCGTAACCCGCGGCTATGACCACCCTGCCGCCGCCCGTTTTGCGCCCCGAAAAATTAACGCGCTCGACAATAATTCCGTCCTCTCTTTCCTTTGACGAAAGGACGACAGGCGAAGTTTCAAGCGAAGCGTCGAAAGCTTCCCACAAGGTTACAGGGGTCAGAATATTAGGCATTTGGGCTCCTCGGCAATCTTTTGCGGCTTTTACGCCGCAAAGCTTGCTTTATAATACGTGTCGGAATGGGAATTATCAGTCGTAGTATATGCTTTCAAGTTCAAAAGAAATTGCAAATAACTTTAAATTTTACGGCAAATTGCGACAAATGCTATTGATTTTTTTTCAACAGGCTTTTATAATAATATTTGTTTAAATTCCCACTTTTTCGTTTCTAAATATTATACATTATTTTAACGGATAAATCAAGCGTATAATACGGAGTTTGAAAAAATGCCCTTTATTTCCGTCGCAGACGAGGTCGCAAGAAAGTCTTTTACGTCGGTCGAAAACAAATTCATAACCAAATATCTGCCCGTTTTGGAACCCCTTGCGGTGAAAGTTTACCTGTATTCGCTGTATCTGTACCAGAACGGACTTTCGGCTTTCACCCTTCCGGACCTCGCGCAAAGTTTGAATATCTCGGAAGAAAGGGCAAGGGAATTATTTGAATACCTTGAAGAGTTCGAACTGGTTTCGGTTATTTCCGAAAACCCTTTCGAAGTAAAAATTCTTGACGCCGAAAACGTTTACGGCACGCCGAAAAAATTCAAGCCCGAAAAGTATTCGGATTTTACCAAATCCGTACAGAGCGTTCTTAAAGGCAGAATGGTCTCCACCGAGGAATTCCGCGAATATTTTTACCTAATCGAGGAATACGGCTTCGAGCAGAACGCCTTGATTATGATAATAAACTATTGCGTGAACCTTAAAGGAGACGATATAAGGCTTGCATACATAAAAAAAGTAGCCAAAAGCTTTGCAGAAGACGGCGTTACTACCGCAAAAAAGGTCGAGGAAAAGTTGAGCGCATACTCCTCATCTACCCCCGCCCTTATCAAGCTTTTCAATACTGCGGGCATAAAAAGGCAACCCGACATAGAAGACGACAGGCTGTATAAAAAATGGACGGATGAACTCGGATTCGAAGATGCGGCCATAGCCGCGGCTTCAAAACTTTTCAAAACGAAGTCTGTCGAAAGGCTGGATTCCGCCATTTCCGAACTGTATAAAAACAGAAAATTCGACGTAAAGGAAATAGAGGATTACTGCAAAACCAAAAATTCGGTTTTCACGCTGACGCTCGGAATCGCCAAAAACCTCGGCGTGTATGTGCAAAACGCCGCGCCGTATGCGGAAAATTACGTGGGCGTATGGTACGGCTACGGCTATTCGCCCGAAATTCTTATAACGCTTGCGGGATATTGCTTTAAAAACGGCAAAAACAGCTTCGAAGATATGAACGAATTTATCCGCGGACTTTACGACGACGGCGTGGTTTCAGACGAAAGCGTAAACGCGTATATCGAGGAAAAACTTGCCGAGGACAGAATTTTAAAACAAATTCTGACCGAATGCGGGCTTACGCGCAAGGTAATCGCCTGGGACAGAGAAGCGCTGACCCGCTGGCGGAGCTGGAATTTCGGTGACGAAATGCTAATGGAAGCAGCGAAACTTTCTTCGGGAAAGTCTAATCCTTTGGCATATATGAACGGGATTTTGTCCTCTTGGAAAGCCGAAGGCGTATTTGACAGAGATAAATTGGCTGCTCGGGAATTTCACGCTTCTTCCAAACCGACATCTTCCGAACGACCCTCGCCGAACGGCGAACGGGCGGAAATCGAACGGCATTATACAGAACTTCGGCACGCCGCCGAAGACAGGGCTGAAAAGGCGCTTGCCCGCGCGACCGCGGACGCAGGATACTCTTCAATCCGCAGGGAATTGAACGACCTTACGGTTAAGCTCGCCTTCGCCGAAATACGCGACAGAAAGCTTGCCGACGAATTGTCGGAAAAAATAAAAATTCTGGAAGAGAAAGCGGACGGCAGATTAAAAGCGCTCGGCATAGACAAATCGGAATTAACGCCCCGCTACTCCTGCTCCATATGCAACGACACGGGATACGACAAAAACGGCAGACCATGCGAATGTCTTGACAGGTTTTTAAAAACTTTGAAGTCATAATTGAAAAGCGGACGGTCAAACCGTCCGCTTTTCAATTATCGATTAAATCAATCGGTTATACTGCCGCGCCGATTATGCCGACAATGGCAATGATATAAATTAACGCCACCGCAACCGATACGGCGCTAATCACTATACCCGCAACGGCAAAGCCTTTTCCGTTCAGATTTTCATCACGGCATTTTCTGTAAGCGATTATACTGCAAATTAGCCCCGCAATACTTATGAAAAAGGAAAGAATAAATCCGACAATCGCCAGCGTACATGTTTCGTTGGCAGGCTTGCCGTTCTCTATTTTTCCGAGCTGAGCACCGCAGTACGGACAAATCACGGCTTGGTCATCTACTTCCCTTCCGCAATTCTTGCAAAACATTTTCGTATTCCTCCTCTGTTTTATAAGATTATTATATTCCCATTATTATGGGAAGTCAAGTATTTTTCCCAGCATTATGGGAAAATATTAACTATGGAAGGATTTGGCGAACGGTTGCGTTCAATGCGGCAGGAAAGAAATTTAGGTCAGATTGAACTTGCAAAAGCCCTTGACGTGGGCAAATCGATTATCAGCCTTTGGGAGCTGGACAAGTGCGAGCCTACTCTTTCAAAACTTGTTGCTATGGCAAAATATTTCGGCGTTTCGATAGATTATCTTGCAGGGCTTACGGAATAAATAAATTTTTTTAATTTAAGGGTGAAAACGCTTGAAATTTACGACGTATTGTTATAAAATTATCAAGCGGTTTGATTGATATCGCTATTTCGGAGTTTGTAATACGTTCTGATTTTATCCGAAATTGCGGAAATTCCGTTAAACAAACTAAAATGACGGAGCGGTTTCATTTTGCGAAATACCGAAAATTCGGGGTTTTAAATCGTACCATACAGCATACTTTATCGACCTTGCAGAGATGGCGGAGTGGTCGAACGCGCACGACTCGAAATCGTGTTACGTAGGAATACGTACGGGGGTTCGAATCCCTCTCTCTGCGCCAAAGCAGGCGGCGGCGCTTTTGCGCCGCCGCTATTTTTTGGTTTTACGGTTTTTGAGAGGGATTCGAGGGTGGAGGCGATTGCGGGAGCAATCGGTTTGCGTTGATTAGCTTGTAAACATATTTGTTTGATACGCAAACTGAACAGCACAGTGCGCTGTTCACCGGGGCGCGCCGCCAAAGGCGCGAATCCCTCTCTCTGCGCCAAAGCAGGCGGAGCACCGATTGTGCTCCGCCTGCTTTGTTTGAGGAAATGAAGAATTAACCGAAATCGACGATAGAGTTTTCATTGCGATTAAATCAACTGAAATTTTCAAAATATTCCTGCGGGGCGCGGCAGGTCATACCTCCGCTCATTACGCATACTCCTTTTGCGCCTGCTTCCAAAGCAAGTTTAAAGTTGCTTGGGTTTATTCCGCCTATGGCATACACAGGAATAGATACGCTGCCGCATACTTCGCGCAAAAATTCAATCCCACGGGCGGGTAATCCTCTTTTGCAGTCCGTTTCGAATATATGTCCAGCGGTAACATATGTGCACCCAAGCTTTTCGGCGCAAACCGCGTCCTCTCTGGAATGGCAGGACGCGCCGAGTACGTTAAAAGCCTTCCGCTCCTTTTCGGAAAGATTTTTAAGCGCCGTCAAAGGCATATGGATTGCACTAATTCCAAGCTTAACAGCTATTCCGTAAAAGGAATGAAGAATACAGTCCGTATGGTATTCTTTGCAGATTTTTATTACCGATTCCGCAAGCTCTCCGTATTCCGACGGAGATAAATCCTTTTCTCGCAGAATTATTGCCGCGGGACGCGCCGCGGCAATTTTTTTTATTCGCAGAAGAAAATCTTCTTTACAAAGTCTGCGATTTGTTATGCAGATTATATCAGACATATATAGTCGTTTAACACAGGTTGCAGTCCTTCCTTTTCTATATCCTCGTAGGTTTTTTTCAGACTGCGCCCGTCGGATATTTCAAACTGTTCGCCGCCTTGTTCCCCGTCGGTTTCTTTGCCCGTATATTTGCTTTCGTGGTCGCCCACCCCTGTGGATACTCCTGCGGATATCTTCGTGGCGCAGATTTTGATTATTCCGTTACGGAATTTCGCACTTTCACGCGAGGAAACGGTTATTCCCGCAAACGGAAGGAAAATACGGTATGCGCAAAGTATCTGGCAGAGCTGTTTTTCGTGAACGTCCAAAGGGTTGATTTTATCATTATTGGCAATCGGTCTTAACCTGGGGCAGGAAATCGAAATCTCCGCATGGGGATATTTCCTTTGCAGATAATACGCGTGCAACGCTGTCGCGAGGGCGTCTTTACGGAAGTCGGCAAGCCCGAGCAACGCCGAAAATGCCACTCCTCTCATGCCCGCTCTCAGCGCGCGCTCCTGTGCGTCAAAGCGGTAAGGCCATACGCGCTTGTGCCCGAGAAGGTGCAAGGTTTCATATTTATCCGTGTCGTAAGTTTCTTGAAAGACCGTCACGTAGTCCGCCCCGCACTCGTGCAAATACCGATATTCATCGGTATTTACAGGGTAAATTTCAAGCCCCACCATGCGGAAATACTTTCTCGCCAGCTTACATGCCTCGCCTATATATCCGACGTCGCTCTTGGAACGGCTTTCGCCCGTAAGAATAAGGATTTCCTCCATTCCGCTGTCGGCAATGACCTTCATTTCGTGGTCGATTTGCTCTGCCGTCATTTTCATACGCTTTATGTGATTATAGCAGTTGAAGCCGCAGTAAACGCAGTAATTTTCGCAATAATTCGCAATATACAACGGGGTAAACAGATATACCGTGTTGCCGAAATGTTTACCCGTTTCCAGCCTTGCCCGCTGCGCCATTTCTTCTAAGAAAGGCTCTGCCGCGGGTGATAAAAGCGCTTTTAAATCTTCTATCGTGCAAACGGCGCGCCCAAGGGCGTTCTTTACGTCCTTTGCCGTATATTTCCCACAGTCGTACTCTTTTACTTGGGAAATAACGTTTGCACAGACGTCGGAATCAATCTTTTCCATTCCCTCCATATATTCCATATGGTTTGTGCGGGCGGAAGGGTCTGTTTCCAAACGATGCTTCTTTTCAAGCGCCTCTTTCGAAAGATACAATGAATCGACAAAAAACTGATTTTCCATATTTTAATCCCGTAAAAATCCCGTAAGCGGGTCGGACGCCGAAGCGCCGCGGGTGAGCACCCTGCCCAACCCCGAAAGATAAGCCTTTCTGCCCGCCTCAATCGCCTGTCGGAACGCCGAAGCCATAAGCGGCAGATTGCCTGCCGTAGCCAGCGCAGTGTTTGCCATTACCGCCGCCGCGCCCATTTCCATCACCTCGCAAGCTTGCGAAGGTCTGCCGATACCCGCATCGACTATTATGGGGAGCTCGATTTCGTCAATCAAAATCTTTATAAATTCCCGAGTGGCAAGCCCTTTATTTGAGCCTATCGGCGCGGCAAGGGGCATAACCGCCGCCGCGCCTGCGCTTACAAGGTCGCGGGCGGCGTTGAGGTCGGGATACATATAAGGAAGCACCGTAAATCCTTCTTTGGCAAGAATTTCGGTTGCCTTTATAGTTTCAGCGTTATCGGGCAGAAGGTACTTCGAATCGCGCATAATCTCTATTTTAACAAAATCGCCGCAGCCGAGTTCGCGCGCAAGACGGGCTATCCTTACCGCTTCGTCCGCATTTCTCGCACCGCTTGTATTTGGCAGAAGAGTAACTCCCTTGGGGATATAGTCGAGAATATTTTCCTGCTCCTTGGTATTAGCCCTGCGCACGGCAAGCGTGATAATCTCCGCGCCCGCGTCTTTCACCGCAGCCTCGATAAGTTTCAGGGAATATTTTCCAGAACCGAGAATAAACCGCGATTCAAATTCCCGTCCGCCCAAAATCAATTTATCGTTTGCACTCATTTTCAACCTTCCTTTATTAAAATTTTAAACGCAGCCGCCCGAAAGTCCGCGTATATATTTCCTGTATCCGCCCGCAAGATTCCATACGTTATATCCCGCATCCGAAAGCAACTCGGCAATTTCTCCGCTTACCTCTCCCGTCTGACAGAACAGATAAATATTTTTATCTTTGGGAAGCTCATACAGCCGCCCTATTTCGTCTAACGGGATATTCACGGCTCCGTCGATAGTTCCGAGCCCGAACATAAGTTTTTCGCGCAAGTCAACCAAAACGTCGCCGTCTTTACGGTTTGCAAGATATTCGGCTATATCGATTTCGCTCTTCATAAGACCTCACATACAGCCTGTCCCTTCGTATTCCGCCCTGTTATCCGCAAGGCTGCGTATTTTGGGATTTGCCCCGCATACGGCGCACCCCGAATCGCTTTTCGGGAAATCAAACTCAGAAAACTGCATTTTAAGCGCGTCGAACCGAAGTATTCTGCCGACAAGCAAATCGCCTATGCCCAAAATATACTTTACGGCTTCGATTGCCTGCAAACTTCCCATTACGCCCGCCGCCGCGCCGAGCACTCCTGCCGACGAACAGGTTATACTGCCGTCCCTCGGCGGCACTCCGCCCAAAAGACAGCGCAGGCAAGGACCTTTTCCCGGCACATATGTCATAATCTGTCCTTCAAAACATACTATCCCCGCATGGGAATAGGGTTTTTTAGAAAGAACGCAGGCGTCGTTAATAAGGAACTTGGATTCGAAACTGTCCGTACAGTCGAGTATGAAATCGTACCCTGATATAACGCTTTGTATATTATCGACGGTCATCTTCGCGTTATGCAAAATCACTCGGACATCGGGATTGAGGCGGCTTATAAACTTTTCTGCCGAAAGGGTTTTATCTACTCCTACGTCGCCCGAGCCGTGAATAACCTGGCGTTGCAGGTTTGAAAGACTTACTTTATCGAAATCCGCAATACCGACTACGCCCGTTCCGGCAGCCGCAAGATACATAAGCGCCGCCGAGCCGAGCCCGCCCGCGCCTATTACCAAAACTTTGGCTTGGAGAAGCTTTTTCTGACCCGAAACGCCGATTTCCTTTAAGACGAAATGTCTTGAATAGCGTTCAGCCATTTCTTCGGTTATAACCATCAGCCGCCACCCACAAAGCCGACGACTTCCAAAGAATCGCCCTCTTTTAAAACAACATTGTCGTATTCGGATTTCGGAACTATGTTTCCGTTGCGCTCGACGGCGATACGGCGAATATCGTATTGGATAGTCTTAATATATTCCGCAATCGTTTTGCCGTCGATATTCAGTTGAACCCCGTTGACTTTTACCATAATTCACCAAATAAAAAAGCAAGTCCCCGTTTGGAAACTTACCGCATAATCCCTACGTTGGCATTATCCAAATCAGGTTATAAGGGTCGAAGGTTACGCCTTCCTCTCAGCCTGTATCACAAACTCCCCATAAATTTCAATTATCTTTGACATTATATACCCTGCCATCCGAAAAATCAAGCTTTTTAAATAAATTTATCGGCACAACGGCTGTTTGCGACTTTTCGCCGAAATTATGTTGCCGTCTTAAAAGTTTTATTTTCGTTCGGAAAATATAGCGTATTTTGTTTTTATCCTATCGAGTTTGGATAAGAACGGTTTTGAAAGCGCCAACAGGAATATAACATTCGAAAGGGCGTAAATAGCCATAAACGGCAGGCTGGATGCGACGTTAGCCGCATACCTCGTCCATAGAAAAGTCCCGTCCAAAGAAAGCGTTGTCCAAATATCCATGAGAAGGGAAAACGCTACGCCGCCCACTGCTCCCGCCAAGCATAAAAGCGCGAGATTGGGCTTCTTCCTTTTAAAGAAAAACAGTCCCGAACAAAATCCGAGAAAACCCCAGGAGAACATTTGAAATGGCGTCCACGGACCCTGTCCGAAAAAGAAATCCGAAACCACCGCAGTAAGGCTTCCTACCAAAAATCCCGCTTCGGGACCGAGCGCCGCGCCAGAAATAACGGTTACGGCGGTAACGGGCTTAAAACCGGGCAAGGGCGCGAATATCAGCCGACCTACTACGGAAAAAGCCGTCATTACGGCGATAACCGTCAGCTCACGCACGCCGCTTTTTCCCCTTTCAAAACGGATAAAGAAAGGCACGCAGGATAAAACAGCCACTATAATCGAAATAAGGTTGTACTTTCTGTCCTTGAAAATCCACACGCCCAGCGCAACCGCCAGCGGAATCAATATAAAAACGACGCAAATCACGCACGCCGTTTTGATTTTATTTATGTTGTTACGCTTCATCTCCACCTCTGCCGTTAAGGCGACAAAGTTCCGCCGCAAGCTCCACCGTGACGGCGTTTTCGTACATGGGCCGCGTCATGCGCGCAGCCGCCGTAGTGTAATAAGAATTGGTGGCGAAAAATTCCACGCGCCCCGCTTCCGAAACAATCTGCCCGTCGAAAAACATGGCACAGCGGTCGGCATATGACGCGGCAAATTCGACGTCGTGCGTGACTATTACAACCGTCTTGCCCTCCGATTTGAGAGCATGCAAAATTTCGGCAAACTCCCTTTTGGAATAAGCGTCAAGCCCCTTTGTCGGCTCGTCGAGGAGCAGGATTCTCGGCTTCATTAAAAGAATTTTCGCCAAAGCCGCCTTTTGGCGTTCGCCGCCCGAAAGGTCGTACGGGTGACTTCCGCAAAGCCGCCCGATACCCGTTTTGCGGCAAACCTCATCGACCTCTTTCTCCCCGTCCTCTTTATTTAAACCGAGCAATTTCGTCACTTCGTAAAGGTCGGACCGGACGGTGTTTTTAACGAAAAGATTGCGAGGGTTTTGCGGCAGGCAGGCGATATTGCCGCGGTAAAGACTGTTGCCGGAATATTCCTTCAATTTTTTGCCCCAAACGCGGTATTTGCCTTTATACAGCCGCTTAACGCCCGACAAAACGCGCAAAAGCGTGGTTTTACCCGCGCCGTTCGCACCGAGAATACACAGAATTTCATTTGAATACACAGTTAAATCCAGCCCCGAAAGCACGTCCGGCAAATCCCTTTCATAGCGGAAATAACCGCCCGAAATTTCAAGCGCCTTTTCTCCCGTAACGTCGGGCTGTTCCGTTTCAAGGCGCTTTACCGCGCATCGAAAATTGCCGCTTATATACTTTTTACCCTCGTTCACCGTCAGAGGACACTCCCCTTTGCCGCCGAGCTCGTTGAAAAGCCTTACCGCCGCCGGCAAGCCCAAACTGAGTTTATGCGGCTTTTCTTCTTCCGAAAGCCTTCTGCCCACTTCGCGCGGGCTGTCGCACATAAAAATCTTCGCCCTGTCCATAAGCACCACTTTGCTTGCGGCGGGATATACCTCTTCAAGCCTATGTTCCGCAACTATTACGGTCACTCCCAGCTCCTCGTTTATTTTTTTTACCGAGGAGATAAATTCGGACGCGGCAATCGGGTCGAGCTGTGCTGTCGGCTCGTCGAGAATGAGCACGGACGGGTTCATAACCATTACCGAGGCGAGCGACAAAAGCTGTTTCTGCCCGCCCGAAAGCTCGGACGTCTTTTTGCCGTACCAGCCGCCTATCCCGAAAAATCCGCAGATTTCCGCTACCCTGCGCCTTATGACGTCAGTTTTTTCCCCAAGGCTTTCAAGACCGAAAGCCAGCTCGTGCCAGACCTTGTCGGTTACCGTCTGGTTTTCGGGGTCCTGCATTACGTAGCCTATTTCCGATACCGAGGCGCGCTCGTCCATATTTTCCACAGGCTGTCCGTTAAACAGGATTTCCCCTTTCTGCGTTCCGCTCGGGCGGAGTTGTTTTTTGATTAACCTTAAAAGGGTGGTTTTGCCGCAGCCCGATTCGCCGAAAAGCAGCACGAAATCACCGCTCTCCACCGTAAGGTTTATATCCGAAAGGGCGGGTTCCTCAGCGCCGTTATAGGTGAATGTCAGATTTTTGATTTCAATAAGCGCCATAAAACGTTCTCCTTGACTTCCGCGAAGAAAGACATAAAGCCGAGAAGCGCTATACAGACGTACAGCGCGCACGGCAAAGCCGAAAAACCGACCGCCGATAGGGCGGGGTAAAAGTTAAAAGACGACGCCCCGAAAATTATCAAAACCACGTCCGCCGCAGCAAGGGCAAGCGTAGCCGCAAGGAACAGCCCGTCCGACAGACCGAAGCGATAGAGAGCGTAGCTTGTTCTGTGTTTAAGTCCGTAGCCGCGCGCGCGCATACTGTCCGCCGTTTCCACCGAATTTTCAAGACTGTCGGTCAAAAGGATAGACAAAACGCGCATTTTGCTGCGGATTTTATCCACGTAGCTCTTTGAAGCGTAAATGCCCAGCGCTTTCTGCGCCTCGTCTATTTCGCGGAACTTCCTTTTCATCTTGGGGATAAATGCGAGAATAAGCGAAAGAACAAGCGAGAGCTTTGGAATTATCCTGCCGAACAGATAGATGAATTTATCGCTTGTCATAACCGCGCTGTAATTTTTGCACCAATAAAAGACGGACATCAGCATAAGCGACGCAAAAACGCCGTACAATATCGATTCCTGCGTGACGGGATTGTCGTTCAAAAAAAACAAAATCGTCTCCCCCCTGTGTGAAAACAGAGGGTTGGTAACGGCGATAATAACGGTAAGCGGCAGACTGTACGCAAGGCTCTTTAACAGATTTTTATAACCCGTAAGCATGCCGCAGAAAATTATACCCGAAAGATAGCAGACGGAAATTATAACAGGGTGCATCGTAAGCATAGCGATAAGCAGCATCGAAAGAAAATACGCCAACGCCGAAACGGGGTGCAGACGGTCGAAATATTTCATTTCATAAGCCCCCATTCGCAGCCCACGTCCCGCCCCAGGTCGCATGTATAACACCAAACCACCTCGTCGCCGTCCGAAAGGGTGCATTTGCTGCAACCGTAGTTTGGAAACACGCCGTTAACCATATACATCCACCCTGAAAGTTCGCCGCAACTAAATTCGTAAAGTTGGTTTATGCCCTGCACATAGACGCTTGAATAATTTACCGAATAACTACATTCCATATGTATCTTATTGTAACGAACCGCCCTGTCGAGGACCGAATACGCCGTATCCCCCGCGCGGAGCACGTATTCCGTCCGCGGAAGAATTATGCCGTCCGCAGGCACGTATCTTTCATATCTCAGCGCGGGGTCGAGGTCGTCCCAATTATCGAGCGCAGTATCGCAGCGTATAGTCAGGAAAACGGTTTCGCTGTCCTCTTTTATGTCGTCTATATGCGTGAGATAATAGTCGTCAACCGATTGAATTTTTGTGCCCGAAAATATGAGAACCAGCAAAAAAATCACTACGCAAATTGCGAAAACGTCCTTTTTCATTCTTCGCTCTCCGCCATAAATTTTGCGGCTTTCAGCTTTTTGCGCTTTCTGACGTGCAGAACCACGAATATCGCCCCTCCCGCCGCCGCGACTGCGCACGCCGCGGATATCCACACGGCAAGATAAAGGTTGTCAACCTGCGTTTTGCACTTCAATAGCCCCTCGATATCCGACTGTTCAAGCTGCGCGCGGTCGTATTCTGAAAGGGCGGCGAAACGTTCGTAAAGGTCGTGGACGGCGCGCCTGTCCGAAAGACTTATTTTTTCAAAAGGATAGAGTTTAGTCTTGATTTCCGTTTTAATGTCCTCTATCTCCCTTTGGATTGCCTCGATTTCGTTTTTGGCTTTGTCTAATTTTACAAAATACCTCTCTTTGCCTTCGAAGTCGAAACAATTTCTGATTTTGCTCCAAAGCCGCAGCACTTCCGCGCGGTTTGCGGTGGTTAAATTTTCTGGAAGCCCGTCCGCCGCCGCCCTGTCCGCCGCCGTAAATTCCTCGATTGGAGTTATTACGCCCGCGTCGCCGCTGTTGTATTCGATTTTTTCTTCGGCGTAAGGGATTCCCGCAAAGGCGAGAATTGAGGAAAGCTTTTTGTAATTTTTAACGTAACTGCGCTCCGAGCCCTCAATTCCAAGATAAAAATCGTAGGCTTCATTTATATTCTCATTTGACGACGAAAAACTTAAATTTTCAATAAGATATTCCGCTTCCTTTATCTTCGCTTTCAAATCTCCGCTCTGTTCGGGGCGGAAGTCGTAAAGCCGCCTTTGTCCGTTTGAGGCGCGGCTTACCGCCGCGAGAGCCAAAAGCGCCTGTTCGCCCGCCATCGTGTTGGATTTTTCGGGGTCGGCGGAAGGATTTTCCGCGTCGTATGAAAACGAATGTGTAAAGCCGCCGTCCGCGTTGCGGTATTTAAAAAGCCCGTCTAAAACCGTTTTGCCTTGTTCGGTTATAAATCTGTCGTCGTTAAAAAAATCTATACCCAGCGAGCACAGCGCGATTATGACTTGCGAACAGCTTTCGCTGTTCTCCGTGCCCCAGCTTTTAAAATCCCCGTCTGGTAGCTGGGCTTCCGAAAGGCAGTCAAGCGCTTCGTCAACCGCTTCGCGCACCTTTTTGGCAGAGGCGGCGTCCGAATTTAAATTGCGGTAAGAATATTCTTTTTCGCTGTTGTAATACGGCGCAAGAGCCTGAACCGCCATTGCCGTTATGTCGGGGTCGGAAACGTTGCCCGTCAGCGCCCAGCCGCCGTCGGGAAGTTGTCTGTTCAGAATATTAAGTATTACGTCGTCGCGGGTGTAATACGCGCCTTCCGGCACTTCGTAACAAAGGCTATCCAGCGCAATCAGCCCCCATATAAAGCCGTTTATACCCTGTTTGCCCAAAATCCCCGCGCCGTTTTCAACGCGGTTATAAGTTCCGTCGGCAATCAAGTCGATATTTCCGTCGTCACCTGCCCTGCGGGGGTTGCCGCCGCTTGCAAGTACGGAAAGCGAAATTCTGTGCCACTCGGTAGCCTTTGCTTTATCGAGCTTCGCGGGCAAGGAATATCTTTTGGAAATATTGTCGTTTATTACGGCGAGATAGCCCGCTTGATTGTCGGCAATTTTAAGCCTGCCGAGGCCTATGGGATACCAGTCGCCCGCCGTCGTTCCCGCCTGTTCAAGAAATTTATCATTTATAAGAAATTCGCTTGCACTTGACCCGACGTCCGATTTCTTCCACGCGATAATTCCTTCTATCGCGGAATTTACGTCCTTTTCCGCAATAGCCGAAACGGGCAAGGTAGCCGACCCCGCCCAAACCGCCGCGGAAAGTATTAAAGCCAAAACGCAATACATATACCGCTTTTTCATATCAAATACCGTATGCAGACTTCAATTTTGAAATTTGTTCGTCCATTGTCTTTTGGGATATATTCCACTTTGTAATTTTATCTAAAACCTCGTTATAGACCGTTTTATCCCCGCCGTTCTCCTCTATTATTTTGGAGATATCGGCAAGCAACCCCATAATTTCGCCGTAGTCGGGATTGTCGGTAAGCCAACTTGAATTTCCGCTTCCGCCCAACGCCCCGCCTCCGCCCAAATCGCTGCCCAAAGCGACCGTGAACTGCACGCGCACAACGTCGCCGTCCTGCGGATAGTAGTTCGAAAAACCGTAATTTTTATATACGGTATTTACCGAATACATCCAGCCGCCGCCCTGCGCGTAGCAAAATTCGGAAAGCTCGTACTTTTCCCCGTTTTCGGGCGCAGGCATAGATTGATAAGCCCGTCCGGGAATGAGTTCCCAAAGTTCGTCGGGAATACGGTTGCCGCTTAAATCGAGCCCCGTTATCCCCGAAAGATAAAATCCCTTTTCGATAGTTCCCGTATTGGAATAAGTCCAGCCGTTTTCTTCGATAATTTCCGTCAAAGTCGCCGCAAAATTCACGCCCTCGTACACGGGCAGGCGGCAGGGCTTCATAAAGTAGCCGCAACCTATCGAAAAGCCTTCGAGTGCAAATACCACCTCTCCCGTCTTTTCGCCGTTTTCGGCGGGAACATAGGTCATTTCGTAAACGGCGGAAGTTTCTCTGCCCGCGCCGTCGCAAGCCGTGACTTTAAAGTCGAAAGGCGAATTTGCATAAGAAAAAAATTCCGAGCCTTTGAAATTTATTTCGAAACTGGTAAACGCGCTGTCGTCCCAGACCTTTTTTACGCTTGTAAGGGGAGCGAAATCGCCGCTTTCGTTCCAATCCGCCGAAAAGGAAATATTGCCGGAAGGAAGTTTTTCGCCCAAACCGTCCTTTGCCGTAACGTCGAAGCCCAGCTTACTGCCGCGGTAAGTTTTGCCGTCTTTTAAAGTAGTTTCAAGCGTAGGCGGGTCGTCGATAAAACGCACCGTGTATTCATACGTTTTACGGATATTTTCTTTTTCCGCAGCTATCGTTATTTTGTTTTCCCCCCGTTCCAAAGTAAGATTGAAGCGGTTGCCGTCGGGTTGGATTTCCTTGCCGTTCAAAGTAACTTTTATGGGCAGCGGTTCGCTGTCGTAGGCTACAGCCGCGCGGAAAGAAAACTCCGCTTCCGTTCTGTCGCCGTCCGAAAGGTCTGTGTTAAGGCTGAATTTTCCGAGATTTATGCGCCGCTCTATGCGCTCTGTCAAATCGTCGTAACGGGCAATCAAAGAAATAATGTTTTCGCCCTCATTAAGTCTTGCGGTGAAAACGCCTTCCTTTCCTTCCAACTCCTCGCCGCCGATTTCGGCTATCAAAGCGCAGGGCAAATCGTTGAAAGTTGCGCCCGCCGTAAATGAAATGCTTTCGTTAATAATCGCCGCTTCGTCTATGTCGGTGGAAATTTCGAAGTCGGCACGGTATATCACATGATATATGCGAGTTTCGGAAAATTTCGAGCGGGTTGCGGTTATCTTAATCAGGTTTTCGCCCCTTTCAAGCTGTACGGTATATTTTCCGCTTCCGCCGCCTGCCGTCAGCACGCCGTTCAGAGAAACGCTTACGTCACATTCCTCGCCGCCGTAAGCCGCCGAAACATTAAATGAATATTCGGGCAGAATTACCGTTGTGCCGTCCTCTATGTCGCAGGAAAATAAAAACCCTACGTTACTGCACGCCGCAAAGCAAACCGCCCCGATTGTTAATATAAAACTTAATATTAAATATTTAACCTTCAATTTATTTAACCTTCATAAATCATTTTAAATTGCGCAGAAACATTAACTCCATTCAGGTTTAAGGTAATGCGGCAATTAAATTGACTTTGAACATTACAATCCATAAAATACAATAAGGTTTCGTAATCCAAAGTCACCGTAACAGTCGTGCTATCGGTCTGCGCAGACGTTATACCCATATTTGGTTCAAAAAATGTATTAGGGGTGTAACCGCAGTCTATTTCAACTTTGACGTCGTCGGGGGAAATATTTAAGTATTCGCCCGCCGATTTGACTTTGACGGTAAACGAATAACTTGCCTCCGCAGAGGAATTTACGCCCTCTTTATCCAACGAACATTCGAGTTCGGGCTGCCCCATTTTATTCACCTTGTAGGTTTTCGTCTCCGTCTTGCCGCCGCTGTTTGCGATTAGCTCTATCGTATTTTCTCCGTCGCTTAAAGTTACCGTATAACTTCCTTTGTCGCCTGTAATTTCGTTGCCATTGAATTTCACGGTCAATTCGCAGGGCGCAAGGGCGTACGAAGGACCGTATTCAGCCGAAGCCGTGAAAGTAAAACTTGCTTCGGTAACGCTTGCGCCGTCGGTTAAACTTGTAGTGAACTTAAACGCCTGCGCCGCCTCGCCGTATTGGGTTTCTTTTACGCCGCTGTTCCAGCTTGTGGCTAACGTGCAACGCCCGTCGCCGTCCTCATATGTTCCGTCCTGACCGAAAGGCACTTTCAAAAGGGCGTTGGAGCAACCGCCAAAGGCGGAGTTTTTAACTTCGGTAAGCTGCGTTTCGGTAAAATCTATTTCGGTGAGATTTGTCGCCTTATAGAACGCCCAGCTCATCACCGTTTTAACGGTCGCGGGAGCGGTAAATTTTGTGTTTTCGCTCTTTACGGCGTATTTGTAAATAACCGTTTTATCCGCGTCCATAAGCGCGCCGTTTTCCACGGTCATATAGATATTCAACGGGTCGAGAGTTATTTCGTTTATGTTTTCGCAGTCGCCGAAAGTTTCCGTACAGCCCGTAGTGAGGTTAAGTGAGGCGGGCAAGTCTATTTTTTCAAGCTTTTGGCAGTGCATTATCGTCTGTATTCCGAAGTCTTCTATCTGCGTGTCTGACAGGTCTATCTCTTTTGCATCCAAATACCAAAAACTCATTTTCCCTATCGATGTGAGGGATACGCAGTCCGAAAAGTCAAGTTTTTCCACGGGCATAGAGCCGTTTGAAGATTGGTTGCCGCGGAAACAGCTTGACCCTATCTCCTCCAAAGCCGTAAGTCCTTTCAGATTGATTTCGGTCAAGGCGGAAGTCCCATTCCAACTACTGCTGAAACAGCTGTCGCCTATTTTTACGAGAGCGGAACAACCCTCTAAATTTACCGAAGCCAGCGCGGAACAGCTGCTGAAATTCCAGTTTTCGATTTCTTCGAGCTTATCGCAGTTCGACAAATCGACGGCGGTGATATCGTCGTTATAGCTGAAAGTACTGCTTTTAATCTTCAAAACGGGCTTATCTTGATAATACCCCGGCACGACTATTTCCGTTATTGTCGAAGTTTCGGCAAGGCCTTTAAGAAAATAGCCGTCTTGTTCTTCTGTTTCTTCGAATATAAAGTTTTCGTCTGCCGAAGGATTTTTCGTCCATACAGCTACGAAATCGACGTCGTCCGCCACCGTGTACGTCCCCTCGGCATAGAGAGTTTCGCCGGTTTTCCAACCTTTAAAGGTATATGTATCTCTTTTGGGAACGTAGTCTGAAAAATCAAGCGCGTCGTTCTTTTCGGCTTGGAATGTAAGTGTTTCCGCAGAGCCGTTCAGCGTGCCGCCCGCAGGGTCGAAAGTTACGGTGAATTTATCAACGTGAATAAGCTCCCACTGCGCCTTTAACGTAATGTCCGAATTTACGGTTATATGTGCGTTTGCGGCGTATTTTGTTTCGCCCGAAAGCCAGCCCTCGAAAGTATGCCCCGATTTTTCGGGCTTGTAGTTTTCAAGGTTGAGTTCCGTCCCGCTTTCGACCTTAACGCCCTTAGAAAGGTCTTTGCCCTTTACCTCGCCCCCGTCCAAGTCGAAAGTCACCGTATAATATACGGTTTCGGTGTTTGTGTCCGAAGATTCCGGATTGCAGCCTGCAAAACAGCATAATGAAATTGCAAATGCCAGAACTGCGGCTGAAATCTTTGCCAAAGTTTTCATAATTATCTCCTTTAAATTTATCGTTTGCGGCTTAACGCCGTTTTCCGTTTACGGCTTGCCTTTTTTTTATAATTCATTGGGGCTCGCCGGCTATTGTTCGTCCAAAGGCTTTTTGGGCGTTTTAAGCCCCGCCGCTTCCAAAGCGCGCGGCCACGGACCCAAAAACGACTTAATGCGCGAACGCGTGACTTCGTCGAAGTCCGCTTTTTTCGGAAGTCTGCCCAGCTCCTCGCTCTTTTTTTGAAGAGTCTCTTTCGCCCACTTTAAATTTTCATCTTTTACGTTGAATACAGCCATTCAAGTAACCCATCCTTGGTTTTCGCATAAAAAAAACGCTCTTTCTAAAAGAAAGAGCACAACGGATTTTTCAGCTATGATTCGGAGCGATTGACGAACTGCAACGTCGAAAACAAAAAGCTTTTCGAAATCGGTTGCACTCTTTCTCGTCCAAAATTCGTGACATCCAAAAGCACGGCAGTATCCTGACTTTTACTCGCCTTTACGGCGGCAAATACAGTAATGACGGTTGCTCCGGATTTTAACCGGATTCCCTTTTAATCTACTCGGCGCTACCCTTTCGAACCGTACCTTTATCTTTTATTCAATTTGCAAGCTGTATTTTATCACTTAAATTTTACGCTGTCAACTGTATTTTATAAAATTTATTTTGCCGCAAGCATAGTTTTTTTCAATTTATGTTAATAAGTCAAGACGAAATACGCAAGGCGTTTTTTTGCGGAATTTAATTAACAACAACGGGAGAATTTATTGACTTTGGCAGCATAAAATAATATAATTTATTTCAGTAAAAAAAGGTGGTAAAATTTATGCTGACTCTGGATAAAATTTATCAGGCACAATACGTTTTAAAGCAAATCGCAAGAACTACGGACGTAATAAACGCCCACGCCCTTTCTCAGGACGCCGGATGCGAAATTTTCTTGAAACTTGAAAATTTGCAACGCACGGGCTCGTTCAAGGTGCGCGGCGCGTACTACAAAATTTCACAGCTTTCCGATGAGGAAAAAAAGAGAGGCGTTATCGCATGCTCTGCGGGCAACCATGCACAGGGCGTTGCTATTGCCTCCAAAAAGTTCGGAATTACGGCTAAAATCTGCATGCCCGAAGGTGCGCCCATTTCAAAGGTTATGGCGACGCGCGGCTACGGCGCGGAAGTAATTCTCGTCCCCGGCGTTTACGACGACGCCCACAACGAAGCCGAAAGACTTAAAAACGAATACGGCTACACCCTTATCCACCCCTTCGACGACGAGGACGTAATCGCGGGGCAGGGCACAGTAGGCGTTGAAATTCTTCAACAGATGAAAGACGTGGATATAATCGTCGTTCCCGTCGGCGGCGGCGGTCTGCTTGCGGGTATCTCCTTTGCGGTTAAGTCGCTTAACCCTAATATAAGGGTTTACGGCGTTCAGGCTGCCGGCGCGGCAAGCATGGTAAACTCCTATAAGAAAGGAAAAATAGAAAACCTGAAATCCGTAGCCACAATCGCCGACGGTATAGCCGTAAAAGAACCGGGCACGCTTACATACGAACTCATTTCCAAAAACGTTGACGGCATGGTCACCGTAACAGACGACCAAATTTCGGCGGCTATCCTCGCGCTTATCGAAAAACAGAAAACCGTTGCCGAAGGCGCGGGCGCGGCGGCGCTTGCAGCCGTTATGTTCAAGAAAATTCCCGACCTCGAAGGCAAAAAGGTATGCTGCCTTATTTCGGGAGGCAATATCGACGTAACCATTCTTTCCCGCGTAATCAACCGCGGACTTCTTATGTCGGGCAGAAGCTGCTCCCTCACCCTCGAACTTATGGACAGACCGGGACAGCTTACCGACGTCACCTCTATAATAGCCCAATGCGGCGGAAATATTATCAGCGCTATTCACGAGCGCTCGGCGGAAGGCTCCGCAATCAACTGCTGCCAATTAAGGCTAAACCTCGAAACCAAAAACTTCGAGCATATCGAAAAAATCAAGAGCGAACTTACATCGCACGGATTTAAAATTTTATAATATAAGGAGATAATTTAAAATGAAAACCGTTGAAACAAAAGCCGCACCCGCGGCAATCGGCCCTTATTCGCAGGCTAAAATCGTAGGAAACATAGTTTACTGCTCGGGTCAGATTCCCGTAAACCCCGCCACTTCCGTTATCGAAGGAAAAACCGTGGCTGAACAGACCCATCAATCATGCAAAAATGTAGCTGCGCTTCTCGAAGCGGCGGGTACTTCAATCGACAAGGTAATCAAAACCACGTGCTTCCTTGCCAACATTGCCGACTTCGCGGAATTTAACGCAGTTTACGAAAAATATTTCACGGGCAAACCCGCAAGAAGCTGCGTTGCCGTAAAGGATATTCCCAAAGGCGCGCTTGTCGAAATCGAAGCCATAGCGGAAATATAATTTTTCGACAATCGGCTTAATTTTGTTGACTATTTCCCTATAAACTTTTATAATTATACCGATTTCAATACATGGAGAGATAGAATGAAAATAGCAGTAATCACCGACAGCAACAGCGGAATCACTCAAAAAGAAGCCAAAGAACTTGGCGTTTTCGTAGCTTCCACTCCTGTTCTCATCGATGAAGAAACCTATCACGAGGACATTACGCTTACGCAGGAGCAATTCTATGAAAAGCTTAAAGCCGACGCAAATGTTTCCACATCTCAGCCCGCGCCCGCTGCGGTAAGCGAACTTTGGCACGACGTTTTAAAGACCTACGATGAAATCGTGTATATTCCTTTGTCGAGCGGACTTTCCGAAACCTGCCACACTACCCTTCATCTTTCGAAAACGGAAGAAGAATTTAAAGACAGGGTATGGGTCGTAGATAACCAGCGAGTTTCTATAACACAGCGCCAGAGCGTAATGGACGCGCTTAAAATGGCGCGCGAGGGCAAAAGCGCAAAAGAAATTCACGACTGGCTTATGGAAACGAAGATGCTGTCCTCCATATATATTATGGTTGACACGCTGAAATATCTTAAAAAGGGCGGAAGACTTACTCCCGCCGCCGCAATGATAGGCACGCTTTTTAAGATAAAACCCGTTTTGCAGATTCAGGGCGAAAAGCTTGACGCATTCAAAAAAGTCAGAAAGCTCGCAGACGCTAAGACGGAAATTATCAACGCATTAAAGCACGATTTTGAAACGAGATTCAAAGATATCGTTGACGCAGGCAAGATGACGATGGCGGTAGCGCATACCGAAAACTTTGCCGAGGCGGAAAAATTCAAGGAAGAATTAAAACGGACTTTCCCGAACGTTGAGTTTACTTTTGTAAACCCCCTCTCTTTAAGCGTATCCGTCCATATTGGACCCGGCGCGCTTGCTGCCGGTTGCGCAATTAAGTATTAACACTGAAAATGACATAATTATCGGTCAAGCGCCGCCCGCATATAAAGCGGGCGGCGCTTAATCATTACACTTATTTATTACGTTTAATTTTTTAGGCTGATTATTATCTTAATATTGCGGTTTTTGGCAACAGCCGTCTTTCCTGCGGAAAAGGCGGTGAATTATTATATATCAGTTTTTGTGTTTATTTTGTTCTAAAACAGTTTTTTATATTGACGTTTTTTCATATCCGAACCGTTTTTTATCATTCCTATAACGAAACAGCACATCATAAAATAGCACCACAGCAAGAATACGATTACCGAGGCAATCGCGCCGTAAAGCTTGCCGGGCGAAGCAAAACGGATATACACCGCGAAGCCTACTACAAATAAAATCCAAAGTACAGTAGTAATAAGACTTCCGGTCAAAACTTCTCCCGCATTGAGTTTGAACGGACAGGCAAACAAATTCAAAAGGACCACAATCGCGAAAGTCAGAAAAGCTGCAAATATTACCGAAATTATGTCGCAGAGGAATAATGGCATGAACGTCTGCATAATCCACCTGCCCGTCACTGTCACGGCAGCGAGAAATGCGATTGAAAGAATTGTAAGAATTATCAGCAACGCCGATATGACGCGCAACTTTATCCCCCCCTTCACCCTCTCGCTTTCGTAAACTATTTCGCCGCTACGCCTCAGGTGGTAAAAAAAATTCGTTGACGAATACAGCGAAGTCGCCAAAAGTATTATTCCCGCCCCGCTCGCCGCGGTCTGCGCGGAATTTTTAAGATATGTCAGAAAGGGCAAAAGCGGTTCAAAAAGCGGATTTGCCAAAAATTGTTCCAAATCTGCGCTGCCCAAAAGCAACGACAGCCAGACGATGAAAGGCGCAAGGCTCATAAGCAAAAAATAGACAAGCGTGCCCGCTATTGTCGAAAATCGCTTGTCGGTATAGAATTTAATTACTTCACGCACTTTCAACGCCCACTTTTTCATAGTATTTATTTTAATCAAAATCCGTTTGCATATTCAAAAACCCCCGTCGGCTTTGCCGACGGGGGTTTTAGACTATTTTTACCGAATTATTCTTTGATAATATCTACCCAACCGTGCTTGTCGGGAAGCCTGCCGTTCTGAATACCGGTAAGCTCGTTGTAAAGCATTTTGCTGATTTCGCCCATATTGCCGCCGTTTACGACGTAATCTTTGCCCTTATAGCCGAACAGACCTACGGGAGAAATGACCGCCGCCGTGCCTGTGCCGAAAATTTCGCCCAATGTGCCGTTCTCGGCTGCTTCGGCAACTTTGCGGATATCCACGTTACATTCACGTACTTTGTAGCCGTGGGATTTCAGGATTGCTATCGCGCTCCTGCGCGTGATTCCGGGAAGAATACTTCCGCGAAGCGCGGGCGTATATACTATTCCGTTCATTACGAAGAAGATATTCATTGCGCCGACTTCTTCCACGTAGCGGTGATATTTGGCGTCAAGCCACATAGCCTGGTCGTAGCCCTTTGCCTGAGCGTTTTCGCCCGCTTTCATGCTTGCGGCATAGTTACCTATAACTTTGTTGCCGCCCGTGCCGCCTTTTGCCGCGCGGACGTAGTGCTCTTCAACCAAAAGTTTTACGGGCGCAAGTCCGTGCGCATAGTAAGCGCCTACGGGTCCGACAATTACGAACATTAAATACGACTTTGACGCGTGAACGCCGAGAGCGGGTTCGGTAGCTATCATCGCGGGTCTTATGTATAAAGCCGTGCCCTCGTCCGTGGGAATCCAATCTTCGTCTATAAGAATAAGCTGCTTTATAGCGTCGTAAACGAATTTTTTGTCGAACGTAGGCATGCAAAGTCTTTCGGCGGAATCGTTCATTCTGTCAAGGTTGTCGTTCAAACGGAACAGGCGGATTTTGCCGTCCTTTGTTTTGAACGCTTTTGCGCCCTCGAATATGCCCTGCGCATAATGCAGAACGGACGCAGAAGGCTGCAAGTGCAGTTCCTGATAGGGTTGGATACGCGCGTTCTGCCACTTCCCGTCCGCATATTCCATTATGAACATATGGTCGGAAAAGTATTTACCAAATCCGAGCGCGCCCTGGGGCTTAGCCTTTTTGTTTTCGGTCTTTATGATTTTCAGTTCCATAAAATTTACTCCTTATAAATATTACCGCCTTTCGGCGCAAAATTATCGGCTGACTGCCGGTAAATTTTATTTCTTCAATTTAGCGATTTCTGTTTTGAACATATCGCCCAGTCTGTGGATGCCTGCGTCTATGCGGTCAACGGTAGCGTTCGAGAAATTCAATCTCATAGTGTTCAGACCGCTGCCGTCCGCATAGAATACCTGACCCTGAATGTAAGCTACGTCGTGTTTTATTGCCTCGGGCGCAAGTTCTACGGTGTTGATAGGCGCGTCAAATTCGCCCCAGATAAACAGACCGCCCTCTGCGTTTACATACTTGTATTCTTCGGGCATGTACTTGTTGAGCGCGGCAATCATGGCGTTTTTGCGCTCCCTGTATATAGGCAGGCTCTTTTCGATATTCTTGAAGATATAGCCTCTCTTCAAATATTCAGCAACAATAAGCTGGGAAAGGTTTGAAGTGGTTACGTCAACGCCCTGCTTGCCTATCGTCATCTTACGGATAACTTCGGGATTTCCGATTGCAACGCCCACTCTCAACCCGGGAGAAAGAACTTTTGAAAAACTTGTGAGATAAACTACGTTGCCCGCCTTGTCAAAACTCTTTATGCTCGGTACGGGCGTGCCCTCGAAGCGCAGTTTGCTGTAAGGGTCGTCTTCAAGCACCATTACGTTGTACTTTGCCGTGATTTCGGCAATCTTTTTGCGGTTTTCCACCGAATACGTCTTGCCCGTGGGGTTGGAGAACGTGGAAACGCAGTACAGGAATTTGGGATTGTATTTTTTGATTTTCTTTTCAAGGTCGTCGATAATAAGCCCGTTATGGTCGGCGTCAACTCCGACAATCTTTGCCTGATAGGAATCGAAAATCTGCAATGCGGTAAGATATGTGGGATTTTCGACGAGAACGCAGTCCCCCTTGTCGAGGAAAACCTTGCTCATAAGGTCTATACCCTGCTGCCCGCCGCTTATTACAAGCGTATTTTCAAGGGTCTGGTTTTCAATGCCCGCCGTTTTAACGTACTCGATAAGCTGTTCGCGGAGCGATTTGAAGCCCTCCGTCGTGCCGTATTGAAGCGCTTCGGTAGCCCTGCCTTCGCTTAAAAGCTCGAAAGCGATTTGCTGCACCTCTTTCTGGGGCAGGCACTGCGTTGCGGGGAATCCGCCCGCAAAGGAAATGATTTCCGGCCTCGTAAGGAGCTTCAAAATCTCCCTCGTAGCGGCGCCGTTCATCTTTGCCATTCTTTCACTGTAATTATAAGTCATACATTTTCCCTCTATCTAAATTTTTTTTATCCTTTAATTAAACCCAGCTCTCTCGCCTTTTGCGTCAGTTCGTCGCGGAATTTGGGATGCGCGATTGAAATTATTGCCTTTGCCCTGTCGGCAATCGACAAACCGCGTACGTTCACAACGCCGTATTCGGTTACGAGATATTGCAAATCGTTGCGGGAAAGCGAAACGGTTGCGCCGGGTTTGAGCTGCGGGACGATACGGCTTATTTCAACCCTTTCGTCGCCGTTGCCAGTGCGCACGTTTGCCGTTGAATAGAGCGCGATGAACGCCCTGCCGCCCTTAGACATCTGGGCGCCGATTGCCGTATCCATCTGACCGCCCGTGCCGCTGTACTGCCTTGAACCTAAACTTTCGCTGCAACATTGACCCGTAAGATCTACTTCGAGGGTCGTATTGATTGAAACCTGGTTTTCGTTTTTTGCAAGCGTTTCGTACGCGTTGCAATAGCTGCAATCCATGACGAGGACGTCGGGATTGTTGTTTACAAATTCATATACCTTATCCGTACCCAAAACGATGCTGGTTACGATTTTGCCCTTGTGGAGAGTTTTCTTGCTGCCGTTGATTATTCCCCTCTTCGCAAGGTCTGCCAAACCGTCGCCCAAAAGCTCGGTATGGATACCCAAATCCTTCTTTGTTTCAAGATATTGGACAACGGAATTGGGAATTGAACCTATGCCTATCTGCAAATTATCGCCGTCTTTTATGAAGTCGGAAATATATCCGCCGATTATCTTGTCTTTCTCGTTAATGGGCGCGGTTTTATCCTGCACCATGGGGAAATCGACGGGCACAAAATAATCCACGTCCGACTCGTCTATAACGGCGTCGCCGTAAGTGAAAGGCATATTGGGGTTGACTTCCATTATAACCGTTTTAGACCTCTTCATGACTTCGCGGTCATAGATGTTGCTGAGCCCCAAAGAAATTTTGCCGTCCTTGTTGGGGGGCGTGCACGTGCCTACGAACAGGTCGGGGTCGCCGCCCGCGCAGATGGTTATCGCCGTTTTTCTGAGGTGCGTGGGAACGTACGAAACGGTGTTCAGAACATTGTACGCGTTACGGGTAGGTCCCGAAAAGAACACGCTGTTTATTCTGATGTTATTGCCGTATTCGGGGTGTTCGAAGAACGGATACGACCTCATGGTAAGGCACATCCATATGCTTAAACCGCGGTCTTTATCGAGAATCTTATGCAGATTGCTTAAAAAGCCCTGCGGCTCTACCGTAGCGTCGCCCACGGCTATTTTATAGTTGTCCTTCACAAGCGCAAGCGCTTCGTCGATTGTTATTGTTTTTGCCATTGCCATCTCCTGAAAATTTGCTCGAATTTAGTTTAATAAATACGCGGTTCAAAGTCAAATGAATTGCCACCGTTTTGATATTTTTACACAGAAAAATTTATATATTAACAAAAGCCGCTTACCTCCGCAAACGGCTTTTTTCACATGTCTATAACATCAGGGCGCACAAATAATAAAGCCAATGCGCGCAGAAACCGGCAATTATGCCGCCTATTAAATGATATACTATCGAACTTGTGGTAAGGTTACGGATGCCGAGACTGTCCATCATCGCAACGCGGGTGGAAAGGAATCCGCTCCAAAACATACACATAGAGGTGAATACGGCTATTTCGGTGGCGGTGTACATTCCGTCGCCCACAAGCTCAACCGCCGCGCCGGCGCTGCCGAGTGCGGTTATGGGAATACTTATGGCGGAAGGCGTTTCGAAACCGAATAGCCAGCCGAATATGGTGGATAGTTTATCGCCTATCCACGGCAAAAGGGCTACGCCCTCGTCCGCCGCGCCCGTATATCCGCCGTCCGGACAGCCGTTCGTGAGAATTTTTACAAGATTTGCTATTATCAGCACGCCGGGGATTATGGCAAGACCTATTTTAACGCCGCTTGCGCCGCCGTCCAAAAGGCTGTCGAAAAAACGCTGCAAAATATTTCCGCTGCGCACTTCGCGTTGTTTCAGAACGTCAAATTCATGCTCGCCCGCAGGCGCCGCCTCCTCCGTAGTTCCATATACCTTTTTTGCCCTGCGTAGCATCCAGCGGGTTGAAAAAATACTGCCTATAACCGCGCCGAGCACGCCCATAGCTATGGCAAGCCCGACGGAACCGCCGCCGCGCACAGCCGTATTACCGAGTTTGACGATGACGATAAGCCCCATTCCGAACGCCGTGCCCAAATTTGCAAGACCCGCAAGCTGGTATTTCTTGAAATAACGCCTGTATCTGGGGTCGTCCGTAAGGGCGAGAACCGCGGGATTATCCGAAAGGAATACCGAAAATATGGCAATCGAAGTTGCACCCGGCATACCGTAAACGGGCTTCATAAGCGGAGAAAGCGCTTTATTTGCAAGCGCTATAACGCCGAACTCGGTCAAAACCGAACTTAACGCCCCGACGACAACGGCAACGCTTAATAGATAAAAGCAGATATTCCTTAAAAGCTCCAACGCGTTGTTGAAAAGGGTGTTTATCATATTGCCGAAGCCCATAATCACGGCTATCGGCACGAAAATCGCGAGAACTATCGCGAGCGTGATAAAACCCTCCACGCTGACGACTTTTTTGACCGCAAAACCGTCTGATTTGCTTTCCGAAGTCTGCGCTGCGCCGTCCTTTGGAACACCGGACCCCGCTTTATCCTGTTTTTCTTTTACAACCGAAAGCCCGCCGCCCTTCTTCTCCCTCGCGGGATGCGAGAACGTGCGTTTCGGATTCTTTTTTTTCATATAAACATTACCGCTGCCGAATTTCGGACAAAAGCGGCAAACAAACAAAATGCCTTCACTTTAAAGAGAAGACATTTTGCCGTTGCCGTTATTTTTTCAGATGCGCTGCTTCATGTATTCGATGCCCGCTTTAAGACATTCGATATTGGAAGGAATGACCTTGGGCTTGTTTTCGAATACGTGCTGGATTGCGCCGATTGCCGCCTCTTCGGATATATCCTTGAAGATGGGAAGCAATACGCCCAGCATATATACGTTCGCGCCGCGCTTGTTGATTGCGGAAGCAAGCGTATCTACGGGAATCTCGTAGAATTTAACGTCCTTACGGGTCGTTTTAAGGTGAACGATATCCGAGTTGATGATTATAACGCCGCCTTCTTTAACCGAATTTTCGAACTTTACAAGCGAGGGCTCGTTGAAAGCGATGAGGACATCGGGCTTGTCGATAACGGGAGCCGCGATTTCTTCCGCGGAATAGATTACCGAGCAGTTAGCCGTGCCGCCGCGCATTTCGGGTCCGTAGGAAGGAAGCCATGAAGTGTTGAGATTTTCTTCGATTGCGGAATAGGAAATAAATTTACCGAGGGACAAAACGCCCTGTCCGCCGAAGCCGCTGATTATAATTTTCATTATTTGTTTTCCTCCTTCGTGATATCTTTATAAACTCCGAGAGGATAGAACTCGCAACCCTTCGTCTTTACGAAATTCATAGATTCAAGCGGGGTCATATGATAGTTCGTAGGGCAGTTTGCAAGGACTTCTATGAAGGTCAAACCTTTCTTCTCCATTTGAATCTGGAAGGCTTTCTTTATAGCCGCCTTTGCCTGACGGACGTGGGGAACGTCGAAACAAGCTACTCTCTCGATATATGCGGGACCCGTGAGGGTTGCAAGCATTTCGGACATATGTACGGGGTTGCCGTAAACTTTGGGGTCACGGCCGTAAATGCAGGTCGTTGCCTTTTCGCCGGGCATCGTGGTGGGAGCCATCTGTCCGCCCGTCATACCGTAAATTTGGTTATTGATGAATATAACGGTGATATTTTCGCCTCTCATGCAGGCATGAACGGTTTCCGCCATACCGATAGACGCAAGGTCGCCGTCGCCCTGATAGCTGAAAATAATATTATCGGAATTAACTACCCTTCTTACGCCGCTTGCAACAGAGGGCGCTCTGCCGTGCGCAGCCTGATACATATCGCACTTGAAATAATTATAACCGAATACCGCGCAGCCTACGGGCATAATGCCTATGGCGTTGTCGGTTTTACCGAGCTCTTCCAAAACTTCGGCAATAAGTCTGTGAACTATGCCGTGCGTACAGCCCGGGCAATAATGCATATGGGCGTCTGTGAGCATCTGAGGCTTTGTAGCTACAATCTTCATAATTATTTACCCTCCTTTACTAATTTCACAAGGTCTGCGGGCATCATTACGTTACCGCCGCAACGTCCGTAGAATTCAACGGGTTTAGCTCCGTTTACTGCAAGGCGAACGTCTTCAACCATCTGTCCCTTGCTCATTTCAACGGTGATGAATTTCTTGACATAAGGCTTTTTCGCCGTGTCGTTTATTATCTTCGAAGGATAAGGATAAAGCGTTATGGGACGGATAAGCCCGGCCTTTATGCCTTCGGAACGAAGTTCCATAACTGCGGCTTTGCAAATACGCGCAACCGAGCCGTACGCCACGAATATGTATTCCGCGTCGTCGTTGTAATACTCTTCGTACCTCGTTTCCTTTTCAGCGATTTTTTCGTATTTCTTAAATAGATAGTCGTTGAAAGCTTCGAGTTCGTCAGCTTCGAAACGGATGGAGTTTATAAGCCTCTGCTTGCCGTCCGAATGACCGCATGCAGCCCAGCTGTCCTTGTTGGGAAGAGTGCTTAAATCTCTCATCGGGGGGATTTCGGCGGATTCCATCATCTGTCCGAGCATACCGTCACCGATAATCATAACGGGATTGCGGTATTCGTCCGCGACGTCGAAAGCGCGGTATGTAATGTCAACAAATTCCTGAACGGTGCTGGGAGCGTAAACTATGCAGTGATAGTCGCCGTGACCGCCGCCTTTCGTCGCCTGGAAGTAGTCGCCTTGCGCGGGTTGAATACCGCCAAGACCGGGACCGGAACGCATCATGTTCACAATTACGCAGGGAAGGTCTGCGCCGGCGATATAGCTGATGCCCTCCTGCTTTAAGCTGATGCCGGGGCTCGAAGAGCTGGTCATAGCCCTTGCGCCTGCGCCGGCCGCGCCGTAAACCATGTTGATTGCCGACACTTCGCTTTCAGCCTGAATGAAAGCGCCGCCTACCTCGAACAATCTCCAAGACATGTATTCGGGAATTTCGTTCTGAGGCGTGATGGGATATCCGAAGAAATACCTGCATCCTGCGGCAACGGCTGCCTCCGCAATCGCCTCGTTTCCTTTCCAAAGTTTTTTCATTTTTTACAATTCCTCCTTATCAATCAGTCGCGATATACGGTAATAACGCTGTCGGGACACATCGTCGCGCAGCTTGCACAGCCGATGCATTCATCCATGTTCACACATTCCGCCACTTCGTATCCCTTAGCGTTGGTTCGCTTAGAGATTTGCAAAATTTTCTTTGGACAAGCGTTGACGCACAAGCTACACCCTTTGCAGTAAGCTTCGCGAAATTCAACCTTACCTTTTGCCATAAAAACAACCCCCTGAATTTTTACAAATTGCGGTATCACAAACACGCCGAAAGACTTCTGCGCGCTCACTTTACCGAACAACTTTATCATAACTGATAAAATACATAAAGTCAAGCAATTTTTTTACAAAGTCAAACAAAATTCGTAACATTACCCGATAAGAAAAATGTTATTTATTCACAAAAATTTATAATTTTTCATGATTTGGGTCTTTCTGCCATTATTTAATTTATTTTTTGGATAACCGCTTAATTTTTCGCATAACCGCCATTTTAACCATATTTTCGGCTTCCGAATATGTTGCAAAGATATTACCGTTTCCTTCCCCTGCCGCAAACTTGTCCTTAATTGCCTGCCGAATTTACCTGCCGACGAAATATATTACTTTTCACAGGAGAAAAATATTCTTCTGTTCGATTATTTTATTTCGAAGTAATACCCGCCTTATTCAGAAGTATATAGTTGCGAACCCGCGAACAGCAATTTTGCCTGACCAATCGGCTTTCGGCGCGAAAGATAAGAATGCAGATTTTCCGTCATCTGTGCCTGTTGACATGGAACGCCGCAATCAGCGCAGAAGCGGCGGCGATTACAAGCGCGGCTAAAACTGTAAAAATTATACTCCAAAAACCGACGTTGGTTTTCGTCTGCGCCGCAAGCGGCTTGCTTTTCTGCTTTTCGCCCTTCTCCCCAACGGCGTCCGCACCTACGTATATTTTAAATACTTCCACTCCGCCTTCTTCCCAAGTCTCGTCACCTTCCAAAACAAAATTTTCATTTTCATACGTCCAATCGCCCGCACTTTTGCTTGCCGAAAATTCATAATTATACATATAAATGTATAATATAAACTTTCCCGAATCCGCATAGCCCGGCACGACCAGCCTGAGCACGCCGTTTTCGGTCTTTGCCGAAAATTCGGGATAGTTCTCGGTAACCGTGTTTTCCCCGTCCTCGCGTACGGGAAGGAATTTATAGCGGAAATCCAATTCGCCGCCGCACGCAATCCAGCCGGTGACGGTAAAATCCACTTCGTCGGCGGCGCCGCTTTCCCAGCTTAATTTATCGCCGGATACGGTTATCCCCCCGCCTCCCCACGCTTCGAGGGATATAATGCGCGCGTTGATTTTAACCGAGTAACGACATTCCTCGGCGGACAGTCGGCAACCCCCGACGGTCGCGTATTCATCGTAATTTGCAAGAATTATCTTATAGAAAAGCACGTACGCGCCGCCGCCAGAGCCCGACGCGCCGACAGAAATAGGAAGCGCGGGGTTGGCAAGCAAATTCCAATCGTCGGAAGAATCCGAAATATCGTGATACCCGTCGGAAATATCGTCGGTTATCAATATGCGCAACTGCGCATATGTTTCGCCGGACCTGCCATACAGGATGTCAATATTAAAGCTGTTACCCGCAGGACGCTCGACCGATTCTGCCGCCCAGCCCGTGCCGCGGCGCAAGCCGTCTATTTCCTCGCCTGATAGATTGTCGAATTTCGGCATGCGACCGTCTTTGAAAAAGTGCGGCGTGCCGTCGTACTCCGCCTCGAAATTTTCAACGGGATTTTCGGTAAACGACAGGGGCGCCGTCAGAACTGAGAACCGCCAAATTTCGAAATAGGGCGCATAAATCTCCCCGCCGCTCTCCTCTTCGGCAATATAGACTATCACGGCGTAATCGCCGGCGGGTGTGGCGGCGTTCAGCCAATAATCGATAAAGTTTCTGATTTTGCCGTCTGATAAATCCCTGTTTTCGGGCGAATAGGCAACGCATATCCGCGCAATTTCGAAATTGTTCCGCCAAACTGCCTCGGAAATAGTTTCATCCCCGCCGTACTCGCCTATTCCGTCGGAAAACCTGCCGAACGACACGTACGTTACCGCGTTATCGCGCAAAGGCGACGGATATCCGCAAATACGAAAGTCATTGCCGAAAGTCCAGCCGTAATTCACGTTCACTCCGCCTTCCGCGGCGGGCAATTCCAAACCGCTTTCAAGTCCGTTGTTCAGAATAACGACGTACCACTTTTTCGTTACTTCGATACAGCCCGAAGAGCGGTTGTAGGAAACAGTTTCTCCGTAATCTTTTCCGCCGTCGCCGCGCAGGTTCTCATAAAAGCCGCTCTCCCACGCAAAATTCACAAAAAACAGTTCCCCGTGCAAATTGCCGCCCAAAGACAGAGTGGCTTTAAGGCAATACCCGCCGATATCTCCGCCCTTGTTACCCGTATATTTGACAGTAAACGCAGGGCATCCGCACGTTTGGGGAGCTTCGCCCATGACTATGGCGTTATCCATTCCTTTTTTATAGCCCACAAACGAATTTGCGGCATCTACCTTTTCGGAATCCACGTCGTAACACCCGTCCTGCAAAAGCGAATTTCCGTTAGAGGAATTACGCCAGACCAAAGCTTCAAGCAGTTCCCCGCCCGTAACCGGGCGCGGCGCTATCTCAACATTTAAAACATTACCTGAAAGCATATAATTGCGATTTTCCGAGCTGACGGAAAGTTCGTAAACGCCCGCATTTAAAAGCCCGACGTCAGTAATACGTTTTCCGTCCCTTACCAAAACGGGCAAAGGCTCGGAAAGCGCAATAGTTTCGCCGTCAATGCCCGTTGCCGCCGCAGAAAACTCGCTTAACCTGTCATTACCGTTAAAGGTGATAGAGACGCCCGATTTCGCCGCGCTGCCGTTGAAACGCCATTCGACCTCCGCCGCCCGCGGCGCAACTTCAATCTGTGCGCTTAATATCGGGCACTGCACTTTATAGTTTTCCGAATGTCCGACGCTTACGGCTATCTTATATATAGCGGCTTCGGCGGACGTTGCGAGGGTAACTGTCAACGCCGATAAATCCTTTTCACCGTAAAAACCTTTTATTCCCCCGAAAACACGGTACATGGGGATAAAGTATTTCCCGTCGCTCTCCCCCTCGGTCACTGCGGCGGTGGATATTATAATCTCCTTTACGTTTTTATCATAGACAAGATAGTCGCGAAGTCCCGAAAAGATTTCCGTATAATCGGAATTTTCTGTGAAATCGAGGCTGTCGGCTTCAAGCAAAACTTCGGAAGGCTTTACTGTGTAAATTAGATTTTCAGACGCCGTATCCAAGATGAAATTTTCAGATATGTACTCGCAAAATTCCGTTTTTACGCAATACGTCCCGGCGTCTTTCAGTTGAACGTTTGTCAACGCGGAAAAATACGGGTCGGCAAAAAATTTCATGCCGAACGACGGCGCGCCGCCCTCAAAGCCGAAGATACCATCCGGACTTACCCCGATTGCATTACCCGCGCCGTCGCAAAAACAAGAGCTTACATCACTCGCTCCGCAGAAAAATTTCAGTCTTATATCGTCCGAAAAATCTTCGGCGCAATAAATACTTTCGCTTTTTTCGAGAACGACCGAAATTTCCGCGGGTTTGATAATGAACGCTATTGTATCTGTTCCGTCCTCAAAACAAAAATTTGCGTTTTCAAGAACGAGGCAAAAGCTGTACTCTCCCGCATTTACCGCCGCTTGCGTGCCATTGAAATCGGAAAGATTCCCGCCGGAAAATTTCACCCCGAAATCGGGAATTTCCAAATTTTCGCTTATACTCAATCCGCCCGCCTGGCTTTCGGAAAAAACTATCGCCGCTTTACGCACAAGCTTTTCCGCAGTGAAAATTCCCTCTTCACCCATAAATCCCGCATACACTTCCTCATACTTCGCGCGCTCCGCCCTAACCGTTACGGGCGCGATTTTCAGCGCATAATTATTCGGGCAAACGCAGACGTAATTCGAGGAATCGAAATAATAAGACGCGGACGACAGAATTATATCGAAAGGAATCAAGTTGTAATAAGTATCGGCGCTTGCAAATCCCGCAAAATCGAAATTTGCGCGCTTTCCGTCCTTTGTTTGGGTTACGTCGAGCGAATACGTCGCTCTCACCGCTTCCGAATAGGCTTTCGTGCCGAGAACGACCTCCCCGCCGTCAATTCCTTTAATCGTGCTGCCGCCGTAAAGTAAATCCCCTTCCTCCGCGGGCGTATGACCTTTGATTTCAAAAACATACGGCTCGATTTTTATCGCAACGCTTTTTATACCGTCTTTTATCGCATAGACGTCCGATTCGAGGCTCGCATAATATTCGCCCGCGTTTCGGATTGCGGCTGTATCCCCAGAGTAAACCAGCTTTTTTTCGTCCTCGGGAGTTAATCCGCGGACGGAAACGGAAATTTCGTCTTTCCCCAAACTGCGCAAATCGCCGTTTTCGTCGATATACTCAGCCTCGGCAAAAACACAATAAGAACAAGCGTCGAATTTCAATGCTCCGCCGTCGAATGGAATAAAATTTCCGTCGCGCCCGAGAAACCATTTCACAGTTACTATTTCTGCCATTACTATTTTTACCGAAAACCTCGCTTCCGAAAAATCCACGGCAAAATCCCCGCCTTCTTTCGAATAATTTTCGGCTTTCTCTTCGGGAACGCTTACAGAATATGAGACAGTCAGCCCGCCGTCAAAATCATTCGGATAAAAATAACTTCCCGCGCAGGCGGAGGAGGTCAAAAGTTTAAATTGTACTTCTACGCCGTCCGCTTGCGCAAAACTTTGCATTGAAAGCCCTTCCGAAAGCGCAAAAAAGGCCGTTTCCACCCTGCCGCCTGTGTATCTTACGGGCTTATTTGCACTGCCCGTAATTTTAATTGTCGCGGGAAGAATTTCAAAAGAACCCGTCGCGCTTTCGAGATAATAATTATTCAAAGCTCTTTCGCCTAATTTCACGGTAATTTCCGCATCTCCGAGCCCGATTTTATGGCTTCCGGCAGAGATTGCTCCCCCGCAGAAAATCAAATCGGAAACGGTTAGTCGGTCGTATTGCACATCGCCGATAAATTTTACGTTTAAGCCGTGTTCCTCCGCGGGGAGAACCAAAGCGCCGTTATATTCGCACGACGCGGAAATTTCGGCAGAAACTCCCCTCTTTTTTACGGTTATTTTGATAAAATCTTCACCGTCGGAATATTCGTAGAGGTTTACGTCGGGATTTGCGGCGTAAAATTCATAGTTTCCAGCTCCGCAAAACGTAGCGCCGCCGCTTAAATTCATTGCGATTTTATCATTGTAGGCAGTAGCCCCGTACGCCCGCACCTCGCGCGGCGTACCGTCGAAAATAAATTCGGAAGTTTCGTAAAGCGGCTTTTCACTGCCGTCCAAATCAACAAAAAAGAACGTAACGGCGGGCGAATTGCCTTGCCCTTTCCCGACTATTTTCGCCTTTACGATTTGAACGTTAAATGAATTTATTTTTATTGAAAGCGTGTAATTGAAAGCGTTTTTGCCCGTAAGTTCCCCTTCGAGCGACAGCCTTTCCATGCCGTAATTCCCAACTGACCCGTCGGGCAGTTCGTAACTAAGAGTTATTCCCACGTCGCCGTCATAAATCCCTTCCGCCGAAAGCCCCGCATATTCGGTTAAAGGCGCTTTCACAGAAAGCGGCGCGCCGTATTCCATTTGTCCGAAATAATCGCCGCAAACGGTTATTACGGATTTTTCAACTACAAAGACGCCGTCAGCGCTTTCAATCGTAAAATTATCGGCATATCCGTCTTTTAAGGAAACCGCGATGTCTGCATTATCCGAAATTCCAAACGAATATCCGTCTGTTTTAAAGTCTTTGACCGCGCGTTCGGCTTTGAAATTCAACGAATAAACGCCGAAAATTTCCGAATAATCGTAATCTTCGTTTTTAATTGCAAGGGATATTTCGGCGGCGTTCAAGTCTAACTCTTTGCCGTTATATACCGACTTGCCGTTCAGGGAAATTCGAAGCTTTGCAGGAAGAATTTCAAAAGAACCCGTCGCATTTTCGAGATAATAATTATTCAAAGCCCTCTCGCTTAATTTTACGGTTATTTCCGAATTTCCGAGCCCGATTTTATGGCTTCCGGCAGAGATTGCTCCCCCGCAGAAAATCAAATCGGAAACGGTTAGTCGGTCGTATTGCACATCGCCGATAAATTTTACGTTTAAGCCGTGTTCCTCCGCGGGGAGAACCAAAGCGCCGTTATATTCGCACGACGCGGAAATTTCGGCAGAAACTCCCCTCTTTTTTACGGTTATTTTGATAAAATCTTCACCGTCGGAATATTCGTAGAGGTTTACGTCGGGATTTGCGGCGTAAAATTCATAGTTTCCAGCTCCGCAAAACGTAGCGCCGCCGCTTAAATTCATTGCGATTTTATCATTGTAGGCAGTAGCCCCGTACGCCCGCACCTCGCGCGGCGTACCGTCGAAAATAAATTCGGAAGTTTCGTAAAGCGGCTTTTCACTGCCGTCCAAATCAACAAAAAAGAACGTAACGGCGGGCGAATTGCCTTGCCCTTTCCCGACTATTTTCGCCTTTACGATTTGAACGTTAAATGAATTTATTTTTATTGAAAGCGTGTAATTGAAAGCGTTTTTGCCCGTAAGTTCCCCTTCGAGCGACAGCCTTTCCATGCCGTAATTCCCAACTGACCCGTCGGGCAGTTCGTAACTAAGAGTTATTCCCACGTCGCCGTCATAAATCCCTTCCGCCGAAAGCCCCGCATATTCGGTTAAAGGCGCCTTCACAGAAAGCGGCGCGCCGTATTCCATTTGCCCGAAATAATCGCCGCAAACGGTTATTACGGATTTTTCAACTACAAAGACGCCGTCCGCACTTTCAATCGTAAAATTATCGGCATATCCGTCTTTTAAGGAAACCGCGATGTCTGCGTTGTCCGAAATTCCAAACGAATATCCGCCCGATTTAAAATCTTTGACCGCGCGTTCGGCTTTGAAATTCAACGAATAAACGCCGAAAATTTCCGAATAATCGTAATCTTTGTTTTTAATTGCAAGGGATATTTCGGCGGCGTTAAGGTCTAACTCTTTGCCGTTATATACGGACTTGCCGTTCAGGGAAATACGAAGTTTTGCGGGAAGAATTTCAAAAGTTCCGCACGCCTTAAAAAGAGTATAATTCTTCACCCCGACGTCAAGTGAAACCCGAAGTACGTTATCCCCTCCCGTTTCAGCCGAAAAATTATAAATTCCCGCGTTGACCGCAGTTCCCTCTATATTTATATCCGCAACCGACAAACTATCGCCCACGGCAAGTCCTTCGAAAATTACGCCTATATCGGGAACAGCCGCAAGATTTAATCCGTTGTAGATTTTTGACGGCGCGGAAACGACCGCCGTTATTTCCTTTGGCGTGATAAGAAAGTCGGAATTTAAATTTTTCAGCCCGCTTTCAAAAACGTAATTGTCCGTCAGAAGAGTAATTTCTACGGCGTATAAGCCGACGTCCTTAACGTTTTCGGTCGGCACGCCGCCCGATTTGACCGTTACTGAATAATCGACGCCGCAAGAAAACGTTTCGCCCCCAACAAGCCCCGTAAAATTTATGCGGGCAGCGTCGTCAAAATGGTTGCCTCCGTCGTACTCGTTGCCCGTATAAGTCTCCGCGCCCGTTTCGGCAGGCGTAACCGTAAACATTCCCTCCGCCTTTACAAGAGTATAATTTTTATGATTGAAATCTACCCGAACGGCTTTTTCGCCGAAAGAATCGGCAGCGGCTGTAAAAGGATATTCGCCGGCGTTCACGACTTCCGCTCCCGCAATAAATGAAATTTCCGCAGTCGAGTACTCGTCCTGCGGAAATTCTTTTGAATATTCAGTTTTGACTGCGGCGCAGTCTATTATCTGTCTTGCGCCGGTGTAGCGCGCGTTTCCCGAAAATTTCAGCGTTAATTCAGCCTTTGAAATTATTGTTTCCAGCACCGCTTCGCCGTCGGTAGGGTTGCCGTCAAGCGTTAAAAACGCTTCTTCTTCCTCCAATGCAAACGATATTTCATAGGCGCCTGCGTCCCGCATATTTTCCGAAAGGACGGCAAGAGGCAAGTCCTCGGGAGAAACCTGCCGTCCGTCCTTTGTGACGGCGGCAAATTCAGACCAAAGACGCTGACTGCCATTGTAAACCAAGGATTTTGCGCTCGTTACCACATTATATATAGGCGCACCCAAAACCGCGGATTTTTCAACAGTTTCGCAACTTCCGTCCGCCCAGGTTACGCCGCTCTTGACAGGCAGAGTAAAGCGGAATGTATATCTGCCCGAACCAAGCCCGTCGCCTTTAAATTCCTGCGCTTTACCGTCCTTTTCAACCGTAATTTCAATGCGCCGACCTTCGCCCGCTTTGCCGTTATAAGTCAATATTCCGTTCGGGTTATACATATTTTTGAAAATTCTATCAAGCGAAAGACCTTTTTCGGAAGTTATAAGGGTTTCGCCGTTGAATTTGAAAAGTTCGAAATCTTCTGAAAAAACGGGAAAATCCACGGCGTCGCTTTCTTCCACCCTTACGGGCAATTTAAGCGTGAAAGTGTTCCACTTCACGCAAAGCATATCCGAGCCCGTTTTAATTGCTTCCGCCTCCGCCGTCACGGTTTTCAGACCGTTTTTTACCGTTTCGGTTTGATTTGACAACCGAATTATACCGTTATCGCCCCAAAATGCACTTTCGGCAGAGCTTTCGGGAACGGAATATTCAAGCCGAATGGCTTCGCCTTTCTTCAAGACCAAAGTTTCGGCTTGAAAATCGGGGACGTCCTCGTCGGCAAAAAATTCTTTTCCCGCCCATTTTAGCGAAATTCTGTCCTTTGCCGCCTTAACGGTAAGATTTATTTGGGCAGACAAGGGTAAGGGATATAAGTAATAGTCATAATTTGCGGAAAGACGCAATTCCTGTGAAGCTCCGTATGTCTCCAAAAATGTTTCAACGGTAAGTTCGGGATTTATGGAAAATGTTATCTTTCCCTCGTAGTCGTCAATTACATCATTTTGATAAAAATCGGTCAAAGACAGACCATCACCGAAATATTGTCCTTGGTCGAGATTATAAGTTAAACTGGATGGGTCTATTTCTTCACCGTCGGAATTTAAAAGTTCAGGCGTAACGGTTACCGTCTTGTCGGAATCCTTTCCGGATACGTACAAAACCTGTTTGTCCGCTTTAAGGACAAGTTCCGGATGAATATCCTCATCTGCAAGCGCGGGTTTTGTTGCAAACAATACCAAAGCCCAAACAAAGGCAGCCGCAAAAGCGGCAAAAATCACGGCAACAAGCCATAATCTTGATTTTTTCGACATAATTCGCCCCAAAAATTTATTTTATTTACATGATTATATCCCCAAAAACAAAAAAAGTACACTAAAATTTAAAAAAATTGTGAATAATCAATTTAAAATGAAACGTTCAACTCCTTTTATACAGCAAAACCGCTTGTCTTTGTTTCAACTTTTGACTGCCCGATGAAGATTCAATCATCAATTATCGTTATAACCGTGGCGGACAGTATCGAATACCTTTTTCCAATATGCCTCCCTCTGCAATATCTTCCCGTCGTCAAAACGCATGCCAAAGTATTCAATCACAGTAAATGTAAAGCCTGCGCGCCCTTTGGGGCTCACAGGCTTTTTGGGTTGAGGTGTCGCACCGAAGGCGTATGCCTTACGGGACTTGCGCCTTTGGCGGCGCGCCCCGATGAACAGCGCACTGTGCTGTTCAGTTTGCATATAAAACCATATCGTTTACCAACCAATCAACGCAAACCGCTCGCTCCCGCTCGCGTCTCCACCCTCAAGTCCCGTCACAATTCGCTTTAACATAAAATTTGCGATAGGCGAAAATCCTATCGCAAATTTTGGTTGAGGTGACGGGACTTGAACCCACGACCTTCTGGTCCCTAACCAGACGCGCTACCAAACTGCGCTACACCTCAATGCAACAATATAATTATATCTAATTAACTTAAAAATGCAACTGTTTTTAAGGCGTTAAAAAATATTTTTTAATATAAAACAATTTGCAAAGGAAATTTCCGAAAATATATGCGTAAATCTATACTCCGCACCGAAAAATAGTTTATGCCAAAAAAATTCGCCTTGAAAAATGATTTTCGGTTGACTTTTCCAAAAGAAAATAATATAATAATTATACAATGAGTTGCTTGCAAAAGGGCGTAAATCCAGTTGGATTTACGCCCTTTTTACTGTTAAGGAGTTTTTTATGGAAGAGGTCAAACAAAACAAAATGTCATCGCAGCCCGTTTGCGGGCTGATTTGGAAAATGGGTCTGCCCATGATAGTTTCAATGATTTTACAGGCTGTTTACAATATCGTTGACACAGCTTTCGTAATCAATATGGGCGCGGACGGCGTTGCGGGAAATCTTGCGCTTACTTTCGCGTTTCCCGTACAGCTTCTTATAATTGCAATCGGCGTCGGCACAGGCGTAGGTATCAACGCTCTGCTATCAAAATCACTGGGCGAGGGAAACAGGGAAAAGGCGGATAAAACCGTCGGAAACGGAATTTTTCTGGGTATCGCCGTTTATCTTATTTTTCTTCTGTTCGGACTTTTCGGCGCTGAACCTTTCATAGCCATGCAGGCGCAAGGCGACGCGCAGGTTACGGAAATGGGAACGCAATATCTTACCATATGCTGCTGCTTTTCTTTCGGGGCAATAGGTTTTACCATTTACGAAAGATTTCTTCAAAGCACGGGGAAAACTCTGTTTTCCACTATCGCGCAAATTTCAGGCGCCGCCGCGAATATTATTCTCGACTATGTATTTATATACCCCCTGGGAATGGGAATAGCGGGCGCGGCGTGGGCGACGGTTATAGGACAAATCCTATCCCTTGCCGTAGCAATGATATTCCACTATTTTTTGAACAATGAACTGCGCAACGGCATTAAAAATATCCTGCCAAGCGGCAAAATTATAGGGGAAATTTACCATATCGGGCTTTCCGCTGCGCTTATGCAGGGACTTCTTTCGGTTATGATGCTGGGCGTTAATCTGATTCTCGGAACGGCGGAAAATCCGGCGGTCGTGCAAGGCAGTTTCGGTATCTATTACAAGATAATGCAGTTTGCGCTTTTTGCCTGCTTCGGACTTTCCAACACGATAATTTCGGCACTTTCATTCAACTTCGGAATGAAAGACAAAACTCGCTCCCGCGCATGTGTAAAATGGGGAATTTTGAATACTTTGATTGTTTCGGTAATAATAACCGTATTGTTTGAAAGCCTTGCTTCACCGCTTGCGGAACTTTTCGGAATGGCGAGCGGCAACAGCGGACGGGAAATTACGGACGTAGTTATCGTCGCCATAAGGATAGCGAGTATAGGCTATGCGCTAATGGGGTTCAACATTGCCGTGCAAGGAGTTTTGCAAGCTCTCGGCTATGCGCTCTCCCCACTTATTATTTCCTGTCTTAGGCTTGCCGTTTTTGTTTTCCCAATAGTTTGGCTTTTCACTCTTTCGGAAAGAGCTGCAAATTTAATATGGTGGTCCTTCCCTATCGCTGAATTTTTAACCGCGGTCGCTTCCGCATTTTTGCTGATTTCCGCGTTGCATAAAAAACAACTATCATAAATAAAAACTCACGGCGAATCGCCGTGAGTTTTTATATAAGCCTTACAAGTTCACAATTATCGGTTAAAACGCTCCAAAACTTTTCAAGCGGAATGTTTCTTATGCGACAAATTATGCTTGAATTCATTGCGCCGTGCCCCACTATCAAAACGTCTTTACCGCTCTCCGACAGCGGAGCGATTACTTGTTTAAGGAAGTCGCCCGTCCTTGCATAAAGTTCCTCGAAACTTTCCGCACCGCCGTCAGGTATATAATCCTGCGGCCTTTCGAACATAACGCTTATCGGACAGCCGAGCGGAACGTTTTCTATTCCCTCGTACTTGCCGAAACCCATTTCTACCAATCTATCGTCAAATATTATAGGAATATTCCTGCCCTTCAATATAATTTCCGCAGTTTCCTTAGCGCGGATAAGAGGCGAGCAATAACATACGTCGAAATTTATATGCGCACACTGCTTTGCCGCATTTTCAGCCATAGCCCTTCCGTCCTCATTCAGCGGTATATCCGTCCTGCCCTGCAATTTGCGCTTTGCATTCCACTCGGTTTTCCCGTGTCTGATTATGTATAACATTATGTATTCCCCGTCGGTTGTATCTGAATAGTAAAAAAAAGAGATTTATTTTCACCTCGAAAGGCTTTTTCGGCGTTTGTCACGACGCCGACAACCGTTTAAAAAATTCTTTGAGCGATTATTTTTTTAACCGAATAAAGCCCCAAAACTACAATTTTAATGCTTAATATTCGAATTTTGCAATAATAAATAGTACTATGCGTGACATAATATCCAAAACAAAGCTTAATTTTCTTTAAAATACCGTGCGATTTCCTGCATTTTCTCCCACTGCTTAACCTTGAACGGACAGCGCCTGTCGCAATGTCCGCAACCGAGGCAAGCGTCCGCCTTTACTGCAAGTTTTTCATAATGACCCGCTGCCATTTTGTCGCCCGCAAGAGATAAATCGTAGTATTTATTGACCAATCCTATGTCTATTCCCGCGGGACAGGGCAGACAATGGTTGCAATAAACGCAACTGCCCACGGCGGATTCGGGGGTAAATTCGCTTATTTCGGAGTAATCTTGTTGAGCGGCTGTGGATTCTGGAAACTTTAAAAGTTCATTTAAATCTTCGAGATTCCTTACTCCTGGCACAACTGCGAGCACCGCAGGGCGGTCGAGGCAGTATCTGATGCATTGGTTTTTAGTCAAAGCCTTTTTAAACGGTGATGTATTTTCGGACAGAAGCCGACCGCCGTGAAAAGGTTTCATAACCGAAATGCCCACTCCCTCCGCCTCGCAACGGCGGAAAAGTTGAGCGCGTTCGGCTGTCGTGCCTATGCCGTATTCGTCGCCACATTCCAAATCGTATGCGGGATTTATGGAAAACATCATCATATCCATAACGCCTTCGTCGAGCAATTTATGCGCAACTTTCGGCGTATGGGAGGAAAATCCCATATGACGGACAATCCCATTTTCCTTCAATCCTTTGACAAAATCGAAAATTCCGCCGTTTTTCAAATCCGAGAAATCGCTTTCCTCGTCAACGCAATGCAGAAAGCCGAAATCCACATAATCCGTGCCGAGCGATTTCAATTCCCATTCGAAAGTCTTTTTTACTGCGTCAAGGTCGCGCGACCAGCCATATTCCCCGCTTTCCTTATATACCGCGCCGAAATGAAGCTGAAAATAAATCTTATCGCGCCTGCCGCGGATAGCCTTGCCAAAGGGCTCGTAAACGCATTTTCCGCCCGCGCAGAGGTCGAAAAAGTTTATTCCGTTATCAATCGCTCGCTCCACAACCGCTTGAATTTCCTCGGGCGGAGTGTTTTGTATTCCGCCCATACCCAGTCCGAGCACGCTTAACATTTCCTCGCCTTTCGGCAATTTTCTGTATTCCATTATTTTTCGAACTCCTTTGCAACTGCCTTCAAAAGTTTTCTTATGGGCAGATGCTGCGGGCATGCGCTTTCGCATTTTCCGCAAGCTATGCACTCCGAAGCCTTGCCGCCCGCCTTTGTGTGGACCTGATTGTAATAATAATCGGCGTTCCAGTCGTGATGAAGATTTTTTGCGTTCATGCACGCGAAAAGGTCGGGTATGGAAATCTTTTTGGGGCAACCCGCCGTGCAATAACGGCAAGCCGTGCAGGCAATCAAATCCTTAGTCTTAAACACGGCACATACGTTTTGAACGGCTTTCAGCTCCTTTTCGTCCAGAGGTTTGAAATCTTTCATAAACGAAATATTGTCGTTCATCTGGGCTAAATCGCTCATTCCCGAAAGTACCATAAAAATTCCGTCAAAGCCAGCCGCAAAACGTATAGCATAGCTTGCCGCGCTCGCGTTCCCGAGTTCTTCGAAATACATTTTCGCCGCCTGCGGCAGGTCAACAAGACTGCCGCCTTTAACGGGTTCCATTACAATGACGGGTTTACCGAATTCACGGCATACCTCGTAGCACTTTGCGGACTGTACCGCGGGGTCGTTGAAGTCGAGATAATTGAATTGAATTTGCACGACTTCTATCTGCGGATATTCGGTCAGAATCTGCCTTAAAACTTCCGGTTTATCGTGAAAAGAAATGCCGAAATGCTTTATTTTGCCCTCTTTTTTAAATTCAAGCGCCTGTTCATAGGCGCGGCAACGTTTAAAATGCGAAAAATTTTCATTGCTCTGCGCATGCATCAGGTAATAATCAAAATAATCCACGCCGCAAATTTTAAGCTGGCTTTCAAAGAAAGGGCGCACCTCGCTCTCCGACTTGAAAAAGAAATTTGTAAGTTTATCGGTGAGAATGAATTGCTCCTTTTTATATCTTTTCACAAGACAGTCGCGAATAGCGGTTTCACTTTTCCCCTGTAAATATCCGTGCGCTGTATCGAAGTAATTGAACCCCGCGCCTATGAAAGTGTCTATCATTTTTTTGAATTCGTCGTAATCAACGTCGCCGTTTTTCATGGGCAAACGCATACAGCCGAACCCGAAATTTTTATGTACGCCTTTGAACATGCTGTTTTTGTTAATTTCACAATCTGTCATAAACCCGCTCCTTTTGCAATATTATAACTTAAAATTTTAAAACAATCAATATCGATTTCATAATTATTATAAAAAAATCAAAGCTCAAAAAAGTAAAAAAGCTAATTATTAAATAAAACCATACAAAATCCATTTATTTTAAGTACTATGCGACGCATAATATTAAAATTTAAACGTCAACTGCTTTACAAAACCGCTTTTATGGCTCTATTTCCGACAGCCAATAACCATTTAAATCTATACAAAAAAAGACGGCTTCCCGTCTTTTTCTTTTATATATCTATACTAAAATAATCTTTTAGATACGTGCGTTTTGCAAATTTTGAAGCAAAACTTACTTAATCAGTTTTTAAATTCCTCGAAAGGGTCGTCGTTGTGCCTATCGGGATTTCCGTATTCGGAGAAAGGGTCGTCGCCGCGCTCCTGCCTGTCGGAGGGATTCCGCGGCGGCTGTTGTCCCGAATAGGGATTGCCGTCGTAGGGATTGTTATATGAATTTTGGTAGTAATTCTGCTGGCTGCGGTATTGACGGTAAGCCTGCTCCTGTACTCTGCGCATATATTCCCCGTAATTCATAGCCTTGTTATGCCTTACAACGAAAATCATTATTCCCTGTATGGGGAACAAAATACATGCTATCGTGAACAGGAAGTAATGCCTTGCGGAATAAGTCTGGAAGAAGCAATTCAATACCACTACCAATATGAAAAGGTAAATAAGTTCCAAAATGTTCAGAATATAGGTATTGAGATAATTATAGCACCAGCCCGCCCAGGCAAGCGAAGGATGTTCGAAAGAAAATGAATCGGGTAACCCCCATATCGACTGCGTGGCGACCTGGTTATTCATTCCGATATCCCGCGTTTCCAAAAGCTCGATATAAGGAGATACCGTGACGAGCGCGGAGAAATAAAGCACGTAGCCGCAGAACAAAACCGCCTCTAATATAGCGGCGACGAGAGCGACTTTACGCGTGTCGAGATTGAAAAATTTGTTTTTCTGACCGCATACGCCTATATAATAAGTGTTAAAAAAGGGCACGAACGCCATCCATTTATGAGTAAAGCCCTCGCGCGCGGCAATGGTATAAAGCCCGACCGTCTGAAAGACATAAATGACGAGAAAGCATATCCCCCCTACGAGAAGAGATACCCACAATTCCACGCTCATGTTGAACGCCCAGGCTAATTCCTGCGTTAAGTTGGCGTACTCGAAAAAGTCCATACATCCTCCCGAAATGCCGCCCCACCAAAAGCATAGCGGCATAAATCAGTTGTCTATAATATAAACAATTTTATTGAATAAATCAAAAATAATATGTGAAATTACTGTAAAATTTATTTTAAACTGCTCAAAGCCCGAACAAATCAAAGCCATAGTCCACGCTTTCGAGGGTCAATCCCTTGGCGGGCATTGTCTTGCCGACAAGTCCCCTTTCCCCTGTTTCAAGCGACAGCCTGACCTGTTCTTCGGTCAGCGTACCCTGCGCGTAATACAGCATTGTGCCGACAATCGTCCGCACCATATTATACAGAAAGCCATTGCCGCAAACATATATACAGACGTCCGTTGCGCCCAGCGAGCGCGTCGTTTTTATATCTATCGAATATATCGCGCGCACAAAAGTTTTTGCGGTAGAGCCGCTTTTTGCATATGCCGAAAAATCGTGCTCGCCCTCAAAAAAATGCGATATGTATCGCATTTTTTCAATTTCTGCTTCCCCCTTTACCCATACGGAATATCTGTCCTTCAAAGGGTGTTGACGCGAGGAAAAATACATTCTGTAACAATATGTTTTGCGCTTTGCGCTGCGGTTTGCGTCGAAGCCCGCTGGCGCGGAAACAGAGGCTATAACCCGTATATCTTCGGGAAGACGCATATTTAAGGCGTCCGCTATTTTTTCCGGCGGAACGGAAGTTTCCGCGTCCAAATGGCACACCTGCGCCCTTGCGTGGACTCCCGCGTCCGTACGCCCGCTTGCAACCACGGCGACAGGAACGCCGAATAGGTCGCACGCCGCATTTTCAAGTTCGCTCTGGACTGATATGCGGTTTTTTTGTATCTGCCAGCCGCCGTAGCGCGTGCCGTCGTATGAAATCAAAAGCGCATATCTCATCATGACAGCCTTATATAGCCATAAATTTGCGGGAATATACTCGCCGCATAGATATTCAGAAGAATAACTCCCGCTATCAGCGCAGCAAAAGCCGCAAAGGCGGCGATATCCCGCCCGCCGAAGTGTAGTTTTTTATATTTCGTACGGTTTTTCGAACCCGAATAACAACGTGCGTCCATGGCGTCGCCGAGTTCTTCCGCGCGGCGAAAAGCGCTTATAAGCAGAGGTATCAGAATAGGCACTATCGCCTTTATACGTTTGAAAATATTGCCGCTTTCGAAGTCCGCCCCCCTCGCTTTCTGCGCCGAGATAATACGGTTGGTTTCGTCAATCAGCGTAGGTATAAATCGAAGCGCGATGGACATAATAAGCGCCAGCTCGTGAACGGGAAATTTTATATATTTCAAGGGTTTTAAAAGACTTTCAATGCCGTCTGTAAGAGAAACGGGGGTCGTCGTCAAAGTCAATACGGACGAACCCAGCACAAGGAATATCAGCCGCAACATCAAAAAGATGGTAAAAATTACGCCCTCGTAATAAATTTTTATCTTCCACCATTGCCATAAAAGCCTTTCGCCGCCATGGAAAAACAAATTCAAAACCGAAGTGAGCGCAAGTATAAAAATTATGCCCTTGACCGAACGCAGAACGCTGCCCAGCGGCAGTCTTGCCGCGGCGACCGTTACGCACAGCAGAAAAAAGCAGGCGAACAGCGAATAGAAGTTATTTGCCACAAAAAGCATTACTATATACGCTATAAGCGCGAGCAGCTTTGTGCGCGGGTCGAGGCGGTGCACGAAAGACTGGGCGGGATAGTATTGCCCGAATGTTACGTCGTTAAGCATTGCCGCCCCCCTCGAACGCTTCAATCACCTTTGCGGTGAAGTCCGCGGAAGTAAAATCGGAGTAAATTTTTATACCGTTTTTAGCAAGGCGGGCTGAAATTTTTGCCGTCATTGGCACGTCAAGCCCGAGAGCGCGCAGTTCGTCCGCGCGGGAAAACAGCTTCGCGCAAAAATCGCAGGCAAATACCCTGCCTTCCGAAATTACGGCGGCGCGCGCGCAGTTTTCAGCCACCTCGTCCATATCGTGGGAAACTATGATAACCGTCCTGCACCACTCTTTGTGAAGCTTGTGCAAAAGCTCCATAATTTCCTTCTTGCCCTTGGGGTCAAGCCCTGCGGCGGGCTCGTCGAGAATAAGAATATGGGGCTTCGTTACGATAACGCCCGCTATGGCGACCCGCCTTTTCTGCCCGCCGGACAAATCGAAAGGCGATTTATCCTTTATTTCTTCATAATTCAAGCCGACTATTTCAAGGCTGCTTTTTACAGCCTCTTCGACCTCTTTGTCGGTTACGTTTTTATTGTAATTTTTCAGACCGAACGCCACGTCCGCAAAGACCGTCTCTGCGAAAAGCTGGTATTCGGGATACTGGAAGACCATTCCTACGCTTGCTCGAAGGGCTTTGAAGTCGGTTTTTCTGTCCGCAAGATTGAATTTTCCTATCGTTATATTGGGTTCGGGCGGCGGGATTGTTCCCTTTTTGGTTTTGGGTTTACGGTAATGTTTTTCCGCCTGCGGCAATTTTATAAGCGCGTTCAAGTGCTGCACCAAAGTGGATTTACCACTTCCCGTATGACCGATTATTCCGAAAAATTCTCCGTCGTCTATATGGAGCTCTATACCTTTCAGCGCCTTTGTGGCGAAAGGGGATTTTTTGGAATAGGTGTAACTCAGATTTTTTATATCTATATCCCACTCGTGCGGGGAGTCCGGAATTTTGTTAGCCGCAGGCGCAGATTGGACAGAGGTTATGCCCCTGCTACCGAAATTGCGGACTATTGCGTCGGCAAGCTCCTCGGGCTTCAAAAGGTTGGGGATTTCCATTCCTGCGGAACGCAGACTGTCGCATATCACGGAAATTTTCGGCAGGCTTAAATTAAAGGTTTCAAGCGCTTCGCCGTTCTCGAAAATCCGTTCGGGCGTGCCTTCGAGAGCGATTTCGCCCTTATTGAGAACTATTGTCCTGTCGGCGAGCAACGCTTCTTCCATAAAATGCGTTATGAGTATTATGGTCATGCCCTCGTCCCTGTTGAGGCGGGTAACGACGTCTATTACCTCACGCCTGCCTTTCGGGTCGAGCATTGCGGTGGATTCGTCGAGAATGAGGACGTCGGGCTTTATCGCAAGTACGCCTGCCACAGCAATACGCTGTTTCTGCCCACCCGAAAGCCTTGAAGGCGTCGCCGTTCTGTATTCGCTCATCCCGACCGCCGAAAGCGCCCAATCTATTCTTCTGCCTATTTCCCCGCGCTCAACGCCTATATTTTCCGGTCCGAACGCGATGTCGTCCTCGACGATTGAAGCCACCGTCTGGTTATCGGGATTCTGAAAGACTATGCCGACGTGTTTGCGGATTTCAAAGACGTTTTTGCCCTCCGCGACGTCCATACCGAGGACGGTTATCTTACCCTCGTCCGCTTCCAGAAGCCCGTTTATAAGGCGGGCAAGCGTGCTTTTACCGCTTCCGTTATGCCCTATCAGGGAAAGAAATTCACCCTTTTGTACGGAAAAACTTACGCCGTTTAAGGCGTATCCATCCTGCCCGGGGTATGAAAATTTAACGTTTTCGCATTTTACGATAGGTTCTTGCGGCATAGTTTAGCTCTTTTTAATGGTATTATAATTATAACAAACGATTTTATTTTATTCAACTATAAATCGCGGTTTTCGAGTGAAATCAAGATAAAATTTTTAATTTTAAGGGCAATTTTTCGGTGGAAACGGGAAACGTTAATTGACTTTTGAAAAAGCTTGAACTATAATAAAAACAGCGCGGGCTTGCGCGCGCGTGTATTAAATAATCAATAATGAAAAAATTATAAAAAAATCGGAGGTTTTTTGATGAAAAAATTGACTATCGACGGTAATACCGCCGCCAGCCATGTTGCCTATGCCTTTTCGGAAGTAGCGGCAATTTATCCCATCACCCCTTCTTCTCCCATGGCGGAGGTTGCGGACGAATGGGCTACCGCGGGCAGAACGAACATGTGGGGTCAGAAAGTTAAGATTGCCGAAATGCAGTCGGAAGGCGGCGCCGCGGGCGCTGTGCACGGTTCGCTTTGCGCGGGCGCGCTTACCAGCACTTACACCGCTTCGCAGGGACTTCTTCTTATGATTCCCAATATGTACAAGATTGCGGGCGAACTGATGCCTATGGTTATGCACGTTTCGGCGCGCGCGCTTGCGGCTCATTCGCTTAATATATTCGGCGACCACGCCGACGTTATGGCTTGCCGCCAGACGGGCTTTGCAATGCTCTGCGACGGCTCCGTACAGGAAGTTATGGACCTTGCGCTTGTTGCGCACCTTTCCACCCTCAGGTCGAGAGTTCCGTTCATAAACTTCTTCGACGGTTTCAGAACAAGCCACGAAGTTGCTAAAATCGACGTTTGGGACGAATCCGACAATTATGCCGAAATCCGCAAAATATGCGACGAAGTAGGCATAGAAGCGGACATTGCGGACTTCAAGAGCCGCGCTTTGAACCCCGAACATCCCATTCAGAAGGGCACCGCACAAAACGGCGACACATACTTCCAGAACAGGGAGACGGCGAACAGCTACTATGCGGCTGCGCCCGCTATCGTTCAGCAGATGATGGACGTCGTTTCCAAGCACTGCGGCAGAAATTACCACCTGTTCGACTACGTCGGTGCGCCCGACGCGGAAGAAGTTATCGTTTGTATGGGCTCGGGCTGCGAGACGATAGAAGAATCTATCAACAAACTCAACTCGCAGGGTAAGAAATACGGTCTTATAAAGGTTCGCCTGTACCGTCCTTTCGTTGCCGACGCGTTCGTTGCCGCCCTTCCCAAATCGGCTAAAAAGATTGCCGTTCTCGACAGAACGAAAGAACCCGGCTCTCTCGGTGAGCCCTTATACCTCGACGTATGCTCGTCCCTTATGGAAAAGGGCGTAACCGCCGTAAAAGTATTCGGCGGCAGATACGGACTCGGCTCGAAGGAATTTACTCCTTCCATGGTTAAAGCCGTTTACAAAAACCTCGAACAGAAACAGCCCAAAAATCACTTTACAATCGGTATCCACGAAGACGTCACCAACTCCTCCCTCGACTTCTCGGAGAAGTTCGACGCCGCGCCCGCCGGTTCTACAAGCTGTAAGTTCTACGGGCTCGGCTCGGACGGCACCGTAGGCGCAAATAAAAACTCCATTAAGATTATCGGCGACCATACCGATAAGCACGCGCAGGCGTACTTCTTCTACGATTCGAAGAAGTCGGGCGGCATCACCGTTTCCCACCTCCGTTTCGGCGACACGCCCATTCAGTCCGAATATCTTATCGATTCGGCAGACTTCGTTCAATGCTCCAATCCTTCATATATCACCCGCTACGATATGACGGGCGACATTAAGGAAGGCGGCACGTTCCTTTTAAATACAAACGCAACGACCGTCGAAGCGCTTGAAGAATTCCTGCCCGCGAAAGTTAAACGGGACATCGCGCAAAAGCATATCAACTTATATGTTATAGACGCCATAGAAATCGCAGGCAAATTGGGTCTGAAAGGCAGGACGAACACTATTTTGCAGTCCGCATTCTTTAAAGTTAATCCCCAGATTATGCCCTACGAAAAGGCGGTGGAATACATGAAATACATGGCTACGAAGTCGTTCGCAAGAAAAGGCGACGCCGTAGTCAAGATGAACCACGACGCTATCGACAGCGCGGATTCCCACCTTATCAAAATCGACGTACCCGCGTCTTGGGCGAAAGCCACGACAGGTGCGGAAATGGTTAAGGGCGCGGACAACGCTTACTATCAGGAAATTATCAAACCCATACTCTATCTGAAAGGCGACGAGTTGAAATCCTCGCAATTCAACGCCGACGGACACGTTCCCACAGGCACGACAAAGTTCGAAAAGCGCGGCGTTGCAGTTCTCGTTCCCGAAATCGATATAGATAAATGCGTACAGTGCGGCACGTGTTCTTTCGTATGCCCGCACGCCTGCCTCCGTCCCGCGCTTATAGCGGAAGGCGCGGAAAAACCCGCTTCCCTTGCGACAAAGCCGGCTGTCGGTTTGAAAGGTTATGAGTATAAGATGCAAGTATCGCCCCTCGACTGTATGGGCTGCGGAGTATGCGCAACCGTTTGCCCCGTAAAGGACGGCGGAGCTATAAAGATGATACCTCTTGCGGAATCCCTTGAAAAGCACGAGGACAAGAATTGGGAATTTGCGGTAGAACTTCCCGACGCTGACACTTCGAAATTCAAGAAAGACACCGTAAAAGGCTGCCAGTTCGCAACTCCTTTGTTTGAGTTCTCGGGCGCATGCGCAGGCTGCGGCGAAACTCCTTACGTAAAGGTAGTGACACAGCTTTTCGGCGAGGATATGATTATAGCAAACGCTACGGGCTGCTCCTCGATTTACGGCGGCTCCTCCCCTACTTGCCCTTATGCAAAGAACAAACAGGGCCGCGGTCCCGCATGGGCGAACTCTTTGTTCGAGGATAACGCCGAATTCGGTTACGGCATGAATCTTGCATACACTGCAAGGCGCAACGCCGTTAAAGCCAAGGTAGAAAAACTTGCCGGGCTTGCCTGCGGCGAGGGCAAAGCGGCTTGCGAAGCTTATCTTGCCGCATTCGGAGAGAGAGAAGCTTCGAAGAAAGCTGCCGCTGATTTAGTTAAAGCCCTTGAAAGCTGCCATGCTGTAAAAGGCGAAGCTGCTACCCTTATTAAAGAAATCCTTGACGCAAAGGACTGCCTTGCAAAGAAATCTATCTGGATAATCGGCGGCGACGGCTGGGCTTACGATATCGGCTACGGCGGTCTTGACCACGTGCTTGCTTCGGGCGAGGACGTAAATATCCTTGTTCTCGATACGGAAGTTTACTCCAACACAGGCGGTCAGGCTTCCAAATCCACAAACATCGGCGCAGTTGCGAAGTTTGCTTCCGCAGGTAAGAGAGTAAAGAAAAAGGACCTCGGCATGATTGCAAAGACTTACGGCTACGTATATGTGGCACAGTGCGCAATGGGCAGCAATCCCGCGCAGCTTCTTAAAGCCCTTACCGAAGCCGAAGCTTACCACGGTCCCTCCATTATAATCTGCTATGCGCCTTGCATCAACCACGGCATCAATATGACTAAGAGCCAGCTTGAAGAAAAGGCAGCCGTTGACTGCGGATATTGGCAGCTTTACAGATACAACCCCGACGGCGACGTATTCACCCTCGATTCGAAAGACCCGACGGGCGATTACCAGGCGTTCCTTGCGGGCGAAACGAGATTCGCTTCCCTTGTAAAGACGCAGGGCGCGGAAGTTGCAAACGACCTGTTCAAGCAAACGGAAGAATCCGCAAAAGAAAGACTCGAAGGCTATAAAAAGCTTGCAGGAAAATAAGTTTAAATCGCCTTTGCGAGAAAAAACATAAGATGAAAAAGCCCCGCGGCGACGCCGCGGGGCTTTGACTTTTACTGTGGGTCAGGCGGGTATTTCTTCGGGCAGAGAGCGTTGTTTGAGGCTTTCGTAAAATTCGGCTTTCGCCGTTTCCGTATAGGGTATTATCCAGAAAAATAAAATCCCCAAAGTCAGAATACTCAAAAGATACCAGCCGATAAAGCTGAACAAAAGGCAAAAATATCTCCATTTGTTGCCTTTCATCATTTCAATAGAAGCTCTTCTTGCATCGCCTGCCGACATTTCGGGATTGTCGCGCAGAATGTAAAAACTCATCGAGTATGCATAGGCTTTGATAATCCCCGGTATTATTAAAAGCAAACTCCAAAGAAATATGAAAATGCCGTTTAAAAGGTTTAGAAGGAACGCCGAGCCGAAGTTTTTGAAACCGCCGAAAAGGTTTTGGACCTGCGGATTGCCGTTTCCGCGGACGATATCGGTGGAAACTATTGCAAACCCGAGCGCAAACGGTCCAGAAATTATGAGTTGCGCGATATAACCTATGTAAAAAATATAACCCAAAAACGAAACGACTGCTTCTATCGCGCTGTAAATCAGCGCAATTACCGCAAACGTACCCCACTTTTTACTCGTCCAGCCCGGACCGAGGTGACTTCTCGCTCTGTCGCGAAAATCTTTTGCATACAACATAATTTTTCTCCTTTTTGCGCATATGCGCATATATTTTTATGTAATTATAGTACGTTAATAACGTACTTGTCAAGTAATAACGTACTGTTTGCATATAATTTTTATGTGGATAAGATTACGAAATTTAAAGAAAGATTTAACGAAGCGCTGAGTTATTCATATGTTAAGCAGACTGAACTTGCCAAAGCGGCGAAAGTTTCAAAGCAGTGCATATCCGATTACAAAGCGGGAAAAAGCGTTCCGAGCATAGATACTTTGTTTTTGATTTGTAAATTTTTGGACGTTTCATCCGATTATCTTTTGGGATTGGATTGAAAGGCGGCGGCGCGAACATTCGCGCCGCCGCCTTAACTGTTATTTAATTTAATAATTATATGCTGAAAGATAAATAAGTCAACCCCGCCGAGCCTGAGGCTTCGGCGGGGGAATTTTTTACTTTTTAACCAAATCCTTATACATAAGCGGACGGCGGTCGCGGAACAAACCCCATTCATAGCGGTTTTTCTGCAACTCATCCAAATCAAATGCGGAGCAGATTATTCCCTCTTCCTCCCTGCCGAGACTTTCCGAAATTTCGCCCGTAGCGTCTGTAATAAACGAACTGCCGTAAAACGTCAAAGACGAGCTCTGACCCCCGTTGGCTTCGGAAGGAATTACGGATTCAGTACCTATTCTGTTCGCCGCGGCGACGGGCATAAGATTTGCCGCCGCATGCCCGCACATAACCCTTTGCCAATGCCCCATGCTATCCGTGCCTAAAATGGGTTCCGTACCTATTGCGGTGGGGAACAACAGCATTTCCGCGCCGTTTAATGCCAACGCGCGCGCCGTTTCGGGAAACCATTGGTCCCAGCATATACCAACACCTATCGTTCCGTAAGTGGTTTTAAAGGTTTTAAAACCCGTATCGCCGGGCGTAAAATAAAACTTTTCCTGATAATAATGGTCGTCGGGGATATGCGTTTTGCGGTAAATGCCTTTCAACTTACCACAATCGATTATTTCTACCGAATTAAACAGAAGATTGCCGCACTTTTCATAAAAGCTTACGGGTATTACAAGCTTCATGTCTTTCGAAACAGGCATAAGCGCGCGTATAGCCGCGTTGGCGCGCGGCTCTTCGGCGTACGAATAATAATCGTAATTGCGCTCCTGACAAAAATAGGGGCGTTCGAAAAGCTCGGGCAAAAGCACGACATTCGCGCCCTTCTCCGCAGCCGATTTTACAAGACGTATCGCATTTTCAATATTTTCCTCGCGGTCGTTTGCGCATTTCATCTGCACTGCCGCTATCTTAACGCTACGCATAACTTTCCTCCTTATTCGGGTATTTGCTGGGTAAGACAATGTATATTTCCGCCGCCCACTATAAGCTCGCGCGCCCGGACGGGGATTATTTTTTTTGCGGGAAAAACCGATTTTAAAACTTTTACCGCGTTTCCGTCGTTTTCGTCGCCGAATTGCGGCACGAGCACGCACGCGTTGCAGACGTAAAAATTGACATAGCTTGCGGCAAGCCGCTCCCCCACTTCGCGTACGGTTTCACCTTCGCAGGGCGCTAAGCCTTTGATTTCGTACTCCGTAACCGTGACGGAAACTTTCGGCAGGGGAAGTTTAACGATTTCTAATCCGTTTGCCTTTAAAATTTCGTAGTTTTCACGGCATATCTCGCCCTGTTCGCCCTGTTCGCTCCAAGCGAGAAGCACGGTATTTTTATCCGCAAATGCGCAGATGTTATCGACGTGTCCGTCCGTTTCGTCGCCCGCTATACCTCTCTTCAACCATATTATTCTGTCCGCGCCGAGAAAAAACTTTAAGTTTTGTTCTATCTGCTCTTTGGAAAGCCCGGGATTGCGCCCCTTGCTTAAAAGACATTCTTCGGTAGTAATTACCGTTCCGCAGCCGTCCGAATGTATCGAACCTCCTTCCAAAACAAAAGGTCGGGCGCTTATACAGCGGACGCCCAGCTTGCCGCAGGCAAAGGAAGCGAATTTATCGTCGTTCTGATAATCGGAATATAATCCGTTATACTCTCCGCCCCAAGCGTTGAACGCCCAATCTATTCCGCAAACCTCTCCTCCGCGTTTTACGAAAGTAGGCGCCATGTCGCGCGCCCAGCAGTCGTCCGTTTTTACCCGCCATAACTCGACACGTTCAGCCAAAATTTCGTTTTTTAATAGCTCGCGCGCGCTGTTTTCTCCGCTCTCCGACACGGCTAAATAGACTTTTTCGCCCGCGCAGATTTCACTAATCAGCCGTGCAAAAACAGGCCGCGCGGGCTGCGCGCCGTACGGCCAACTTCCCGCGCGTTCGGGCCATATCATTATCGTGCCGCGGTGCTTTTCCCACTCGGCGGGCATAATGGGCGGGCTTTCTTTTATCATAATCTTGATTTGAAATCTCCGTATCCGAAAGTTTTTAACAAGGAATACTCTCCGTTTTTCACCTTTGCTATCGCGGGCAAAGGCATGCCGTTGAAAGTATTGTTTTTAACCATCGTGTATATAGCCATATCTTTAAAACACAATACATCCCCGCATTTCAAGGGTTTATCGAAGGAATAATCGCCTATTACATCCCCCGCAAGGCATGTGCGCGAGGAAAGACGATAATCGCATTTTTTCTCGCCAGCCGCCGCGGCGTCTTTGAGGGGCGGACGGTACGGCATTTCAATAACGTCGGGCATATGACATTCGGCGGAAGAATCCAAAACAGCTATATCTACGCCGTTGCGCACTATATCGAGCACCTTAGTATAAAGATAACCCGCATCCAAAGCCACGGCTTCGCCGGGTTCAAGATAGATTTGCACGCCGTATTTATCCTGTAAATTGCAGATTATTCTCTCCAAAAGGGGAATATCGTAACCTTTTTTTGTAATATGGTGACCTCCTCCGAGGTTTAGCCATTTTAATTTCTTGAAATATTTACCGAAGCCCGCTTCAAAGGCTTTTACGGTTTTAGCAAGGTCGTCCGCGCCCTGTTCGCAAAGCGTATGGATATGAAAACCTTCGACAAAACTCAACACGTCTTCGCAAAATTCGCTTTTGGTGACGCCGAGGCGGCTGCCCGCGGCGCAAGGGTCGTAAATAGGCGAGCTTTGCGTAGAAAATTCGGGATTTATGCGAAGCCCCAAACTTTTGCCTTTTGCAAGAGGGGCAAATTTTCTAATTTGGGCTGCCGAATTGAATATGATATGGTCGCATATTTCCGCGATTTCGCAAAACTCGCTTTCGAGATAGGCAGGGCAATAAACGTGGTTTTCACCGCCCATTTCCTCGTGCGCAAGCCTCGCCTCGTACAATCCGCTTGAAGTTGCTCCGCTTAAATATTTTGAAATAAGCGGATAGAATTGATAGCACGAAAACGCCTTTTGGGCAAGCAGTATTTTACAGCCCGTGCGCGCTTGCACATTTGCAAGGATTTCAAGATTTTCGATAAGCCTGTCCTCGTCTATAACATAGACGGGCGTCGGCAGCTCCGAAAGCCGCATATCAATCTACCAAAACGGGATTTTCTTCTATTTGCCAAGGAAGCCCGTATTTATTTAGCGCTTCCATATAGGGGTCCGGGTCAAATTCCTCGCAGTTATATACGCCCGCCTTTTGCCATATGCCTTTGCCTACAAGCATAGCACCTATCATTGCGGGCACGCCCGTAGTATATGATATCGCCTGCGAGCCGACTTCCTTATAGCACTCCTGATGGTCGCACACGTTATAGATATACAAAGACTTCTTCTTTCCGTCCTTTATACCTGTAAAAATACAGCCTATGTTCGTCTTACCCTTTGTGCGGGCGCCGAGCGAGGCGGGGTCGGGCAAAAGCGCCTTTAAAAACTGAATAGGCACTATCTCCTTCCCCTCGAATTTCACGGGCGTAGTCGAAAGCATACCCACGTTTTTCAAACAGTTCATATGCTGAATGTAGCTTTGCCCGAAAGTCATGAAAAAGCGTATCCGCTTAACGCCCTTTATATTCTTTGCAAGACTTTCAATCTCCTCGTGGTGGAGAAGATACATATCCTTTTTGCCCACGCCGTCAAAACAGTATTCCCTTTTTATTTCAAGCGGCTTGGTTTCTATCCATTTTCCGTTTTCCCAAAATGAGCCGTTTGCCGACACTTCGCGCAAATTTATCTCCGGATTGAAATTTGTGGCGAACGGATAGCCGTGGTCGCCGCCGTTGCAATCTAAAATGTCTATTGTTTCAATAGTATCGAAATAGTGTTTCTGCGCGTATGCCGAGAAAACCTGCGTAACTCCCGGGTCAAAACCCGTGCCCAAAAGCGCGCATATCCCCGCTTTTTTGAATTTTTCGAAGTAATCCCACTGATAGGAATAGTCGAAATACGCGGTAAAACCCTTTTCCTTTACGCGCTTTTCGTAATTTTTGCGCCATACGGGGTCATCGGTATTCTCGCACTCGTAATTTGCCGTGTCGATATAATGCGTTTTTGTGCGCAGGCAGGCTTCCATTACTGCGAGGTCCTGATAAGGCAGCGCCAAATTAAGCACTGCCGCGGGCTTAAAGGTCTTAATCAACGCTTCGACCTCTTCCGGATTATCCGCGTCCACCCGAGCCGTTGTAATTTCGGCTTTGGTCTTGTTTTTCATCTCCGCGGCGACGGCGTCGCACTTGGATTTAGTGCGGCTGGCTATCATAATTTCGGTAAAAACGTCGTCCGCCTGACAGCATTTTTTGATTGCAACCTGCGCCACTCCGCCGCAGCCTATGATTAAAATCTTCATTTTTCTTCCTCCGCAGACATAAGTATTTCTTCAACGTATTTCGGCAACATGAACGCGCCGAGATGTAAATTTGTTGTGTAATATTGGGTAGGGATATTTCTCGCGTTCCACTTCTTTGCGTCCAAATCCTTTAAAGGGTGATATTTTTTGCTGGCGAAGCCGAACAGCCAATAGCCCGAGGAACAAGTCGGGATGTGGGCTTGATATACGCGCGATACGGGAAAGCACTGAAATACTTTTTGGTGCATTTTCCGGCATTCCGTTTCGTCCTCGTCGTAAAATGGACTGCCGTGCTGATATACCATAATTCCCGTATCGTTCAAAGCCTTGAAGCAGCTTCCGTAAAATTCCTTTGTGAAAAGCCCCTCGGTAGGTCCGAACGGGTCGGTGGAATCGTTTATGATAAGGTCATATTCTCCCTCTTTGCCGCGTATGAATTTAAGCCCGTCCTCTATATATAAATTAACGCGCGGGTCTTTCAGCCCCTCCGCCGTTTCCGGGAAGAATTTTTTGGAAACATACACGAACATTTCATCCTCTTCCACGACGTCTATACGCTCGATTTCGGGATAGCGGCACAGTTCTTTGGCTACTCCGCCGTCGCCGCCGCCTATTACAAGCACCTTTTTTACGTCCGGATGCACAGCCATAGGCACGTGGGCGACCATTTCGTCGTATATAAACTCGTCCGCTTCGGAAAATACGACTTCTCCGTCCAGCGTTATGAATTTACCCAAATCATCGCTGTCGAAAACGTCAACCTGCTGAATGTCGCTTCTTTCCGAAAAGAGCTGTTTTTTTACGCGTATATTCAGTTTTATGTTGGGCGTATGAATGTCCGAAAACCACATTTCCATAATAAATCCCTCGACTTGTATTTTATTTAAGTACGTTTATCCTTTCCACGGAAAAATCTTCCGTGCCCTGCACGTTACAGCCTTTCGCCTTGGCGTATTCGATATACTCTATAATCTCCTTTGTAATCAGTTCGCCCGGGGCGAGAATGGGAATACCGGGCGGATAGCACATGACAAACTCCGTGCATATCTTGCCCTCCGTCTCCTTTAAAGGAAGGGACGCCTTGTCCGCATAGAATGCGCGGCGGGGCGGCACCGCTACCTTGGGAGATAGATATTCGGAGGAAAGCATACCCGTTTTATCGCGCTTATACAGTCTTTTTATATCGTCGAGTGCGCCCACCAGACGCTCGATATCCTGATACCTGTCGCCTATGGACACATACGCAAGCATGTTTGAAATATCTCCGAATTCAATCTGTATTCCATATTCGTCGCGCAGAATGTCGTAAACCTCTATTCCCGCAAGCCCCAAATCGCGGGTATAGACGGCGAGTTTGGTCACGTCGAAATCATATACAGACGTACCGTTTATAAGTTCCTTTCCGAAGGCGTAAAAATCGCCCAAAGAATTTATTTCGTCGCGCGCATAGCTTGCCATATTGATAACTTTTTTAAACGAAGTTTTGCCGTGAAGGGCAAGATTGCGGCGGGTTATGTCGAGGCTGGACATCAGAAGATAGCTTGCGCTGGTAGTTTGGGTAAGATTTATTATCTGGCGCACGTAATCGGCGTTCACCGTATCGTTCAAAAGCAAAAGCGAGCTTTGCGTAAGGCTTCCGCCAGATTTATGCATAGACACGGCGGACATGTCCGCGCCCGCTTCCATAGCCGAAACGGGCAAATCGTCGCCGAAAGAAAAATGCGTGCCGTGCGCCTCGTCCGCAAGCACTTTCATTCCACGGCTGTGGGCGATTTTCACTATCGTGCGCAAATCAGAACAAATACCGTAGTATGTGGGATTGTTGACGAGAACGGCAACGGCGTCGGGGTTGTCCTTTACCGCCTGTTCAAGTTTCGATGGCTCCATTCCGAGGGAGATTCCCAACCTTGTTTCCACCTCGGGATTGACGTAAACGGGGATAGCGCCGCAGAGTACAAGCGCGTTAATTGCGCTTTTGTGCACGTTGCGGGGCATGATGATTTTATCGCCCTCCTTACAGACGGAGAAAATCATGCTCTGCACTGCCGAAGTAGTTCCGCCAACCATAAAGAAAGAATTGGCGGCGCCGAAAGCTTCGGCGGCAAGCGCCTCCGCTTCCCTTATCACCGACGAAGGATGGCACAAATCGTCCAAAGGTTTCATCGAATTAACGTCGAGGGATACGCACTTCTCCCCGAGAAGATTTACAAGCTCGGGATTTCCCCTGCCGCGCTTGTGTCCGGGCACGTCAAAGGGTACTACTCTCTGTTTTCCGAAGCGTTCCAAAGCTTCGTAAAGGGGCGCTTTCGTCTGATCCATACTTATAGGTTATCCTTAAAAACGTAAAATTAAAGACGGCCGTCAAAGGTCGTCTTAAAATGCTTTGCGGGTTTCCCCTTTACCATTTTATTTTTCGTGGTTTGGACTTTTTGCAGAGTCTATATAGCAAATACTTTTACTACTCTTATTGACCGTTTCACAAGTGACCTTTTGGCTTTGATTATAAAGTAATCAACTTAAAAAACCGAGCTTTTAACTCAATCAATAATGCGGCGGACAGCCGCTTAATATTTGCATGACTCTTAAAGCGCCATACTTGCTATGAGTATAAACCATACCCGCCGATTTGTCAATCGATTTTAGTCCCGTTCCTCGCCAAAAAACGGGCAATTTCGCCCATAACTCCGGCGTCTTCCTCGGTTGCGGCTGCAAAATCGAAGTCCGCAAAAAAGCTTTTGGGAACGGCGCCTCGCTTATATGCGGAAAGGTTAGAGGCAAGCTCCGCAAGCTTATTTTCGGCGTTTACCGTGTTATATGGATTGTGACGCTTGCCCTTTGCGAGATATTTTTCTATATTTTCGCCCTGCGCCGCGCCGTAAGCGGAATTTGCGACGGAAACAAGCGGGTCGCACTCGCCGTGAATCAAAAGCACCTTAGCGGAACAGTTCTCCGCCGCCCGAGCCGAACTTTCGCCCCCGCAAACCACGCATAAAAACGGATACAGCAAGTCCGCCAAGAATTTGGGCATATGTTTTTTCAGCGTGGCGTGCATAACCTTTTCTGACCTGTCGGGCGCGGATATGGAAACGACCGCCGACACGGGCGCGCCCACCGCATTTGCGGCGCAGAGCGCAGAATGTCCGCCCCAGCTGTGTCCGACAAGAACTATTTTATCGAACTTCAAATTCAATTCCGCATAATATATCGCGGCAATTACGGCTTTCTTGCCGTTGTCGATATCCTTTATGTTCTTTCCGTCCGAAAGATTGCAGCCGTAATAGTCGGGCGCAAGCACGGTGTAGCCGAGATTGCAAAAATACTCAATCTCGGTGGTATATGCGATATGCCCGGGACCCATTCCGTGGCAGAAGATAAGCAAATCTTTTTGGGAAGGAACTCCCTCTTTTTTATAAATCACCCCGCGAATACGCTTGTTTTTAACGCAGGATATATCTACCTGTACGGCATTCAGACCGAAATCTTCCGCAGTGTAGTATTTCAAAAGCGGATTTTTGTCGTGCCGAGAGCCGAAAGTCTTTTTGTTTACCATGTACGCCGCCGCAAACAGCAGGGCGCAAACGAGTATTATTACGCCGCAGACGGCGATTAAAGTAATGTATAAAGCTGTCATAATAAAAATTGCTAAAATGTATTCTGTTCTATACATTTTTTTCGGCGCGCGCGGAACGCGCGCGCCGAAAAATACCCAATCAAACTATAAAATACCCTATCAGACTATATATTTATCGTCGAGAGGGGGTGCGCTGTCTATTTCCCTCTTCGTGCCTTCATAACCTTTTTTGCCGAGAAGGGCGAATGTCGCCTTTTTGCCGTTTTCAACGCCCGGCTGATTGAAAGTGTTTACGTTCAGCATTGCGCCGGCGTAAGCCGTTTGCAGTTCGAAAAGGAACATAAGCTGTCCGAGCGTAAAGGCGTTGATTTCGGGCAAATTTATCGTGTAATTCATCCTGCCCGCACGCATAAGGGCATATGCGGTGGCTTTGTTCTCGGCTTGAATAAGTTCTTGCATGGTATGACCGCCCAAAAAGCCTACGTCGGGAATATCCTCATAGCCCTGCGGGATGGGCATGCGGACGGCGTATTCGCCTACCGAGATAAAGGTTATCACCTTGTCGAAAGGTCCTTCTATATATAGCTGGACCTGCGAGTGTTGGTCGGTCACGCCCAAGCTTTTTACGGGGGTCGTGCCCGCGTTTACCGTGTTGCCTGCATAGTCAACCGCCTTGCCTACTGACTCCGCCCACAGCTGGCAATACCAATCCGCCATAAGCTTTAAATTATCCGAATAGGGCATAAGCACGTTGATATTTTTGCCCTGCCGCATGGTTATAAATTGAAGCGCCGCGCATGCAAGGGCGGGATTTTTGGCTATCGCGGGCTTATTGCAAAGTCCGTCCATGTACGCCGCGCCCGCAAGCATACCCTTGATATCGATACCCAAAACAGCCGCAGGCAGAAGTCCTACCGGACAAAGTTCGGAAAATCTGCCGCCTACTCCGTCCGGAAGAATATATTTTTTTATCTTTCCGCCGAATTTGTCGTCGATTTTAATAAGATTGCCGCGGCAGGCGTCGGTAGTGAAAACCATATTTTCGGCGATGTTCACGCCTTTCTTTTCAAGGACGTCGGCAATTATAAGGAATTGCGTCATTGTTTCGCTTGTCGCGCCCGACTTCGAAATTACGTTGAAACAAGTTTTTTCCGGTTCAATCACATCCAGAAGCGCGGACATTCTGACGGGATCTACGTTGTCCTCTACATAGAATTTAGGTCCGCCGCGGAGTTTGGCGGACAGCTCGTTATAATGCAGGTGTTTTAGCGCGTTGAATACCATAGAAGGACCGAGAGCGCTGCCGCCTATACCGAGGACGACGAAATATTTGAATTTTTTTCTTACCTCTTTCGCCGTGGAAAGAATATCGTTTACTATCGCTTCCTGATTGTAAGGCAGCTCCGTCCAGCCCATATACAGCTCGTCCCTGCCGCGATTGTTCTGTACGTATTCAAACGCCCGTTGCGCCCTGTCCTTCAATGCCCGAAGCTCCGCGTCCGTTATACCCTTATCGCCCAGCGATTTGGACATCATATAATTATAATCGACAGTGACGCGCATTGCGTTGCGCCATTCCTTGGTCTTATATGCCATTTTGACTCCTCCGAATTTCGATATTGGAAATATTTACCGAATATAATTATAAACCAAATCCCCTGTTTAGTCAATAGTCATTTGAAACAAAAAAAACCGCAAGCAAAATTTTCCGACCGACCTGTCTTTCGCTTGCAAAAACTAACGTTTATAAGATATAATTCATATATGGATTACAGCCTTTCATCCGACCAGCTCGAAGCGGAAAAACTTATAGAAAACTGGTACTTTAAGTCAACTAAACAAATTTTCGTACTTGCGGGCTATGCGGGCACGGGCAAAACCACACTGTTAAGACACGCCGTAACCGAAGCGCTGGGGCTTGTTCCCGATGAAAGCGCCGCCTTTGTCACCCCAACGGGTAAAGCCGCTACCGTGCTTATACGCTCGGGGATTGCCGCCACCACCTTACACAAATTGATTTACCAGTCGATTACCGTCGAGGAGACGGTTGAACTGAACGGCAAAAAAATTACGGTCGAAAGGCTTTCATTCAGGCGGAGAGAAAATATAGACAAAGCCATAAAACTTATCGTGCTGGACGAGGCTTCGATGGTTTCGGACGAAATCATAGACGACCTTGCGGGCTTTGGAGTGAAACTTCTGCTCTGCGGTGACACAGCGCAACTTCCGCCCGTAGAAGGGCTTTGCAACTGCCTGAAATCGCCCGACTATACCCTCACCGCCATAGTGCGGCAGCAACTTGACAACCCCATAATAAGGCTTTCGGAGATTGCGCGTTCGGGCGGATATATACCTTACGGCAGATACGGAAACAGCGTAGCCGTTATGTCAAAGCGGAATTTCACGGGGGAACGGCGTAAAAATTCGCTTTTGAACGCAGACCAGATAATCTGCGGCATAAACAAAACCCGCACGCAGATAAACGACGAAGTGCGCGCTTACCGCTCTTTGGGAACTTTGCCACAGACGGGCGACAAACTTATATGCACTCAAAATAATTGGGAAACTTTTATTGACGGCGAACTGAAATTCAACCTTGTAAACGGCATAATAGGCACGGCGCACGACGTTTTTTACGACATGGACAAGGCGATAGGGTTTATGCAGTTCAAACCCGATTTTCTTAATGAATTTTGCCCCGAAGCGCTGCCCTTCGACGCGGGAATTTTCATCGACGGGAATTACCGCTATAAGCGCGGTGATTACTTCGAAAAATCTGACGAAAACGGCGAACCCGTAGGGGCGTTCACCTTAAACCGCTTCGAATACGGCTATTGCATATCCTGCCATAAGGCGCAGGGCTCGGAATTTGACGACGTGGTGGTTTTCGACGAAAGCTACGCCTTTAAAGAGGACAGAAACCGCTGGCTTTACACGGCTATTACCCGCGCCCGCAGGCGGCTTATCATTCTGAGATAATCCCGTCGGCACAAAAAAGCCGACATAAAAAAATCGGCACATAATATATAGTCAAAAGCGGTCCGGCTGAGCCGGACCGCTTTTATATAGAATTTTGAATTAAAGGTCGAAATAAAGCTTAAATTCCGCGGGAGTGGGAATCTTGCCGAGCTCTTCAAGCTCCTTGCGCTTCTTCTCAATCCAGATTTTAATAAGCCTTTCGGGGAATACGCCGTCGCAGGTCAGATATGCGTGGTCCTTTTCAAGCGCGGTAAGCGCGTCACCGAGCGAAACGGGAAGCTGTTGGATTTTCTTCTTGTCCTTGTCGCTCAATTCGAAAAGGTTTTGGTCGAAAGGACCCCAGCCGTTCTTATGGGGGTCGATTTTATTTTTAATACCGTCGAGACCTGCCATCAAAATCGCGGCGTACGCGTAATAAGGGTTGCAGGTTGCGTCGGGGTTGCGGAGTTCGAAACGCTTTTTATCGGGCGATTTCGCATAAGCGGGAATACGGATTACCGAACTGCGGTTTGCGGTTGCATAGCCTATCGTTACGGGCGCTTCGAAACCGGGTACAAGTCTCTTATATGAGTTAGTGGAAGGATTGGTGAAAGCGCAAAGGCTTGCGGCGTGCTTCAAAAGACCGCCCATGAAATAGTGCGCCGTTTCGCTGAGGTGAGAATAACCTTCGGCGTCGTAGAAAATGGGCTTACCGTCTTTCAAAAGCAGCATATGCACGTGCATACCGCTGCCCGCCTCATTTAAAATGGGTTTAGGCATAAAGGTTGCGGTCATGCCCTCCGCTATCGCCTGGTTCTTAACGACGTACTTCACAATCATTGTGTTGTCCGCCATCTTTGTCATGTCGTCGAGTTCGACTTCTATTTCAACCTGTCCCGGACCGCCGACCTCGTGATGATGATACTTGACCTTGACGCCCCAATCTTCGAGCATCATGCACATACGGCTACGCATATCGTAGGTTACGTCCTGCGGCTTGCATGCATGGTAGCCGCCCTCGTGAGAGGTATGATAGCCGCTGTTCTGCGATTCGTCGTCGCCCGTGTTCCAATCCGCTTCCCATGCGTCGATATGTACCATAGCCTTGTTGCGGTCGTTGCAGAACGAAACATGGTCGAAAAGATAAAATTCAAATTCGGGTCCGATTATCATTCTGTCGGCAATGCCCGTTTTGCGCATGTATTCCTCTGCGGCGATTGCCACGTTGCGGGGATATTGGTCGAAACGGGGATTTTCGCGCGAATTGTTTTCGTCGATAATCCTCACGTCGCCCGACATAGTCAAAGTGGGAATTTCGGCAAACGGGTCAACCACCGCCGATTCAAGAATGGGAATAAACACCATATCGCTTTTTTCCACGGGTGCAAAACCGTAGTTAGAACCGTCGAAACCGATACCGTACTTCATCGTGTCCTCGTTGAACCTTGTTACGGGTATGGACAGGTGATGCCATCTGCCGTCGATGTCAATCATCTTGAAATCGATCATCTTTATGCCTTTTTCTTTACAAAAATCTAAAATTTCCTTTACGCTGTTGAACATTTTCTCCACCCTTATCGTTTTATTTTTAGGCTAATTGATTATATCATAAGCGGTTTGTTAAGTCAACACAAAATATGAGCCTTTTTGACAAATTGTCGAAATTATATTTTACCGATAACAAATAAGTTGAAACGCGTTCGGGCGGGGAAAGCGCACAAATACGCGGAAAGGCTTCGGACGGGCAAAACGGCGCGAAAAGCTGAAAGCGGCAGACGGCAAAATCGGCGCGAAAAGCTGAAAGCGGCGGGCGCGGATTGTCCGCGCCCGCCGCAAAATATTCACTCTCTGCCGAAGAGAATTTGTTTTCAGTATTATGTTATACGGTTGCGTTTAAATGTAACGTATTTAAAGCCGTCGGGAACGCCTTTATGCCAAAGCTTCGTTTTTGGCGGCGGCGAGAATATACCGCGCCACGGCGGGGGCGTTTTTGCTGCCTACCACTACCGCGCCCATGTCTATGGCTGCGGAAAGCTCGGTCACGCTGGAAACCCCCTCCGCTTTTATGGTGCATTTATCCTTGACCGCAGAACGGATTTCGGCTATGGTCTTTCCGTCGTCCCCCCAGCTTTCCGAAGCTGTTTTAACGGAATTGACGCGGCAGTCGGCGGCAATCAGGCAAAGCCTTATCAAATCGTTTTTGGAAAGAAGGGAACATTCCGCGGAAATGCGCAGAGAACGGTTTTTAACAGCTTTGCGCAGTTTTTTCAGTTCGCGCTTGACGTATTGGAAATTTCCGTCGCGCACCTGAGCTATGGGGGCGGTAACCTCCACTTCGTCCGCGCCGTCCTTTATCGCCTGTTTTACGGCTTTAACCTTTATCTCCGTAGTGTCGCCGCCGTTAGGATAGCTTATGCATGCGATTAGCGAACTTTTACGCTTTTGCGCGCTGCCCAGAAACGCCGAGCATGATTTGACGAAACTGGGCGCCACGCATACGCCGCCGAGCCGGAGCGTGGCGGCGTCGTTGCACGCGGCTTTCACCGCTGCAAGCCCCGACGTTACGTCCGAAAGGTTGTATTCAAGCTTTTTGATTTGCGCCTGCGCCGCCTGCATATTGATTTTGCGTTTGAAATCCTCGAAAAGCGCCTGCTCTTCCTTTTTAAAATTATTGAACTCGTCCATTCTATTCAATCTCCCAAAAAATTACAATATGTATCAATTTTTACGTGAGAACAGGCTGTAAAATACGGATATGTTCAAGGGTTTGCTGTATCTGTTTTTAACATTTTTGTTTTGTTTTATTCTGGTTCACCTTATAAAACTTGCGTACATAGGCATAGTTTCGGTAAAAAAACCGCCTGAGCCCGAAAAAAAGCCCGAGCCGAAGCCCGAGCCTGTATATTATATCGTAGAAAAAAAACGTACCAAAAAAAGCTATTCCAACCCAAAGGAAATAGAATTCAAAAAATAGAACCCGTTTTCTTTAAATAGAACCCGCTTTCTTACAGCTGTAATAATGCAAACACGCGGGTCTAACCGTAACGGGAAATTGCGGTTTTATCGTCTATTCCTCGTAGCGGACAAGATTCCCGCCGTCCTCCCAAAGTCTTTCAAGGTTGTAAAAATCGCGCTCCTGGTCCCCAAAGATATGGACTATCACGTCCGTATAATCCAAAACCGCCCAGCGGCCTTCGCGCACGCCCTCCGTGCGGCGGGGAATAAGTTCGTGCTCCTTTTCAAGCTTTTCTTCAAGATTTTCCGCAAGCGCTTTGACCTGCGTTTTGGAACTTCCGCCGCAAATCACGAAGTAATCGCATAAGCTGGTTTTGTGTTCCACGGCAAGATAAACTATGCCGCGCGCCTTCTTCGACGCGAGAATTTTGCAGATAAGTTCGGTTTTTTCAAGACTCGTCATATAGTTTTTCCTTTATATGTTTTCCTTTAAATATTCGTAAGCCCGCCTTGTGAGAGGATAAATGGGCTTTTTTTGCAATTTTAAATATTCAAGCTGGCTGCCGAGGGAGGTTAAAAGACACTTGTCTATATCGCTTTCGAACAGAGCGCGCAAAGTTTCCGCCCCGTCAAAATCCCTGCCTTCTTCCAAAAGGTCGGCAAGGAATATCAGCTTTTCTATGGGACTCATATTTTCTCTGCCGCTCGTATGATAACGTATGGCGTTCAAAATCCCTTTATCGGTTACTCCGAAAGTATGTTCGGCGACGTACGCGCCCGCATACTGGTGCATAACGGGGGCGGGAACGTCCGCGGGCGGCAAAAAGCCTTTAAGCTGCGGGGAACTTTCCCCGAGGTATTTCGCGCAGTCGTGCAAAGCTGCGGCGACGATTGCGTCGTACTCGTAAACTTTCAGCCGCGGGGCGGCTTTCGCCGCGAAACACGCCACGCGCACAGTGTGACGCCAGCGCTCCTCGGTAAGAAGTTTTCTTACGCCCCAAACTTCCGGCAAAGCGTATAAACCGCGCATACGTATTAAGTTTTTTACCTCTTCGGGCACGTACTGCGAAACATCTTCGCCTAAGGCGGCAAGCGTGCGTACGCGCGTGGAACTTACGTCTCCGCCGACGTATGAGAATAACACGACCTCACGCCTGAAACGAGAGGAAAACGCCTTTATTGCCTCTTTAATTCCGCCCGTATTCCCGCGGGCGCACACGGCGGGGGTAACGCACTTTAAAATCTCTTCGGGCTCACGCCAGCTTGCAAAGCTTTTAAGCATATCCTCGCCCATTATAAAGTAGAGCTCGTCCTCAGGGTAAAGCTTTTTAAAGCGGCGGCAGGTTACATAAGAATAGCTTATCCCTCCACGCTTTATCTCACAGTCGGAAACTTCGAAGCCTTCCATGTTTGAAAACGCCGCGCGGCAAATATCCAGCCTGTCTTTCGCGCGCAAGGTCAGGCTACCGCTTTTATGGGGCGAAACGTTAGTTGGAACGATAATAACCCTGTCTAAACCCAGCTCGTTTTTTGCGGCGAGCGCGACGTTTATATGTTCGTTGTGGACGGGGTTGAACGCCCCGCCGTATATTGCTGTTTTCATATAGGATTTCAAGTATATTATTTCAAAAAAGCGGCGATAACTTTCAATATGAAAAGATTGAATCTACCGCTTGTCGCGGACACCCTGTTTGCGGGAATATGCGCTTTTTTACTTTTTTTCACCGCCGTAAGATTTTATACGAAAAGCGCAGTGACGGGGCTTATTTTCGGCATTGCCGCGTTGCTTTTGTTCGGAGCTTTAAGCTACGTGTACATAAGCAGGAAACAGGACAAAAACCTTCTTTTATCCCGCGACGAAAAGAACAAAAAACTTTTGGCGCTGCACCTCTCCCTTTCATCGGACGAATATATAAAAAAGCTGTTCCGCGAGCTTTTGGGAAGCGACGCGAAGATACGCGGCGGAAAAGTTATTTTAGGCGATACGTCTGCGTTTTTCGATTTCAAAATGCAGCCTTTGACCGAGGACGACGTGGCGAGAGTGATAAAATCCAAAACGGACGGCAAAAAACGCATATACTGCGTGCGTATCTCACCCGAGGCGGCCGCGCTTGCGGGCAATTTCCTAATCGAAGTCGTATGCATAGACGACGTTTATTCGGCGCTTAAAGAAAAAAATCTGTTACCCGAAAAATACGTCTATGAAGGCGGCGAAAAAATCAAACTTTCGGCTAAAATAAAAGCGCGCTTCAACAGAAAACTTGCCGCTCCGCTGTTCTGGTCGGGGTCGGGGCTTCTGCTTTTAAGCTACTTCACCTTTTTCCCCCTCTATTATATTATAAGCGGTTCGCTTTTGCTTATACTTTCGGCGGCGTCGCTTGTGGTGGGGAAAAAACAGTAAAAACCTAATACGTATGCGTTTATTTAGTTATAAACAAATGTGTTCCACATCCTTGCGGTCCGAACGGCGGTACAAAACCGCCTTGCGCCCTATGACTATAACGCACTCCGCGGAAAGTTTTTCCGCAAGCTCCCTGCCTATTTCCTGCGGGTCGCCGTCGGCGTTTTCGAGAATGTTTATCTTGATAAGTTCCCTTTTATCCAAGCAGTCGGAAAAGCTTTTAAGCATATTTTCCCCTATGCCTTCCTTGCCCACCTGTCCTACGGGTTGCAGATTTGCGGCAAGGCTTTTTAATTTTGCGCGCTGTTTCGATGTCAGCATATTTTCTCCTTAACTTATTTTTTACGGTACGAAATCAAATTCGACCTCGCCTATGCTTACCGTGTCACCTTCTTTTATCCCCAACTCGCAAAGCTTGGCGATAACTCCCTTTTCACGCAGAATCTTCTGGAAATACGCCATCGAATCGGGGTCGGATAAAACTACGTTGCGGCACAGCATATCCACGAGCGAGCCGACGACGAAATATACTCCGCCGTCGATAAATATCTCGTAGTCGAGGTCTCCGCTTTTGCGGTATGTGAAACTTTCGTCGCTTTCCACCCTCTGCACGGGCGGAAGGGTTTGCAATTTTTCGAAAACCGCCTTTATAAGCTCTTCCAGCCCCTCTCCGCCGATTGCCGAAACGCAGTATATATCGTATTTTTTACCGTATTTTTTCCTGAACGCCGCGGCGTTTTGCTCCGCGCCGAAAATATCGCACTTGTTCAGCGCGATTATCTGCGGGCGCCCCGCAAGCGCTTCCGAATAGTTTTTGAGTTCGGCGTTGATTTTTTCGAAATCCGAAACGGGGTCTCTGCCCTCCACGCCCGAAATATCCACGACGTGCAAAAGCATGCGCGTGCGTTCGATATGCCGAAGAAAATCGTGACCGAGCCCCGCGCCTTGCGACGCGCCCTCGATAAGACCCGGAATATCCGCGGCGACAAAAGAATTGTCGTAATATTTTACAACGCCCAGATTGGGCGACAAAGTTGTGAAATGATAGTTTGCAATCTTCGGCCGCGCGGCGGAAATTTTAGAGAGCATTGTCGATTTACCGACGTTTGGAAAGCCTATAATACCCACGTCCGCTATTACCTTTAATTCGAGGATAAGCGTATGCGGTTCGGTTTTTTCCCCTTTTTGTGCGAAGTTGGGGGCGTGCCTGCGCGAAGTGGTAAAGCGCACGTTGCCTTTACCGCCCCTTCCGCCTTCGGCGATAAGCTTCTTTCCGCCGTCGTCGAACATGTCGCAGATGACGGTTTCCGTTTCAGCGTCCTTTACGACAGTGCCCACGGGAACTTTAATTATAACGTCCGCCCCCGATTTGCCGAAACATTTATTGGAACCGCCGCGTTCGCCGTCGCCGGCAACGTATTTGCTTACATAACGGAACGCAAGCAGGTCGTTTACGTCTTTATCCGCCTGTATGAATATACTGCCGCCGTCGCCGCCGTCGCCGCCGTCAGGTCCGCACGCAGGCTTGCCTTTATAGGACTTGAAGGAATTCATTCCATCGCCGCCGTCGCCGGATTTTATTGTAATTTTAACTTTATCGCAGAATAAATTTCTGTCAGCCATTCAAAATTTCCTCTATAAGCCGTCCGCTGTCTTTAAAACTTTCGAACAGCTTTATTATTCCGCAAAGCTCCTTTACGGAATTTCTGCTTTCTATGATTTTTCGTCTGAGAACGTCCGCCGCCGCCGTTTCCTCTGCGGACCGCAACATTTCCGCGTGCGAAGTCGAAGTTTTAAGCGCGTCGATAGCGGGATATATCCTGTGCAAAACCGCGTCGGCGTTCATCTCAACGAGCATATTTGCAGCCGGTTTCAGTTCGTCGGCAAATTTTTCGTCAGAAGCGGCGACCACGGTCAGCGAACAGCCCTCTTCGGCGCAGACCGCGCAGGACAACAGCCTTTTGGCAGCCCCTCCAACGCCCGCCGCGCGCGAGGCGCTTTCGAGCTCGGAAAGCCCGTCGGCTATAAGCGCTACGTTTTTTCCGCACTCAGTCTGCCGTTTGCAGTATCCCGACACGAACTCCGCCGCGCCCGCGATTTTTTCGGCTTCGTCGGCAAAGGACGTATAAAACAACTCCGCTCCTTTCAAAACGCGTTTGAATAAAGTGACTTCTTCGGGGCGAGCAGCGTTTAAAAGCACTACAAGCTGCAAATCGGAGGCGTTTAAAGAAATTCCCGCGGCTATCTGCATTAAAAGCGTGGTTTTGCCCGAACCGTTCTGCCCGCAAATCAAAGCCCGCTGCCCCATTCCCAAGGGAGCAAAAAACTCTGCAATCCTCGCCGCCGTGTTCCCTTCAAGCGAAATGTTTATGCGGTTTTCGGGATAAACCGACGTGAGTTTTTCAAAGGGCGTGCGTTCGAGGCGGGCGGGTTCGAAGCCGTTCACGAAGGCAATCGACGTCAGGGAAGGCGCTCCCCCACCGGCCGAACGGGTTGCCGAGCCCTCTATTTTGTCGCCTGCCAGCAGTCCGAAACGGTTTATATATGATTCGTGCACATGCACGTCCTCCGCGGACGGAAAACAGCCGTTCACGCGCAGAAAATAGTACTTTTCGCCGCGCGCCAAAATCCCCGCACATGGAAATTCCGTCATGCCGTCTGATACTTTCAGCTCGGCCAAAGCCCCGCTTTCGCAGTTTTTAAGGGCGGCATAGTATTCCATGCAGTCCTCTATTTCGGCTACAAGTTCTCTATCGTATTCGGACGACTTCGGAGGCGCGCCGCGCGCCGAGCGCGGCGCTGGCGCAATCTCACACGAGGCAATTTTGACTATTTCCCCGACGAGCCTGTCCTTTTTGCCGTCTGCGGGATGAACGACCCCGACAGCACGCGCGATTTGGCGGAGTTCGTGTATCGTCTTTTTTTGGGCGCGGAGCTTTATGTCCGCCAAAATATCGAAATCCACCTGCCTATGCTCTCCTCAAAACCTTGATGCGCTGTTCGCCGCCCAAATCGGAGGCTGAAAGCTCTATCTCGCTCTTTTCCGGTATCTCTATAATTACGCCGCTGAACAGTTTCAAAAAGCCGTCAACGCCTTCTATATCCACCTTACCGCCCGAAACGCGGTAGTGCATGGGAATTACTACTTTCGGCAATAGCTTTTCCACATATTCCTTTGCCGTACGCGCGTCTATCGTATAGTTACCGCCGACGGGAATCATCAGCACGTCAACGGGCTTTATCTTTTCTATCAGTCCGTCCGAACAGGGCTCGCCGAGGTCGCCGAGGTGACAGACGTTTATACCGTCTATGCGGAATTTGAAAATTCTGTTTTCGCCCCGTTTTTTGCCGCCCGCGTCGTCGTGGAAGCACCCAACCGAGCGTATGTCGATGCCGCATATGGACAGTTGCGGTTCTTTTTCGAGAATTACGGGACTGCCATCTACCGCCTTTACGTTGTCGTGGTCGTAATGCCTGTGCGAGACGGTGACAATGTCCGCCGAAACTTTCGGCATTTTAAACCCGACTTCGGGCGCGTACGGGTCCGTGACGACGGCGACGCCGGCGCCTGACGTTATTAAAAACGACGAGTGACCGAGGTACCTGATTTTCATATTTTCTCCTTTACGGCGTTTTTTAAAGCAGTTCGGCAGAGAGATTAAGCCGTATCTTTCCCCCGCCGAGGAAATATATGATTTTTACGGCGGCGCCCTTTTCCGTTCTTTCGACGTAAAGTTCCACCGTTTTTACGGGGATGCTGCCCGTAAGTTCACCCGAAAGCAGCATACAGACCGTTTCGCTGTTTTCGGAAAACGTTATATCGTTGTTGACGGCGCCGCGGCGGCTTTGAGTTACGGTAGTTCCCCTCGAAGAAAGAACGCAGCGGTCGCCGTCGATAGAGTAATCGATATCGAAGCCGACGTCCGTATATTCGAGCGAGCCGAACGAGGTAAAAATCTTTCCGTCTGCGCCGCAAATCGTAATTTTACAATTCATATTATAGACGGATTCGGTTTTTTTTTGATTATACCATAGTTTCTGCTGATTTTCAATAATTTTACCGTAAAAAAGCGGCAAAGCCGCGGGAAAATAACTTCCCGCGGCTTTGCACAAAACCTTAATCCGAAATTTCTTTGGATGGCATAAGCCACATTATCCGCCAAGCCGTAAGCAATAAAAATACGGGCAGATAAGTGCGTTTGACCGCAACCCACCAAGTAAGAAATAAATTTACCGAACTTTCTTTAAATTCACCTACCAACAATCCGTTAAAAAACAGATGAAATATAAGAATTACCAAAGCAAAAACCCAAACTTTTCTGATTTTCCTTCTTGCGTCATTCCTGTTGAACGAATATCCCGAAAGCTGTAAATCCGCGCCACGAATAATAGACCAAGCCCAAAATACATATGTCACGGGAAGAATAAGCAAATTGAAAAAATCAATTAAAAATCTGAAAGCATTATTACCCAGATTACCGTTCAGAAGGCATTTCCATCCGTCGAGAAAATCGAGTACGACACATTCATTGAGATTTACAAGCAGCAAAGCTATTCCAGGACTTTTCTTTTGTAGAATTTAACCTTAATTCTCCGACGCTGTAATTAGAATAATCGTTCGTATAAATCGTAAGCACACGCGAATATTCCAACTTCATTTCACTACGCTCGGAACTTCCGTTTATTTCCATATTCAATTTGGCGTCGGAAGTTTCGGACACGGTCGCGCTCCCGTATGCGGAATAAATTTCCGGCGAAGTAATTTCACCGCCCACGGGCATGCTGTCCTGTAATTGACCGCAAAAGCCTTTTACCAAATTTGCCGCTTCCTCGGAAGAACGTATTTTTTCACCGCCTTTCATTCCGCCGCCCGCTTGCGCTCTGTTGAAATCAAACGGTATCAAAAACGCAATAACGACTATCGTCAGACTTACAATCAAAATTATCAACCGCTTAATCAAAGCCTTATCCATTCGTTTCCCCTTTTATAGAAAAAATTTCTATATCGTTTTTATTTAATTATATGGAATTTTTTCCTATAAGTCAACCAAAATATAGAAGAATTTTCTATATTTTTTGTGATTTATGGATATTGCTAAATTGGTAGGTGAAAATCTTAAAAAAGCAAGGACGTTCAAAGGCGTGACGCAAAAACAGATTGCCGAGGAATTAAAAAAATATCAGGCGGATTACAGCGATTACGAAACGGGAAAAATTCAGCTTGATTATGAAAAAATCGTGTATCTTTGCAAAAGGTTCGACATTACCCCGAACGACCTGTTCGGTTTCGACGAATAGGATTTAAATTCCAACGGCAACGCGGTATATATTAGATTTTACAGTTTATAAGCTTACAAAATTTACGGCAGCGGCGGAAAAAATTTCCGCCGCTGCCGTCTTTTGGAATTTTTATTGACTTTTCAGCTATAATTAACTATAATAAAAAAGTATAAAATTTAAGGAGAACCGCTATGAATAAGATGTCCGTTAAGGATTTAAAAGACCTGAAAGGCAAAAAGGTTTTGGTGCGCTGCGACTTCAACGTCCCCATGAAGGACGGAGTTATCACCGACGAAAACAGAATTTTAGGCGCTTTGCCCACTATCAAATATCTGCTTGAAAAAGGCGCGCGCGTAACGCTTTGCTCGCATATGGGTAAACCTCATTCGATTTTTTCCGACGAGGTAAAACTTAATAAAAAGGATTTGAAGAAAGTCGAGGACGGCGAAACCACCGCCGAGGCTATTATAGAAAAAGCAAAAAAGGACGAGCCGAAAAAGCTTACCCTCGCGCCCGTCGCAAAAAGGCTTTCCGAACTTCTGGACGGCAAAGTAAAATTTGCAAAGGACGTAATCGGACCAGACGCCACGGCTAAACGCGACGCGTTAAAAGACGGCGAGGCGGTGCTTTTGGAAAATCTGCGCTTCCACTGGGAAGAGGAAAAGAAAGACGAAAAATTCTGCAAGGCGCTTGCGCACGACGCCGAAATCTATGTGAACGACGCATTCGGCACGGCGCACCGCTCCCACGCCTCCACCGCCGCTATCGTGGAATACGGAATTATAAAAACCGCCGTATGCGGCTTCCTTATCGAAAAGGAATTGGAAGTTATGGCGGACACGCTTGAAAATCCCAAACGCCCCTTTGTTGCGATTTTAGGCGGCGCGAAAGTTTCGGATAAACTTAATGTTATTTCAAATCTGCTTGAAAAGTGCGACACGCTTATAATCGGCGGCGGAATGGCTTACACTTTCCTGAAAGCAAAGGGCTGCGAAGTCGGCAAGTCGCTTTTGGACGAGGAAAAAATCGGCTACTGCAAGGAAATGATAGAAAAAGCCGAAAGTGCGGGCAAGGAATTGCTTTTGCCCGTGGATACGGTGGTTACAGACCGCTTCCCCGACCCCATAGACGCGGAAATCGATACCGAAACTGTGGCGTGCGACAAAATCCCCGCGGACAAAATGGGCATGGATATAGGTCCGGAAACGTGCAAGCTATACGCAAGCAGAATTGCAAAGGCGAAGTCGGTTATTTGGAACGGACCTATGGGAGTTTTTGAAAATCCCACGCTTGCAAAGGGCACGATAGCCGTCGCAAAGGCGCTTGCGGACGTTTACGGCAAGTGCACCACCATTATCGGCGGCGGAGATTCGGCGGCGGCAGTGCAACAGCTCGGTTTTGCCGATAAAATGACCCACATTTCGACGGGCGGCGGCGCTTCGCTGGAACTGTTCGAAGGAAAGATTCTTCCGGGAATAGCTTGTCTTAACGATAAAAAGTAAAGTTTTTCCCCGCGGCGAAAAATTTGCGCCGCGGGGAAATTTTATGCTTGCAATTTACCGCAAAAATACTATGCCGCGGGGGCGAAAATTTTCGCCCCCGCGGCTTCCTTTTTCAGGCTTTGTTTATTCGGATTTCAGATATTATATCCGTCCTTTTGTTTTTTAAGCGGGCAATTCACGGCAATTTCACTCGCCGCGCTTCCAATAATACCCAGAATATGTATATTTAAAATTTACTGCATTTTGCTCGGGGTTGTCAACATTTATTTCTTCGGGATTTGACATATCCGAATGGTAGGAAACTTTCCAACCCGCGGTATTTTCAAAAATTACTCTTTCAAGGCTTCTACATCCATAGAACGCACTCTCACCGATAAAAGTAACGCTATCGGGTATGGTTATCTCAGTAAGGCCATAACAACAATAGAACGCATTATCGCCGATAGAATCACCACTTGTCAAAATAACCGTTTGTAAATTGCTTGGGGAACCATATGCATTATACATTCCAAGTATTATATATTCTATTGCCCATGTTGGACCTGTTGCCGTTTTTATATTTACGCAATTATAGAACGTCAATTCGCCGATAGAAGTAACGCTGTCGGGTATGATTATTTCTTTAAGGCTTCCGAAACCTTCGAACACGTAATCTTTAATAGCGGTTACTCCGTCAGGTATTTCAAGATTTGTTACAAGTTGACCTTTTAAATATAAATTACCTGCATAAACAAGCGGGTTGGCTGAATAATCTTTAAAATCTATATTGCACCAAGAGGCTATATCATTTATGTACACTCCTTTAAGGCTTGTGCAATTTTCGAACGCCTCATATCCGATAGAAGTAACACCGCGGCCTATGGTTATTTCCGTAAGGCTTGTGCAATCTTCGAACGCACCATCTCCGATAGAAGTAACGCTTGCGGGTATGGTTATGCTTTCAAGGCTTGTGCAACCATAGAACGCCTCAATGCCGATAGAAGTAACGCTGTCGGGTATGGTTATTTTTTCAAGGCTTTTACAGCCTGAGAACGCTAAATCGGCAATCAATTTGGTTCCGGGGGTTATTTGGTAACTACCCGATAATGTATCTTTTGCCTCTATAAGACAATTTCCGATATACAAAACGTCGTTTTTCCAATTATAAGCGTCATTATAATAGGCTGTATCATAAAATGCCCCACTGCCGATTGAAGTAACGCCGTCGGGAATGGTTATTTCTTTAAGCCTTTTACAACCTGAGAACGCACCCTCGTCGATAGAAGTAACACTGTTGGGTATGGTTATGTTTTCAAGGCTTGTACAGCCTGAGAACGTAAACAAGCCGATATAAGTAACGCTATCTGGAATGTTTATTTCTTCAAGGCTTGTGCAACCTGAGAACGCTCCACAATATTCATTTCCCCATATGAAATAGTTGAATCCGATTGAAATAACACTGTTGCCTATGGTTATTTCTTTAAGGCTTTCGCAATATTGGAACGCATATCCGTCGATATAGATTACAGGTAAATCATTATAAAACGAGGGTATAAATATATGGCTGTCCGTTGCCGTACCATTCGATACGGAATATCCGATTATTTCTTCGTTTTCCTTAATTTCCGTAAATTCAAGCCCTTCGGTGCATTTTTCCACATATCCGCAGGCGGGGCAAACCCCGTCAGATACGGTGTGAACGCCGCGGTCTTTTTCTTCTCCGCAAACAGTGCAGGCTTGCCAATGCTCCGTTTGACTACATTTATACACATAATTATGGGTGTGCGGTTTTGCTCCACCCTGCTGGGTGCCACTTTGATTTTCGGCGGGTTTACAGCCTGCCAAGCTAAACACAAGGCAAAGCGCGCAGGTAAGCGCAATAAGCGCAACTAAAAGTTTTCGTTTCATAAATGTCTCCTTTGTTGAATTTAGTAGTATTTTATCCTACTTTGTAGCATTTGTCAAGCATAAGTATGATTTTAAGTATAATTATTTTAAGGAGCTTAAAATGAAACCTTTAAAAGAAAAAATAAGCATTACCATAGATTCCGATTTGTTAACCGAACTGAAAGCGGAAGCTGAAAAGGACGACCGCTCCCTTTCGCAATTCATCAATTTGATTTTACGCAAGTATTTTAAAGGTAAAAAAGAGGACTGACCTATTTATAAGGCTGTTGCGGCGGGCGCGAACCTTTCGCGCCCGCCGCTTTTTAACTACTACCCTTTCATTTTGATTGTGCTGAACAATAAAAACACTTCAAGCCCCCTAACGCTTTAAATTTATTTTCAAGCCGATAATATTGCATAGACAAAAATTATCTATGTCAAATATTTAAGACAGTTTTAGTCTAAAATTACAGTATGAAAATTTTTTTTGGGGAAAGGTTGAAGCAACTGCGGCTTGACAAAAATTTGACCCAAAGCCAATTAGCGAAAGATTTGCAGACGACGCAAAGAAAAATTTCATACTGGGAAGCGGAAAAGATTGAGCCCGATTTAATATCGCTTTGCAATATATGCGATTATTTCGGGGTTTCGGCAGATTACATTCTCGGCAGAAAAGATTATTAAGGCATAGCCCACGGCGCAAGGTTGCGCCGCGGGCGTTCAATTAACCGCCGCAAATTACGCGGTGCGGGCATTCGCGATTAACCGCCGCAAATTACGCGGTGCGGGCGCAATTTTTGCGCCCGCACCGCCATTTTATTAAGCAAAATTGCAAATTTCTATAATTTATTTGCAAATTTTTTTAAAAGGAATAATTTTCCGTAAATTTTTTTCGCCGCGTTGCTTTTGGCGGCGCACAGTGATATAATCTTATTGCATAAAAATTGAAAGGAGTAAATTTATGTCGAGAAAACCCTTTATTGCGGGAAACTGGAAGATGAATATGACGGCGGAAAGCGGCGCAAAGCTTATAAACGAGCTTAAACCGCTGGTTAAAGACGCCGACTGCGACGTCGCGCTGTGCGTGCCCGCCATTTTGATACCCGCTATGGTAAAAGCTGCGGAAGACAGCAATATTAAAATAGGCGCGGAAAACGTGCACTGGGCGGCTTCGGGGGCGTTCACGGGCGAAATTTCCGCCGATATGCTGAAAGAGTACGGCGTGGAATACGTGATTATAGGTCACAGCGAAAGAAGGCAATATTTCGGCGAGACGGACGAAACGGTAAACAAACGCCTGCACACCGCATTAAATTCGGGACTTAAACCCATAGTATGCGTAGGCGAAACGCTTGCAGAGCGCGAAGCGGGCGAAACGGAAAAGGTTTTGACCCGCCAACTTTCCGAAGGGCTTAAAGGCGTTGAGGATATAAAGAAAGTTGTAATCGCCTATGAACCCGTATGGGCGATAGGCACGGGCAAGACCGCCACCAACGAACAGGCGCAGGAGACAATCGCGTTTATCAGAAAGAAAATAGGCGAATTGTTCTGCCCGAAATGCGCCGAAAAAGTAATAATTCAATACGGCGGCAGTATGAACGCCGCCAACTGCAAGGGGCTTATGGCTCAACCCGACATCGACGGCGGACTTATCGGCGGGGCTTCCTTAAAGCTTGACTTCGCAACAATCGTAAATTTCGATAAATAAGCGCATAAAAGCAACACTAAGCGGCTTAAAGTTAATCGCCGCCGCGCCGAAAATTTCGGCGCGGCGGCGGTAAAAATTCAATTACGGTGCGGCAGGAAATTCAATTCAGTTCTGCTGGCATTTCGCCGCAAAGCGTATTTTCGCAATCTTCATTATGGCGTGCATCCGACAAATCCTCGTTAAAGCGTCTGCGCCAAAAATAAAATATGGCGTATATCAGCGGCATGCCGAGGTTTGTTTCGAGGCAGGAATTGACTATAAGCGTACGTATGCTTGCCGCGTTCATGGGGCGTATCCCGTTTACAAGTAGCGAAAACTCCCAACCGAATTGGACGGAAATTCCTATAAGACAGAGATACAAAACGCTTACAAACGCCTTTTGCGGAGATTTTTTCATAAGCAGAACTATAAGGATAAGATAACTTACCACAAGCACAACTCCCATCCAACCGTGATATGCGCCTGTTGTCCGCGACGTGGTTATGGTTGCTTCTCCGCCAAGTTCGCTTATGGAAGGACAAATCATCCACCACATTACGATTAAAAATATCCAGTATTTTGCAAAGCGGTCGCGACCGAGCAATATCCAGATAAAAGCAAAATTCGTAAAGCCGTAACTCAATGACATCCATAACAGCACTGCGAAAGTGCCGCCCGCGCCTTGCAAAATTCCGTCGATATAAACCGTTCGGGTGTGGCTTAAAAGATAAAAGCCGCCGAAATCAACAACAGTGTATAAAATTCCGCCGAAAAGCGCAAACAGCAATGTGGAATAGCGCTTCTTCCATATCAACAAACCGATAAAAACCGCAAGAAAAACGCAATCTAAAATGATATACAGCATGTTAAAGTTGCGCGTGGGCACTATTTGCGCCGCATCGGTTGCAGGTAAACTTAAATTCATCCTATGTTTCTCCTTAAAATTAGAATACATATAGCAGAATAATAAGTCAAGCCCTTTCGGGTTTTAAAATTTTTTAAAAGGTAAATGACCATGAAAAAAATTCCTTATGCTTTAATTATAATGGACGGTTACGGTATTGCGCCCGCGGGAAAACGCAACGCAATCTCCATAGACGGCAGTAAAAACGTATGCGCATATATGCAAGAGTACCCCTCCGCCACCCTCGGCGCGAGCGGCAAAGACGTGGGCTTGCCCGACGGACAAATGGGTAATTCCGAAGTCGGGCATATGAATATAGGCGCGGGCAGAATAGTATATCAGGATTTGACGAAGATAACAAAAGCTATCGAAGACGGGGATTTTTTCGAAAATCCGGCTCTTGTAAAAGCTATGGATTCGGCAAAGAAAAACGGGAAAAAGTTGCATCTTTATGGACTTTTAGGTCCCGGAGGTGTGCATAGCCATTCCGAACATCTATATGCTCTTTTAAAAATGGCGAAGATGCGCGGGCTGAAAACGGCATACGTTCACTGCTTTATGGACGGCAGAGACACTTCCCCCACTTCGGGCGTGGAATATATGCGAGAATTGCAGGAAGAAATAGATAAGCTCGGGTTCGGGGAAATTGCCTCCGTCGTAGGCAGATACTATGCTATGGACCGCGACAACAACTGGGAAAGAATCGAAAAGGCTTACGATATGCTGACCCTGGGCACAGGCAACCGTACCTGCGACCCCGTTGAAGCTTTGGAAGAAAGCTACGCGGCGGGCATAACAGATGAATTTGTTCTTCCCACCAAAGTTTACAAAAACGGTAAGCCCGTGGGACTTTTGGAAAAGGGCGACAGCGTGATTTTCTTCAACTTCCGCTCAGACCGCGCAAAGGAACTTACAAGGGCAATAAGCCAAAAGGAATTTGTTGTTCCAAAGGGCACTGCTTTCGTAAGAAAAACCGGATTTTTAGCCCCCGTTTACGTTTGTTTTACCTTATATGACTCTTCTTTCGAGGGCGTCGAAATCGCTTTCCCCAAGACACGGCTTGAAAATACTCTTGGCGAATATCTTGCAAAATCGGGAAAGACTCAGCTTCGAATTGCCGAAACCGAAAAATACCAGCACGTAACTTTCTTTTTCAGCGGCGGAACATATGCCGTCAGCAACGGCGAAGAACAAATTTTAATTGACTCGCCGAAGGTTGCAACCTACGATTTGCAGCCCGAAATGAGCGCATATCTTGTAACGGACAGAGTTTTACAAGAGTTGGACAAGAACACGCACGACGTAATAATTCTTAACTATGCCAACTGCGACATGGTAGGACATACAGGCGATATTGCAGCTACCGTAAAAGCTGTCGGCACGGTTGACGAGTGCGTAAAAAAGGTTGCCGATAAAATCCTTGGAATGGGCGGCGCGGTGTTGCTCACCGCCGACCACGGCAATGCGGACGACTTGATTGCAGACGACGGCTCGCCTCTAACCTCTCACACTACAAACCCCGTGCCCGTCGTGTTGATTTCGGAAAAATACAAGGGCGCGGAACTGCGCAAGAACGGCATTTTAGCAGACCTTGCCCCCACTCTTTTGACCGTTATGGGCTTGCCCGTTCCCAAAGAAATGACGGGCAAAAGCTTAATTAAATAAGAATTAAATAAGTTTAGAAAGTATTTATAATTTAAAGCCCGCGGCGCAAAATTTTTGCGCCGCGGGCTGATTTAATCCGTTAAGCGATAAGTTTTAACTTACCGAAAGTTACGCGTTAATATCGGTAAAGGCAAATTTTTCGACGTCGAACAAACCCGTATCGAGCAATTTGAGTTTAGGTATTACCGCCAGTGACAAAAACGCCAGCGACATAAAAGCTTCATACTCCCTTCTAACTCCCATTGAATAGGCAAGTTCGATTAAAGCGCGGCTGTCGCGCTGTAAACTTTCAGCGTCGCGCGAGGACATCAAACCGCCTATGTCAAGGGTAAGCGTATGCGTTTTCCCCGTAGCGTTTTCCACTATAACCATGCCGCCGCCTATTTCTTTAAGCGTGTTGGCGGCTTTCGCCATTGCGGCGTTGTCGTCGCCCATTAAAATTATGTTGTGGCTGTCGTGGGCGATTGTGATTCCAAGCGCCCCGCCTTTGAAACCGTAGCCCTTGAAAAGCGCCCTGCCTATATTTCCCGTCAGCTTATGGCGTTCCACAACGGCGAGCTTCAAAAGGTCGGTTCCCTTCAATACGACGTCCCCCTTTTCCGACTTTACCTCCACTATTTCACAGCCCGTAACGACCCCGCCGGGCTCTATCGTCATTGCTTTGGCTTTCGTGCCATTAAGCTTTAATACGAAATCTTCGGGAACGAGTTCCCTTTTAAGGCGCACGGTGTTTAAAACGCTTCCGGGAAGATAGCGCTTCGTAGCGTCGAAAAGGGGCTTGCCATTCTTTGCGACGATTTTTCCGTTTTTTATAACGTACTTGGCGTTGAAGTCCTTTAAATTATCCACAACTACGAGGTCGGCAAGCCAGAAAGGCGCAATTCCCCCGCGGAATTTCAAACCGTAACATTCGGCGGCGTTAAGAGTAGCGCAAGTCACCGCACGGACGGGTTCAACGCCGAAATCGGTCACAAGACGGCGAAGCGCGTCGTCTATATGCCCCTTTTCTTTTAGGTCGGCGGCGTGCCTGTCGTCTGTGCACAGAAGAAAACGGCGGAAATTCTTGTCGGTCATATACCTTGCGTTGCAAAGATTTTGCGTAGATGAGCCGTGGCGTATATGCACATACATACCCTTTGAAATTTTTTCCTCTATCTCTGCCCCCGTTACACATTCGTGGTCGGTAGAAATTCCGCCGCATAGGTATGCGTTCAAATCCTTACCGTGCACGGCGGGGGCGTGACCGTCGATAATTTTACCCGCAGCATGCGCCGCTTCCAGCTTTTTTATTACATCGGGGTCGCAGTTTATGACGCCGGGGTAGTTCATAAATTCGCCCAACCCGAAAATTGCGCTATCTTTAATATCCCTTTCGATGTCGCCGCCCGTAAGGATTGCGCCGCTCGTTTCAAATGGCGTTGCGGGGACGCAGGACGGAAGCTGTAAAAAGACGTCCAGCGGAACGCTTTTGGCGGCTACGGAAATGTATTTATATCCTTCTTCGCCGCAGACGTTGGTTATTTCGTGCGGGTCGGCGATTATCGCCGTAGTGCCGCGAGGCACTATGAGCGAGGCAAATCCCTCGGGCGAAAGCTGGGAACTTTCGATATGGACATGCCCGTCGATATAGCCGGGAAGAACTGTGAAGTTCTCACAGTCTATCTCCCTTTCGCCGCAGTACTCGCCCACTCCCACAATTTTATCGCCCGTCACAGCGATATCTCCGTGGCGGCAGACGCCCGTAAAGACGTCCGCGTACGAGGCGTTTTTCAAAACAAGTTCCGCCTTTACTTCTCCGCGGGCGGCTTTGATATATTTTTCAAGCATAAAATTCTCCGTTGACAACAGTTTTTTAAATTCTGCGCCGCCGCCCCGAAATCGGCGGCGCATTCAAAAACAAAGTATTCACATGGAATACGCTCGGCGTAGCCTCGGTATGACATTCGAACCGCGCTGTTAAACGCGGCGATACGCTTGGCGTTAGCCTCGGTATGAATTACTTTAAAAGCGAGGTGCGCATGGCATTCAGAACAGCCACAAGCATTACCCCGACGTCAGCGACGACGGAAACTATAAGCGGGAAGCCCGCTATCGCTATTCCGCACGCCATTACCGCAAGTTTTACGGCGAGAGAACCGACTATATTCTGTACGACTATTCTTCGGGTGCCTCTTGCTATTCTTCTGCCTTTCGGTATGAGAGCGATATTGTCCGAAACAAGTACTACGTCGCTCGCTTCAATAGCCGCATCCGAGCCCACTTTGCCCATAGATACGGCGCAATCCGCCGCGGTCATCACGGGCGCGTCGTTTATGCCGTCGCCGACGTACATAAGCTTACCGCGCTCTTTCAGTTTTTCTGCCTCTTCAAGCTTTTTATCGGGAAGGAGAGCCGCAGAAAAACCGTCTAACCCGACTTCTTCCGCAACGGCAGCCGCACGCGCTTTTGAATCGCCCGTAAGCATTACGGCATAGGATATTCCGTCCGATTTCAGCGCGGCTATCGCCTCTTTCGCCCCCTCTTTAACGCCGTCGTCAACCTCTATTACTCCTATATATTCCCCGCCGTACGCCACGTATATAAGGGTGGATACGCTTTCCGTAGGCGTAAATTTCACGCCGCGCTCTTCAAGAAGTTTTGCATTGCCGCAAAGAAGAACTTTTCCGTCCGCAAGGCATTTTACGCCCCTACCCGCAATCTCCTCCGCCTCCGAAACGGTCGTGTCGGAATGTATGTCTGCGAATGCCGCCGCTATGGGATGCGACGAATACTTTTCGGCGGCGGCGGCAAGTTTTAAAGCCCTTTCGTCCGAAAATTTACGCACTTTGAACGCGCCCTCTGTCATAGTGCCCGTCTTGTCGAAAGCGGCTACCGTTGAAAGCGCCAGCTCGTCGAGGCAGGTAGAGCCTTTGACGAGAATACCGAATTTAGCGCAACGCCCTATTCCGCCGAAATACGAAAGCGGAACGGATATTACAAGCGCGCACGGGCAGGAAATTACAAGGAATGTAAGCGCCTTGTATATCCAGCCGCGGTAAACGCTCCATAAGAAAGCCGAATTTACCGCGCATATTACCGTCGGGACTGCCGCTGCGACAATTATCGCCGCTATACAAACCGCGGGGGTATAGTATTTTGCAAATTTCGTTATGAATTTTTCGGGTTTGGATTTGCGCGAGGTGGAATTTTCCACCATTTCGAGAATTTTCGCCACGGCGGAATCCCTGTATTCGCGCACTACCTCCGCTTCGATGATTTTCGATATATTTATACTGCCCGAAAGAATCTCGTCACCCTCGCTTACGTCGCGCGGGAGAGGTTCGCCGTTAAGACTTTTTACGTCCAGCGATGTGCCGCCCTTTACGATTCTGCAATCGGCAGGCACTTTTTCACCCGCCTTTATGATAATTTTATCGCCTATCCTCAGCTCCTCGGGAGAAACCACGCGCTGCCCGTTTTCGGTTACAAGGGTCGCGAAATCACTTTTAAGGCTCATAAGGTCTGCAATGGAATTGCGGGAAGAACCGACGGCAACCGCCTGCAACAACTCGCCGAGCTGATACAAAAGCATTACCGCAACTCCTTCGTAAAAGCCGTCGCCCGAGAAAATCCCCAAAAGCACAGCTCCCAGCGAAGCTATGGTCATAAGAAAGTTTTCGTCGAAAATCCTGCCCTTTACAATATTCTTTGCCGTGTTTATAAGCACGGGATGACCCGCGGCAAGGTAGGAAAGCCCGTACAGGCAGTAAACGGTTATCCTGTACGCGAGATTAAGCCGCGCTATGCCCGTTAAATCCAGCACAATGGCAGGAACAAAAAGCGCCAGAGCGGCGGCAAGGCATATTATATCCTTTTTATGCTCCTTGAACGCGCTCTTTTTCGAGGTTTCATCGACTATTTTCACGTCCTCGAAGTGAGTTATGGCGTTTATCGCCTTTTCGCGGGCGTCGGGCGTCTGCGCGTTCAATATGACGCGCATATTCATGAAATCCACCGCCGCCTCCACGCCGTCGATTTTGTTGAGCAATTCTTCAAGCTCCCTGCCGCAGTTGGCGCAGCAGAGGTTGGCGATTTTTATCTTTTCCCCGAAAATTCTTTCCCCACGCCCGTTTTCTTCCGGCGCGTCGGTTTCCACAACCCGCACGTCCTCGAAATTATCGCATATGTATTTGACTTTTTCGAGTACTCCGTCCTCGGCTTCCACAACTACCTTCTGCGCCATAAAATCGACGGAAACAGAGGATACGCCCTTTATTTTAGCTATTTCCTCTTCCAGCTCGCGGGCGCAGTTAGCACAATCAAGACCGCTTATTTTTATTACGCTATTCATTGCAATTCAAATGCTCCTTCGAAAGCTGCAACATGGTCATTATATGCCAATCGGAAATGGAATACAGAATTTTTTTCCCATCGCGGCGGCACTTTATTATTCGGTTGTCTTTAAGCGTTTTAAGCTGGTGGGATACTGCGCTTTGATTGCCCCCCGCCGCTTCCGCTATGTGGTCCACGCATAGTTCGCCGCCCGAAAGCGCAAGAAGTATTTTTAGGCGGGAAGGCTCGCTTAAAGCCTTAAAACGCCGCCCCATTTCGGCAATCTGCTCTTCGGAAGGCATTTCCACAAGCACTTCCTTTATGCGGCGCGCATGCAGTTCCTCTTCGTCGAATTTTTGCATAAATTCCTCCTTTGGTATATTATATGCTGAAATATGAACGAATATTCATATGATAATATTATAATAATACCCCGAACGCGGATTGTCAAGCGTTCGGGGGGAAATTTTTTGAAAATTTTACAAATTCAGATAGGGCGCAAGAAGGTTGACAAGTATGCCCGCAACATATGCGACAGCATAAGAAAAGGCGAGCAGCGCGAGATTGCGCTTTAATTTTTTGGTGTTTTTCATCAAAACGACGAATCCCATGCCCGCGTTCACGGAAAGTCCCGCCAGCATACTGCCGAAGGCAATTCCTCCGTGAAGATAGGCGCTTGTGACAATCACGCTCGAAGCGCAGCTTGGAATCAACCCTACGGCGGCGGTTATAAGGGGCTGCAACCAAATATTTACGCCGAAAGAGGCGGCTATTTTATCCTCGCCCACGTAAAAAATTATAAGTCCGAAAGCAAGGTTGACGGCGAACAGATACAGGGTTATTTTGAATGAATGCCATAGCGGCGACAAAAGATAAAGCTGTACGGCGGATTTTCCGCCGTGATGAGAATGACCGCAGGAATACTCCACCTCGCCTTGCGGAAGGACGGATTCCGACTTACCTGAAATTAAGGCGTTCACGGCGTAGCCCACCGCCACCGCAAGCACGAATTTTATGACCACAAGCGGCAAAATCGCCCGAAGCGCCGCAGACGTAAAGTCGGTTAAAAGAATTATCACAGCTTCGTCGGATGTGGCGATAAACACCGATAAAAGCGTACCCGTCTTTATATAATCCTTTTCGTACAGCTTCGAAGCCATGACGGAAAACCCGCACAGCGGTATTATTCCCGCCGCCGAGCCTATAAGCGGGGCTAAACGTCCCTGTAAAATTTTGCGGTTGCCCGTAAGCGTAGTCTTGTGTTCTATCAGCTCTATAATTATATATATTACAAGAAGAAACGGAAAGACTTTAAGCGTATCGAGAAACGCGTCGAGAAATACTTCTGCCATTATTTTTAGAAAATTATTGGAAAGAACAATAACCCATTACAACAAAAACCCCTTGTCGGGGCTTTTGGGTCGTCATCTGATTTTTTTCTTAGGTAAGTTCTGCTTCTGCGGTTTAAGCTTTTCGATTATCCGCTGTTCCTCTGGATAGGGAAGGGGTATTCTGTCCGCGTCCTTGTGCCCCGTAGGCTTATATCCGCTATCTCTGGATAAAAGCGTAAGCCGCGTTTCCGCGTCGAACAGATACAGCCTTGTTCCGTCAACCGCAAGCGAAACCGTTTCCGTCTTGCCCTTATGCGCGTCCGCCGTGACAAGGACGATTTGACCGTCGGGCAGAGTACATTCCGCATAGGTCACGCCGTCCGCCTCCTCCGTTTTGCCCATTTTTGCGGAAAGAGGTCCGTCTGCGGCGCATTTAACGTCCTCGGGACGGAGACCCAAAATCACCGCCTTGCCGCTTTGGGCGTATTCTTCAACATCCGAAAAGCGTTTAACTATGTTTTCGGGCAGTTTCAGTCTGCCGAAGCCGGATTCCGCGGCGTAACCGTCCTCTCCCTTTACGATTTTAACGTCTTTTAAAAGATTTACCGTCGGGGAGCCTATAAGAAAGGCTACGTACGTGTTGGCGGGATAGTCGTAGAGATTCGAGGGCGTATCTATCTGCTGGATAAGCCCGCTTTTCATAACGGCTATACGCGTGCCTATCGTAAGCGCTTCCGAAAGGTTTTTTGTGGCGTAAATAAACGTGCCGTTCATTCTCGCCTGCAAGTTTATTATAACGTTGAGCATATCGCGGCGCAAAGTTTCGTCTATGCCCGCAAGCGGCTCGTCGAAAAGATAGAGCCGCGGCTCTCTCACAATCGCCCTCGCTATGGCTACGCGCTGGCGCGCCGCCGCCGAAAGCACCTTGGGTTTGCGGTAGAGAATTTCGTTCAAGCCCAAAATATCCGCCGCCGACTTTACGCGCTTGTCTATCAGCGCCTGCGGCGCTTTTCTAAGCCGTAGCCCGAAAGCCATATTGTCATAGACGTTAAGCGAGGGATAAAGCGTATCGCCGCGGTAAACCATTGCCACGTCCCTGTCCTTGGGTTCGACGCCCGTTAAGTCCTTGCCGTCGATGAAAACGCCGCCCGAGCTCGCGTCTTCCACCCCCGCTATGACTTTCAGAAGGCTGGATTTGCCGCACTTCTCCCCGCCGAGTATCACAAGAAATTCCCTGTCGCCCGCTTCGAGGGAAACGTCGTACAGCGCCGTCGCGCCCGAAGGATATATTTTGGTTATGCCGTTTAAATTCAAACCTGACATTATCGTCTCCAAAGTTGATATAGCCATATAATAACACAACGGCGCGGCTTTTGCAAGAATTTTTAATTGCAACGCCGATAATAAAAGTTGAAATATGCCCCGCAATGTGCTACAATTTTTGTATGACGAAGCTCAACTTTGACAGTCTTATGCTGGAACAGGCGCAAAAGGGCGCGGGCGGACGGCTTTTGCTGCACTGCTGCTGCGCGCCGTGCGCTTCCGCGTGCCTCGAAAGGCTGAAAGAATTTTTTAAAATAACCGTTTTCTTTTACAACCCGAATATAGAGGGCGGGGAATACGAAAGGAGAAAGGCAGAACTTTTACGTTTCACAGAAGAAACAGGCTGGGCGGACTTTATGGACTGCGGACACGGCGCGGAGGAATTTTATTCGGCTGTGCGCGGGTTGGAGGACTGCCCCGAGGGCGGCGAACGCTGCGCCGCGTGCTTCGGGCTTCGGCTTAAAAAAACTTACGAAGCCGCAAAGGTGGGCGGCTACGATTTTTTCACGACCACCCTTACAATAAGTCCCTTGAAAAACGCCGAAATAATAAACTCCATAGGCAAGGAGATAGGCGGCGATATGTGGCTTTACAGCGACTTTAAAAAACGGAACGGATATTTAAGAAGCTGCGAACTTTCAAAGGAGCACAATTTATATAGACAGAACTACTGCGGCTGCGTATTTTCGGAAAGACATGCCGAAAAAAGTTGAATTTCTACGTGATAGGTGATATAATATCTTCAATCGGAGAAATAAATGGATATAAACAGGTATTCTCCCTCCTACGGAATCGGGAATAAGCACCTATTAAAGCTTTACGACTACCCGACGGAGGAAATTTTCGAAATTCTTTACGCCACAAAGGCGATGAAAGCGAAATTTCAGCTTCACGAAAACACGCGT